>JAHDHT010000154.1:4871-8719 GCA_020631175.1 Chitinophagales bacterium
TCAAAAAAAACTTGCTACTTGTACCTTATACCTTACTACTTTTTTTCACTGCAAAGGCGCTAAGACGCTAAGGTTTTATTGCTGTTGTTCGGATGATAAAATAACGCAAAGAAAAATACTGAGAACTGCGAATATTTCTAAAAAACTTAGGTTTTGAAGCTTGCTACTTACTTCTGAATTCGAATCTTCTAACTTCTGACTTTCTAAATTTATAAGATCCTTCGCTTCGCTCAGGATGAGCTTCGCTCACTTCCCTTTAAATTCCGGCTTACGCTTTTCTACAAAAGCAGCAACCCCTTCCTGGTAGTCTGCACTGTTGCCTGAAATTTCCTGATAGTCTTCTTCGAGTTGAAGCATATGATTCAAATCAGATTCAAAACTTTGATGCAGCATTTTCTTGATAAAACCAATCGCCTGAGTGGGCGCTTTAGCATAATAATCGGTTCGTTTTTTTACCGCTTCATCCAGCTCTTCAGGTGTTACTACTTCATTCACCATCCCCCATTCCATTGCCTGAGCAGCACTTACTTTTTGAGCGGTTGTTGCCAGTTCAAATGCTTTTTGTGAGCCTACCAATCGCGGAAGGAAATAAGAAGAACCCGAATCCAAAACAAGCCCTACATTGACAAAAACTTCAATCAAACTGGCTTTTTCGGAAGCGATGATCATATCACAAGCGATTGCAAGTGAACATCCTGCCCCTGCAGCCACACCGTTTAAACGGCATATTACCGGTTTCGGAATCGCTCTTAATGCCTTAATCATTGGATTGTATCTTGTTCTAACTGATTCTCCAAGACTTCTGCCGGGTCCGGCTTTTTGGGCGTCTTTTAAATCCTGCCCTGAACAGAAAGCTTTTCCGGCTCCTGTAAGCACAACCACCCTAACAGCCTCATCTTTCTTTGCTTTCTTAAGCGCATCGATCATCTCGAAACTCATATCATTATTGAAAGCATTATATGAATCCGGACGATTCATTGTGATGGTTAAAACACCGTTTTCTATTTCGTAAAGGAGATGCTTGTAGTCCATGCGATGATTTTTGACGAAAATAGGGGTTTTTCTGTAGGGTCTGATTAATTCAAGCCTACTTATTCCATAAAATTGTAAATATGTCTGCAGGGGGGTATTGTAGCCTACAATTATTACTATTTTTGCCGTTAATATTCAGCATGTCGGTTAAACTCGAACATATTACTAAAACTTATGGAACGCAAAAAGCTGTAGATGATGTCAGTTTTTCTATTGATGGTTCATCGATAGTCGGCTTTTTAGGTCCTAACGGTGCGGGTAAAACCACCACCATGAAAATTTTGAGCTGCTATATTCCTCAAACAGAAGGATATGCAGAAGTTTGTGGTTATGATGTAGTCAAAGACCCTATCGAAGTGCGACGTAATATTGGCTATCTGCCAGAGCATAATCCATTGTATTTGGATATGTACATAAAAGAGTATCTGCATTTTGTAGCGCGAATCAATAAAGTTTCAAATGCGCGACAAAGGATTTCTGATATGATCGACATTACCGGTTTAGGGCGTGAACAACATAAAAAAATTGGTCAGCTTTCTAAAGGTTATCGTCAAAGAGTAGGATTAGCTCATGCAATGTTGCATGATCCAAAGGTGTTGATTTTAGATGAGCCAACAACAGGATTAGATCCAAACCAATTGGCCGAAATCAGAGCTTTAATTCGTTCGCTTGGTCGTGAAAAAACGGTTTTGTTTTCTTCGCATATTATGCAGGAAGTCGAAGCCATTTGCGATCGGGTAATTATAATTAATAAAGGTGAAATTGTTGCTGATCAAAGCACCGGTGAATTACAACAAAGTTCAAAAGGTAAATCTGTTTATGCTTTAGAATTTAAAAACAAAGATCGCGGGTTTTTGAAGGAAAAGATTTCGAAAATTTCATGGGTACATCAAGTTGACTTTGAAAATGAAACGGTTCACATAACGGCTGAAGATGATTCAGATCACCGTGAAAAGCTGTTTCGATTCGCTGTTGACCAACAATTAGTTTTACTATCTATGAATAAAAAGGAAAATAATCTGGAAGATATATTTAAATCATTAACCAAATAAATATGTGGAGCGTATTTAGAAAAGAAATAAATCATTTTCTGAGCAGCCTCATAGGTTATATTGCCGTAATTGTTTTTTTACTGGCAACAGGATTATTTATCTGGTTTTTTCCGGACACTTCCGTTTTAGAATATGGCTATGCTTCATTAGAAAGTCTATTTTATTTAGCACCGTGGATTTTTATGTTTTTAATTCCGGCAATTACCATGCGTTCTTTCGCTGAAGAAGTAAATACAGGCACTATTGAATTATTGGTCACCAAACCCTTAACTGATTTACAAATTGTAGGCGGCAAATATTTAGCAGCCGTTTTATTGGTTTTGTTAGCGCTAATCCCTACTCTATTATATTTCTTCTCGGTTTCAAAGTTAGGGGCACCTCCGGGCAACATCGATACCGGCGCAACATGGGGTTCTTATATCGGACTTTTATTAATCGGCGCAACATTCGCCTCGATTGGAATATTTGCTTCTGCAATTACAAGAAATCAGATTGTAGCTTTTATACTCGCTGTATTTCTTTGCTTCTTTATTTATGTCGGCTTCGATTACATAAGCCGCTTACCGGTTTTCTTCGCCGGATTGGATAGTTTAATTGAGCAAATTGGTATAGATGCACATTACCGATCGATAAGTCGTGGTGTAGTCGACAGCAGAGATTTAATTTATTTTGGATCAATTATAACCGCATTTATTTTATTCACTAAACTGGCATTAGAAAGCAGAAAATGGTAGGAAGTGGAAATAAAAAACGAAATGCGATCTTGCAAACGGTCTTTGTATTGGCTTTGCTTATATTGCTAAATGTAATTGGCGCTTATGTGTTTCAACGAATTGATCTTACGAAAGAAAAGCGTTTCACATTGACTAAGAGTACAAAAAATCTTGTACAGAATTTAGATGATGTAATTTTTATAAAAGTTTATTTGGAAGGAGAGCTTCCCGCAGGGATTAAACGGCTACGTAATAGCACGAACGAAATGCTCAGTGAGTTTAAATCTTATGGAGGAAGTGATATTCAGTTTTTGTTTGAAAATCCTTTGGCAGGATTGAGTGATGAAGAAAAACAACAGGTTTTAATTCAGTTAGGTAAAAAAGGTATTCAACCCACCAACCTGCAGGTTCAAGATGATGGTGCATATTCTGAATCGATCATTTTTCCGGCTGCCTCTATTTTTTATAAAGGAAGAGAAACATCCGTTCAATTATTAGAAAGTAAAATTGGTCAGGGACCACAACAAGCGATTAACTCGTCTATAGCTTTATTGGAATATAAATTTGCTAACGCTATAAACACCGTTCAAAGAACAAGTACACCTCGTGTTGCTATTATCGAAGGGCATGGAGAAATGGGCAGCAATCAATTGCAGGGAATGGTAAATGTTTTGGCTCCCTTCTATCAGGTGGAGCGATTCAACATGAATGACCACTTATATATACCTGACCGTTATAAGTGTATTATAATTGCCAAACCTACTGAAAGTTTCCCTGAACCGGATAAGTATAAAATTGATCAATACTTAATGAATGGTGGAAGCATTTTATGGTTTGTTGAATCGATGTATGCTGAATTGGATAGCTTAAGAAACAACAATGCGTTTATGTCGGTAGCACGTGATTTAAACATCGATGATCAATTATTTAAATATGGTGTTCGGGTTAATAAAAATCTGGTGCAGGATATGGTATGTAATCCGATTCCTTTAATGACCGGATATTTAGGCGATACTCCTCAGTATGATTTATTCCCCTGGTTATATTATCC
>JAHDHT010000155.1:0-1393 GCA_020631175.1 Chitinophagales bacterium
GATTTCTCGCTTCGCTCGAAATAAACTTTCATCACTTTTTAATATCTTTCAGCATGGCAAAAACACCTGCATGCTACGATCTTATTCGTACAATGTCAAAAGCCGAAAAAATTCATTTCCGCAAAATGATTTCTTCAGATGAAAAATCAGGAGATGATTTAGTGTATATTCAACTCTTCGATTTATTGGATAAAATGAAATCAGGTTTCGATCCTTCCAAAATTGAAAAGCAATTCGGTTCATTACCATTTTATAAACATCTCGCTACATCTTACAACTATTTATACAATCTGCTTTTAAAAAGCATAACCAACTATCAAATAACCAAAGACGAAAAACTCAATGCCTTTTCTAAAATTCAGGAAATAACTGTTTTGTATAAAAAAGGTCTGAATAAACAAGCAACAAAAAAAGTAAATGCTCTTAAAAAGAAATTAACCGGTAAAGACTGGTACTTAATTAAATACTTAATACTAAGTGCAGAATACAATTTAAATGCAGAATTTGTAGAAGAAAAACATCTCGCCAAGGGAAGAATGATTGCAGAAGAAGCACTTTCAATGTTGAAAATGGAACAGGTTTACTCATCATTGATAGCAATCAATAATGAAATGTTTCAACTTTCTAATGAATTGCCAAGAGTAGAAAACGATGAAAAAATTATTGAGTTTATAAAGTATTATGCGGACCTTTTAAATGCTTATGAAAAAAGGTTGAAAAATTCATCGCTAAGATTTAGGGTATATTATTATATGACTAAAAGCCATTTACTCGATTTAAATAATGATTTTATTCAACTATATTTTTCAAGCTTAACATTGTTGAATAGCTGTATTCAAGAGTATTATCCCGGACTAATAAATCCAATTAATTTAAGTGTCGCTTATACAGAACATTTATCCTCCATTAAATTTATGTATGATGGGAAAGCACTTAATAAAACTTTAGTCCGAATAAAAAAGTATCACTCGACAGTCACAGAAGCAAGCACAAGCTTTAAACTATTATGTCATTTTTTTAAATTATGTGCTCACTTATATGACCGCGACTTAAAGAAGGCAGAAAAAGAATTAGAACTATATCAAAATTTTGTATACAAGGAGAAGGATGGAAAATATATTCATCAGCGAGCAGCGGTAAACTTAATTTCAATCTATTGTATGCTTTTTTCAGGTAATGAAAAGATGTTTGATCAATTGCTAAATGAAAACTATGAATTAAGTAAACATTCTGATACTAACTTTCAGGAAATTGAATTAAGAATAATTGAAATTATTTCACATTTGAACAATGGAAACTTTTCTTTATGTTATCACTTAACAGCTTCACTAAAAAGAACACTCGAATTAGAACGTAAAAAAAAGAAAGTCTATACAACAGAATATGAATGGGT
>JAHDHT010000155.1:1493-5669 GCA_020631175.1 Chitinophagales bacterium
TTGTGTTATCAGGAAAATAATTAATAATCCTCCGAAATTTGAACCACTTAAAAAAGATCTGAATAAATAAACCAGGCCTCCTGCAATAACAAGAACTAAAGTGTTTACCAAAAACAGTAACATTCCCGAAAGCGGTTTTTGTAATAGGTTTCTAAATCCTTCCAGCACAGAACCGATAATAAAATAATCATTTCTTTCTGTAATCTTTAGTTCACTGATACGTTTCCATGATCCGATAAACCCTGCTGCTAAAATATAGAATGGCAATAAGATTTGAGCACGAATAAATAACTGTGCATCACTTTCAATTTTAAAGATGTCAAAGCTTCCACCCATCCACAATTTCAGTATTTGAAAAATTATAAACAGGACAATAAAATGAAGGATTAAAAATAAAGCATTTAAAAAAAAGAAAGAAATAAAATACTGACCTCCTCCTTTAAAAAATGCACCCAGACTAAAACTTTTTTCTTTAGTAATTAAATAGGCTATTCCTGCACTTGCAAGAATACTGAATAGAACATAAAAGAAAATGATCGATCCTGTTTGGTCGAAAAGAATACTCATATTGTCGCCGAAGTTATTCATGAAATCGGCGATAAATTCAAAATTAAAACGATCAAGTTTATTATTTACCAATAAACTTTGACCAGCTTTTCGTTCCAGTAAACTTTTAAAGGAAGCAGAAAATAACCCGGCAGACAATAGCGAAATAAAATACAAGACAAAACTACCCGGTAAAAACCGCATTGCCTGCATCCATCCATTGATATGTGCTCTTAAAAATGCCATTAAAAAATAAAACTGCTTATTTCCATTAAATATTGAATCATATGCATAAACTGAAGACGGTATTTACGAATACCTTGTTTGTTGTTTTCCAGATGCATACTATTATTAATATAATTTTTATCAATCGTTATTTTTCGTTCAGGGTCAATTTCAGCACATACTATTTTATGTGCTCCGTTAGAAGTAAATTCAAAAGTTCTCGACTTTCCATCCCAATACTCAAGAACTTCATCACCATTCTCAAATTCAATCGCAATCTCTAATGGCATCTGAATTTCACCTAAGCGATGCACAATAACGCTGCTGCTATAGCCCGTAGAGGCAATTTTATCGTTCAAATGATTGTCATCTCCGACATATCCGATGCCGCCGGAAGTTTCTGTATTTTCAATGGAGGCTATCGCATAGTCACATTCATCCGAACCAAATAAAACCTGATCAAAAAACCAGTTCATATCCGAACCAAACGTGCTGCCATGATTTTTAACTACAATTTCATTTACGACATCTATAAAATCCTGACCGGAAGGATGTTTGAATTTCCAACGATCAAAATAAGTTCGCATCACTTCCTTCATCGAAGCATCACCGATTATTCCTTCCAAGGTAGTTAACCAGATGGCGGTTTTATTATATGCTATACTGCCATAACCTCCATGGTTATAATCACGGGCTTTTCGATTTCCTTCCGCTATTTTAATATTATCCGAAGCAAAAAATTCCCAGCGATTAAAAGCCGCATTGCCAATTTCAATTCCTAGCCAATCAATTGTCGACTTCTCTGCACCATCGTATTGATCTAATATTTTCCCTTCATAATAAGTCGTCATTCCTTCATCCATCCAAGGCTCTTCCTGTTCGTGCGTTGCAATCATCTGCATGAAATATTGATGAATAAATTCATGGGTCGTTAAAGTTTCAGGTGTACGAATACCAACCGGCAAACAGCAGGAACTCAAACTCGACACCATAGTCGGATATTCCATTGCACCTGAGTATAATCCATGAATAGGAGGGTCAACAACGGTGAAGGTAGGGTAGGGATATGCTCCAATATGTTCTTCAAAAAATTCTAATGAATTCTTCGTCGCTTGAAAATGACGTTCCGCTATATGTGTTTTATACGGATAAGTAAATACCTTTAATTCAACATCCTTCCATTTGTCTTTCACTTCAACAAATTCCGGACTCGTAGACCAGGCAAAATCAATTACGTCATTAACTTTAAACGTTTCCGATTTATATTCATCATTCAAAGACGAATCAATCTTCCTTCCACTTGCTGCAATCACAAAATCAGGAGGCACATTTAAGGTTACTTCATAATTTCCAAAGTCCGCATAATATTCACCCGAAGCATGATATTGATGACAATTCCATCCACCCTTTGTTCTTCCTCTTACCCCTTCATATTCATATACACCCGCTTTTGGAAACCACTGGACCATAAAATAATAATCCTGATTATAGCCGGTACGTGGCATCGTTTTCGGAATTTTAGAATTCCATTCAAATACATACCTTGCAGAATCATCCGGAAGGATTGGATTAATAAGTGGAATTTCTAAAACCGTTTGATCTTTAGTATTATCATCATCGGGATGGATATAGCGCATGTTCCGACTTAAGTCATTACCCGACGAATCGATAAATGAAGTGATCTCCGTCCAGCCCCATCGATCTTCTTCCACCAAACTTCCACCCAAAAAAGATTCAAAAACACCACTTTCCTGCATGAAAGTCGACTCTGTATTTTTGAATGCATTGTAATAAATATGAAAGGGGATTTCAGTAATCGTATCCTGTGAAGGATTTTTCCAGCTAAAGATCGTTTTACAGGTTAATGTACGTGCCTCATGATCGAGAAAAATATCCATTTTATAATTCGCCGTTCGTTCAGAAAGTGCACTTCCATCCACCCTGAAAAAAGGCAGTAAAACAATAAAAAACAAGAATGAAAGTCGCTTTAAATAAGGCATTTATTCAAAGGTAGTAAGCAGACAGGCATTTTCATATAATCAACTGCTTTATTCCTGATCATTCTGTTAAAATAAAGCACATTTATTCAACTAAAACGGTACTGTCATGTTAATGTCATAATCGTTCTTACACTGCATTTATGTGCTTAAAATGAGTTTATAAAGGAGAAGATAAGGCGATATTTGCAGCGAATTAAATGGCAGTAGCCGGTTCAAATGTGGAAATGAGAACAAGCAATATCTGCCTAAAAAGATAGAGTTTGATAAAGAAACATTTCAGTCTGGTGTTGCTTTTACTGATAGCAGCGTGGGCACAGGTTTTAGCGCAGAACACTGAATATACACAAGCGATCAAAGGGCATGTAATCGACAAGTCGATACAATTGCCGATCGAAGGAGTAAATATCAGTCTGCTACAAAACAATGAAATCATTCAGCAAACGGTTAGCGATGCAGCCGGCAATTTTCAGTTCGAATCGGTTTTAGTCGGACGTTATGATATTGCTTTTTCTCATGTTTCCTACACCTCTTTTACGCGACCGGGTGTATTAGTAAATAACAGTCGAACGACCTGGCTCGAAATTGAAATGGAATTGCTTTTTATCGGGATGGAAACACTCGTAGTAAAAGGCGAAAAACAAAGAGGGGAAGCCAATAATGAAATGGCTGTGGTAAGTGCCATCTCGATCGACGCTGAAGATACCCGTAAATTTGCGGGAGGATTAGACGACCCGATCAGAGCGGCAACCAATTTGCCGGGCGTACACAGCAATGGATCTTTTTCAGATAATTTTATCAGCATACGAGGTAATTCGGCCAGAGCATTGAAATATCAGATTGGCGGATTAGAATTACCGAATCCGACGCACTTTGCACGTATAGGTTCTGCAGGAGGAACCTTTACGATTTTCAGTTTGAAATTATTAGATAACAGCGATTTCTTTACTTCTGCTTTCCCGGCAGAATATGGAAATATGATTGGTGGCGTGCTCGATACCCGTTTCAGAAATGGAAATAGTGATGAACATGAATTTGCGATTCAGGTCGGTACATTAGGATTGGATTTTTCGGCGGAAGGACCTTTAAACAAAAACAAACGGTCTAGCTACCTGATGAACTATCGCTATGCAACGGTCGGACTGGCGCGTTTAATTGGTTATCCGACTCAACCGACTTATCAGGATCTGTCTTTTCAGATTAATTTGCCGTTGGATGATGAGCGTAATTTGAAATTTTTCGGTATCGCAGGAGCATCCGATCGTTTACGTCAGGCAGAACGTGATAGTACGATTTGGGCGGAAGGATTAGATCGGATGGAGTTGGCATTGAATTCAAAAATGGCGACTGTTGGTTTTGTGTATAAGCAGTCTTTTAAATCAAAATATTTTCTGCAATGGAGCGCTTT
>JAHDHT010000155.1:5769-8714 GCA_020631175.1 Chitinophagales bacterium
GACGATAAAAATGAAATACGTATCGCCTATGGGCTACATTCACAAACGGAAGATTTTGCGACTTACAGTAAATTGATTGAAGTGGTAAATCCGGGTACAACCGATTTTTATCCCAATAAGCAATTAAAATTGATGAAGTCACATCATTTCGTGGCAAGCTATAAAACCAAAGTAGCATTCAATCATCGATTAACTTTAGAAGCCTATTATCAGCATTTGTACGATGTGCCGGTAGAGCAAGGTACAAGCTTTAGTGTATTAAATCTGGAGGAGCTGGATGATATTCGTGTATTGGTAAATGAAGGTACCGGAAGGAATTACGGTCTGGATATGGGCTTTGAGCGTTTTACTGATAAAGGATTATACTATTTAGTGAATGGAAGTTTTATGCGTTCTTTTTACACCGACGCTCAGGGTATAGAGCGCAGCACAGAAAATGATTTCGGCTATAATGTAAAGTTTTTGATGGGTCGTGAATACCGAATAGGAGAGAAGAAAGACCGATACAACCTCTTCAGCTGGAACACCACCTTAAGCGCAATTGGCGGCCGGCCATATACGCCCTTAGATCTTGAAGCGTCTGCTTTATTCAACACCACCATCCTCGACGAAGAGCGTGCCTTTGCAGAAAGAGAAGACGGCTTAATCGTTTTAGATTTCACGGTCATGTGGCAAATCAACAAAAAGAAAAGAAGCGGCACCTGGGCGATACAATTAAAAAACCTTTTCAGCTCTGCTGATGCCGTTTATCGTGAATACGATGAAATTTTGGGCGAAGAAGTGATCGTACCTTCGAGTAGTTTCTTTCCGGTTATTAGTTATGGCTTGGAGTTTTGATCGCGGAGGGAGTTATTTGGAGCGAGGTATTAGGAGCGAGGCATTAGACGCGAGCAAAGCGAATGCGAGGGTGGATACGAATGCGATAGTAGATGCGAATGCGACGGTGAGTACCCAAACTACTCTTCCATAACCTTAAGCATCCTTTAAATTTGAGTTTGAATTTGATATTTGAGTTTAATTCCCCCCAATTATCCTAAACAAAACCGTTCAAAAGAAAAACTATTTACTAGAAACTGACAACTAAGAACTAACTAACAGTAACTGATTACTAGCGACTTACCCCTAACCCCTAAAACCAAACGACTTTATTCAACCAAAGCACTAAATATTTGTATTCATTATATGTAAATTAGCACTATGACGGGCATCAACTCTTTCAAAGATCAAATTCTACAAGGAATACCCAAATCCTTGCCGGAACCGAAGGTTCCTTCCAAAGAATCTAATCCCGCTCCAAAACGAAAAGACATTCTTTCGCTCGACGAAAAGAAATTAGCCATAAGAAATGCACTACGCTATTTCCCGGCCGAGTGGCATGCCACATTAGCTCCGGAATTTGCAGCAGAACTCAAAGATTATGGCCGCATTTACATGTATAGATTCAAGCCCGATTATGCCATCTATGCCCGTCCCTTAGAAGAATATCCGGCAAACACACCCGAAGCAGCAGCGATCATGCTTATGATTCAAAACAATCTCGATCCTGCCGTCGCACAACATCCCGAAGAACTGATTACCTACGGAGGAAACGGTGCCGTCTTCCAGAACTGGGCGCAATATCTGCTCACCATGCAGTACTTAGCGACTATGACGGATGAACAGACTTTACATATGTATAGCGGACATCCAATGGGATTATTCCCTTCTTCCAAATCAGCCCCTCGGGTAGTGGTAACGAATGGAATGATGATACCCAATTATTCGAAACCCGATGACTGGGAAAAATACAATGCATTAGGCGTCACCCAATACGGACAAATGACTGCCGGTTCTTACATGTATATAGGTCCACAGGGAATTGTACATGGCACGACCATTACGGTAATGAATGCCTTCCGTAATATTTTGAAGGAAGGAGAAACATTTGCAGGAAAAATATTTTTGACTGCAGGTTTGGGTGGAATGAGTGGCGCTCAACCCAAGGCGGGAAACATAGCCGGATGCATCACCGTTTGCGCCGAAGTAAATCCGCATGCCGCCAAAAAAAGACATGAACAAAAATGGGTCGATGAATTAATCGATGATATTGATACGCTAACGGCGAGAGTAAAGGCTGCACAGGAAAATGAAGAAGTAGTTTCAATTGCCTATATCGGAAACATCGTTGAAGTCTGGGAAAAATTCGAAGAAGAAAATATTTACGTCCACGTCGGTTCCGATCAAACTTCTTTACACAACCCATGGGCAGGAGGTTACTATCCAATAGGTTTATCCTATGAAGAATCAAACGAACTAATGGCATCCGATCCGGAGACATTTAAGGCTAAAGTGCAAAGTACCCTAAAGCGACATGCAGCAGCCGTAAATAAACATACAGCAAAAGGCACCTATTTCTTCGATTATGGAAACGCCTTCCTCTTAGAATCATCCCGCGCCGGAGCAGAAGTGATGGCCGAAAATAATGTCGATTTCAAATACCCATCCTACGTACAAGACATCTTAGGCCCGATGTGTTTCGACTACGGTTTCGGTCCATTCCGATGGGTATGTACCTCAGGCAAAAGCGAAGACTTAGATTACACCGACCAACTCGCAATTGATGTATTAGAAAGCATCATGAAAGAAAGTCCCGACGAAATAAAACTCCAGATGCAAGACAACATCACCTGGATGAAAAACGCAAAAGCCAACAACTTAGTCGTCGGTTCCCAGGCAAGAATACTTTATGCCGACAGTGAAGGCCGCATCAAAATAGCCAAAGCCTTCAACGAAGCCATCACCGCCGGCAAAATAGGTCCCGTCGTTCTCGGCCGCGACCACCACGACGTAAGCGGCACCGATTCCCCCTACCGCGAAACCAGCAACATCTACGACGGCAGCAAATTCACCGCCGACATGGCCATCCACAACGTAATCGGCGACAGCTTCCGCGGCGCCAGCTGGGT
>JAHDHT010000491.1 GCA_020631175.1 Chitinophagales bacterium
CTGAAGAACTCGGCTTTAAAGCGGTTTGGGTAAGAGATGTGCCTTTACATGTACCAACATTTGGTGATGCAGGACAAACCTTAGATCCTTTTACCTATTTAGGCTACTTAGCCGCACAAACTAAAACTATTGCCCTATGTACCGGAAGCATTGCCCTACCCTTACATCACCCGGTTCATATAGTAAAATCTGCTGCTACATTAGATTATTTATCGGATGGAAGAATTGTTTTAGGAGTCGCTTCCGGTGACCGACCGGAAGAATTTCCGGGATTAGGTTTTTCTTTTGAAGAAAGAGGAGAAGCATTTAGAGAAGCTTTTACTTTTATCAGAACAGCGCAGGAAAGTTTTCCTAATGCAAGTTTTAAAACTTATGGCACCTTGGACGGAAGAAGCGATGTTTTACCTAAGGCAAAAAACAAAAAACTACCATTGCTGATAACCGGACACAGCCGTCAAAGTATAGATTGGATTGCTGAAAATGGGGATGGATGGATGTATTACCCAAGAAACTTTTATATGCAGGAGCATAACATCAAAGACTTTAGATCTCTTGCATTAAAACTAAGTGGACATTACAAACCATTTATGCAGCCTCTTTATGTTGATTTACATGAGAATGATAATTTTGAGCCTCAACATATTCACTTAGGATTTCGATTGGGAGCGAATTATTTAATTGAATATTTTAATCAATTAAAAAGTCTTGGTGTAAATCATGTCGGAGTGAATCTTCGTTTTAATCAAAGACCAATAGAAGAAACACTTACTTCTTTTTCAGAAAAAATATTATCTAATTTTCATTAAAACATATGTCTAAAACAATATTAATTACAGGAAGTACTGACGGTATCGGAAAGATAGCGGCGGAAAAATTTGCCAATGATAATTATAAGTTAATTCTACACGGTAGAAATAAAAGTAAACTAAATACAATGGCTGATGATTTAAAGTCTGATGCAATTGTTGCAGACTTTTCTGTATTATCTGAAGTGGCTGAAATGGCCGAAAAGATAAATGAGAAATACGAAAAAATTGATGTAATCATTAACAACGCAGGAGTATTTAAAAGTGCTCAGGCATTAGCTTCAAACGGCATCGATCTTCGATTAGTTGTAAACTATTTAGCTCCGGTTTTATTAACTCAAAAATTAAAATCAAAACTAAACGAAGATTCAATCTTAATAAATTTAAGTTCAGCTGCTCAGTCACCTGTTAATTTAAATGCCCTTTCAGAAAACATATCATTAGGCATGCAAGATGCTTATGCCCAGAGTAAATTAGCTCTGACTATGTGGTCATTTGATTTTGCACAAAAAAATCCATCCCAAAAAGTAATTGCGCTAAATCCAGGTTCATTATTAAACACCAATATGGTTCGGGAAGCTTATGGTAAATCATGGTCAT
>JAHDHT010000492.1 GCA_020631175.1 Chitinophagales bacterium
ATGACCATGATTTACCATAAGCTTCCCGAACCATATTGGTGTTTAATAATGAACCGGGATTTAATGCGATTACTTTTTGAGATGGATTTTTTTCTGCAAAATCGAAACTCCACATAGTTAATGCCAATTTACTTTGTGCATAAGCATCTTGCATCCCTAATGATATATTTTCTGAAAGGGCATTTAAATTAACAGGTGACTGAGCAGCTGAACTTAAATTAATTAAGACTGAATCTTCGTTTAGTTTCGATTTTACTTTTTTGGTTAATAAAACCGGAGCTAGATAGTTTACAACTAATCGAAGATCGATGCCGTTTGAAGCCAATGCCTGAGCACTTTTAAATACGCCTGCATTGTTAATGATTACATCAATCTTTTCGTATTTCTCATTTATCTTTTGGGCCATTTCAGCCACTTCAGATAATACAGAAAAGTCTGCAACAATTGCATCAGACTTTAAATCATCAGCCATTGTATTTAGTTTACTTTTATTTCTACCGTGTAGAATTAACTTATAATTATCATTGGCAAATTTTTCCGCCGCTATCTTTCCGATACCGTCAGTACTTCCTGTAATTAATATTGTTTTAGACATATGTTTTAATGAAAATTAGATAATATTTTTTCTGAAAAAGAAGTAAGTGTTTCTTCTATTGGTCTTTGATTAAAACGAAGATTCACTCCGACATGATTTACACCAAGACTTTTTAATTGATTAAAATATTCAATTAAATAATTCGCTCCCAATCGAAATCCTAAGTGAATATGTTGAGGCTCAAAATTATCATTCTCATGTAAATCAACATAAAGAGGCTGCATAAATGGTTTGTAATGTCCACTTAGTTTTAATGCAAGAGATCTAAAGTCTTTGATGTTATGCTCCTGCATATAAAAGTTTCTTGGGTAATACATCCATCCATCCCCATTTTCAGCAATCCAATCTATACTTTGACGGCTGTGTCCGGTTATCAGCAATGGTAGTTTTTTGTTTTTTGCCTTAGGTAAAACATCGCTTCTTCCGTCCAAGGTGCCATAAGTTTTAAAACTTGCATTAGGAAAACTTTCCTGCGCTGTTCTGATAAAAGTAAAAGCTTCTCTAAATGCTTCCCCTCTTTCTTCAAAAGAAAAACCCAATCCCGGAAATTCTTCCGGTCGGTCACCGGATGCAACTCCTAAAACAATTCTTCCACCCGATAAATGATCTACTGTAGCAGCAGATTTTACAATATGAACCGGGTGATGTAAGGGTAGGGCAATGCTTCCTGTACACAAGGCAATGGATGTAGTTTGTGCGGCTAAGTAACCTAAATAGGTAAAAGGATCTAAGGTTTGTCCAGCATCACCAAATGTAGGTACATGTAAAGGCACATCTCTTACCCAAACCGCTTTAAAGCCGAGTTCTTCAG
>JAHDHT010000493.1 GCA_020631175.1 Chitinophagales bacterium
TTTCGGTTTAAGAATTGGTTTCTTATTCTAGACTATAACACTTTTTATATATAAAACCTCCGGTAATTTTTTGCCGGAGGTTTTTTTATGGATGGATGTTTCGACTGATGTTTTTTTGGGTGGATGTTTGGGTGGATGGATGTTTCGGTTGATGTTTTAATCATAAAGATTTTAACAAACTCAAATTCCATTCATTTTGTATTTATTATATAGTTATTTTCGTCGCAGACATTTAATTTTAACAAGGTCTAAATTCAATTATCAATGAAAATCGCTCTAGCACAACTTAATTACAGAATCGGAGATTTTGATCAGAACCTTCAAAAAATGAAAATGGCCGTTCATCGGGCTAAAGATCAACATGCTGATTTAATTTTATTCAGCGAACTGGCAGTTTGTGGTTATCCTCCAAGAGATTTTCTGGAATTTCCGGATTTCATAAAACAATGTGACACCGTAATAAAACATCTTTGCAGTTTAAGTGAAGATATTGCAATTGTAGTTGGCGGGCCGGTTGTTAATCCAAAGCCTGAAGGGAAAGACTTATTTAATGCTGCATTTTTTCTACACGAAAAAGAAATTAAACATGTTGCGCATAAAGCTTTGCTTCCAACCTATGATATTTTTGATGAATATCGTTACTTCGAACCGCGAAAAGATTTTAATGTAATTGAATTTAAAGGCGAGCGTTTAGCCATTACTGTTTGCGAAGACATCTGGAATATTGGTAATGAAAACCCATTATATACGGTTTGTCCAATGGATGAATTAATCAAGCAGGAACCAACACTTATTCTAAACCTGTCAGCCTCACCGTTCGATTATGCACATGCTGAGGAACGCATTCGAATTTGCAGAGAAAACGTATTGCGTTATAAAATTCCATTATTGTATTGCAATCAGGTAGGTGCGCATACCGAGGTAATTTTTGACGGAGGATCTCTTGTCTTAGATGAAAATGGTCATGTAGTAGATGAAATGCCTTACTTCAGAGAGAACTTTGCTGTTTACGATACGGCAACATTACGTTCTGATAACCGGCATCGAAACAATGAAAGAGGAAAAGATAAAATTGAATTAATACATCAGGCCATTGTTTGCGGCATTCAGGATTACTTTGGAAAGCTTGGTTTTTCAAAAGCGATTTTAGGTTTGTCGGGAGGAATTGATTCTGCAGTAACGCTCGCCCTTGCGGTTGAAGCTCTTGGAACAGATAGTGTACGTTCTGTTTTAATGCCTTCTGAATTTTCAAGCAATCATTCAATTGACGATTCTGTTAAAATGGCGAATATTTTACAAAGCCCTTATGACATTATCGGGATAAAAGATATTCATCATGGCATGCTCGATTTATTGCACCCTCAGTTTGAAGGCTTAAAGAGTGATGTTACGGAAGAAAATA
>JAHDHT010000494.1 GCA_020631175.1 Chitinophagales bacterium
GCGATCTAAAAGCAACGCGGTCTAAAAAAAAACCGTACATTTGCAGCCTAAATTCAAAACAACAATGGGAGAAAAAATTAGCATATCCAATGGGGTGCTTAACGTACCAAACAACCCGGTAATCCCTTTTATTGAAGGAGATGGAATCGGTATTGATATTTGGCCTGCTGCGCAGCATGTATTCGATGCAGCTGTAAAAAAAGCCTACGGCGATGAAAGAAAAATCGAATGGAAGGAAGTATTAGCCGGCGAAAAAGCATTCAACCAAACCGGTGAATGGTTACCAAAAGCTACGCTTGAAGCTATCGATGAATATTTAGTAGCCATCAAAGGTCCTTTAACCACTCCGGTAGGTGGAGGCATCCGTTCTTTAAATGTTGCATTAAGACAGAAGTTAGATTTATATGCTTGTGTACGTCCTGTAAGATATTATGATGGTTCGCCTTCACCGGCTAAGCATCCTGAATATGTTGACATGGTAATCTTCCGTGAGAATACCGAAGATATTTACGCAGGTATCGAATATATGCAAGGTACTGATGAAGCAAAGAAATTAATCAACTTCCTTCAATCAGAATTCGGTGTAGATAAAATCCGTTTCCCTGAATCTTCTTCTATTGGTGTGAAGCCCGTTTCTAAAGAAGGTTCAGAACGTTTAATTCGTGCTTCTATTCAATACTGTATTGAAAGAGGTTATAAATCAGTAGCCTTAGTCCACAAAGGAAACATCATGAAGTTTACTGAAGGTGCCTTCAAAAACTGGGGATATGAATTAGCGGAAAGAGAATTTGGCGATAAAGTATTTACATGGGCTGAATGGGATCGTATCAAAGCTGAACAAGGTAAAGAAGCTGCAAATGCTGCTCAAACTGCCGCTCAGGAAGCCGGTAAAATTATCATTAAAGATGTTATTGCTGATAACTTTTTACAGCAAATTCAGTTAAGACCAAAAGAGTATGATGTAATCGCTACATTGAACTTAAATGGTGATTATGTTTCTGATGCATTAGCTGCAATGGTTGGTGGAATCGGAATTGCTCCTGGTGCAAATATTAATTACGTAACCGGTAAAGCAATCTTCGAAGCTACACATGGTACTGCTCCTAAATATGCAGGATTAAATAAAGTAAATCCAAGTTCTGTTATTCTTTCAGGATGCTTAATGTTTGAATACATGAAGTGGGAAGAAGTTTCAAAACTGATATACAAAGGTATCAGTGGTGCAATCACCAGTAAAAATGTAACCTACGATTTCGCAAGAGAATTAGAAGGATCGAACGAATTAAGTACAACACAATTCGGTGAAGAAATCGTTAAACATTTCTCATAAGTGAATAAACGCAATTGCGTTAAGTAATACAGAAAAGGAGCTTTTTCAAGCTCCTTTTTTT
>JAHDHT010000156.1:0-2489 GCA_020631175.1 Chitinophagales bacterium
GCTGTTGGACCACCTGTTAGTCCAGCAAAATAGCCTTGATTTCCCTTGATTTTAAAATGTCTAATGTCGCCAAGAGTTCCGACATACTTTAATGGTCCTTTTTGCCTTGCCATAATTTTAATTTTTTAATGTTATACAAATAATTATTACTATTGCAAAGTAACTCATAACTAATTGATTATCAGTTATTAAAAGAAAGCAAGCAAGTGCAAATAAATGCTAACAAACAAATACTGGTTAGACCACATTTTGAAATCGTCAAAATCCTTGATGGTGATGGTATGATTGTAAAAAATATTTTCACGAATCAGGAAGAAGAAATACGATTACTTGGAATTGATGCACCAGAGATAAAAGTTAGCTCAAAGACCAAGAAGGACGAAAGAGAAACTCATATACCTGCACAATTTTTACTGGAGCTTGGCTATAAGTCAATGAATTTTCTAATCAAGAAAACAAAAAACCAAAGTTCTGTTACACTAATCCAAGAGCGAAAGAATTTGAAAGACCGATACGGAAGAAGTTTAGCTTATGTTCTTTTGCCTAACGGCAAAACTCTCAATGAAATTCTTATCCGTAGAGGCTATGCAAAGCCATATAACAAAGTTTATTGCTCTGAGCTACACAACTATCAAAAGCTAAATCTAAGAGCAAGAACAAAGCAAAAAGGCTTATATTCGCTTACTCAATCGTTCTGATAATCTGACTATTTTTGTCTTTGTTTTCCTTTGATTATCAGCTTATTGTTGCCTATTTGTTGCCCAAATTACCTAACTAACTGATAATCATATATCAATTATATATTGTATTGGGAAGTAAATTTAAATCGTTCGATTACAGAAAAAAGTTAAGCAATCTTAAATTTATTCTTTCTTATTTAAACACAATCTCTGTCTTTTAAATGTCTGAACTACATGCTTTTGTAAAAGAAATGTAAAGCTCACTATAATCAGAGATAAATTACTATACCCTTATTCTGTTATTGCGTTAGACTACAGAAAAGTAAAACTTTGCTGTATGAAAAATTTAATCCCCATTGTTATTTGTGCGCTTATTTTTAGTGCCTGTACAAAAGAAGATATTTGTAAACGAGAAACACTTCCTCCGGATTTAAAAGTGGATATTTTATCGCTGGAAAAAATTAATGAAGATAGTGCAGAGCTTCAAGTAAGAATTGAAAATATATTTCATTACCTGGAAGATAACTGTCATTGTGTAACTGAAGCGATTGTTTCAGGTGTTTTAGTTATTGATTTGTTAGAAGAATATGGAACTACACATTCCGGTGTTCGATTGAAAGTTCCATTTGATTTTTTAGCTGCCGGATTTTATGATGTGCATAGTACGACGATTGAATTACCTGATGGTTTTAGTAATTATTTATTAGAAGTAACAGGCACAATCAGCATTGGTCAAATCGATAATGATCTGAATAACAATAAAGATTCGACAATGATTTTAGGTGACGTACGATAATATCGTTGGAGATGTTTATTTTTAAGCAATGGCTTCTAAAAAATTTAAAGCTGATTTAGAAAACTTCCATGGTAAATTATGGGGGCATCATTTGATTGTACCGGATAAAGTGGCATCTTATTTTTTAGATAAAAAAATAAAAAGAGTACGTTGTACAGTCAATAAAGAACATCAATTTCAATGTGCCATAATGCCTAAAGGTGATGGGCGTAATTTCATAATGCTGAATAAAGAAATCAGAGATAAATTGAAATTAAAAGTGGGAGTTAAGGTTGAAATTGAATTGGAAGAAGATAAAAGTAAGTATGGCTTACCCATGCCGGAAGAAATGCAGGAATTGCTAAATCAAGACCCGGAAGGAAATACTATCTTTCACAAACTAACGCCCGGTAAGCAAAGAAGCTTATTATATATTATCGGTAAACCGAAAAGTTCAAACTTAAGATTGCACAAAGCATTGGTAGTTATAGAGCATTTAAAATATAATAATGGCCACATAGATTTTAAAGCACTGAATCAGGAAATGAAAATTAAGAAATAAAGGCTAATTTAATGAGGTGAAAATTATCGTTACCTCAGTAGGAACAAGAGGGGATATGGAACCCTTATTGGCTATAGGAGAAATTCTTCAAAAACAAGGGCATCATATTATTGCAATGATGCCGGAACAGTTTCGATACCTTGCAGAAGACGCTTCATTCGAATTTGCTTCCTTAGGAGAAGAATTTATTAAGCTTATTGAAAGTCCTGCCGGTAAAATAGCAATGGGTGGTGGCTCAATGGGTTTTACAAAAATGAAAGCCTATACCCAATTAATTTCTAAACAGCAAAAGATAAATAGAGAATTAATTCAACTTCAATATCATCATATTGAAAGAGAAAAGCCTGACAGAATAGTGCATAATGGTAAAGTTATTTACCCGGTAATATGGAGTGCTAAAAATCCCGGCAAAACGACTTTAATTTCTCCGGTTCCATATTTGCATTATGTAAAAAATCATGCGCATGTTGCA
>JAHDHT010000156.1:2589-3911 GCA_020631175.1 Chitinophagales bacterium
ATGAAAGAAACAAAACTTCAAACTGGGAAGCACCTGAGTCTCTGAACGACTTTTTAAACAGTCATGAGAAAATTTGTTTTCTAACATTTGGAAGCATGATTAACAGAGAACCAGAAAGAAACACGCAGACTTTCTTAAAGGTTTTAGAAAAGAATAATATTCCAACCATAATAAATACAGCATCAGGTGGACTAATAAAACCAGACCATTATAATGAACAGCTTTTTTATTTTACAGATCGTATTCCTTACGATTGGGTTTTTCCAAAAATTCATGCAGTCATTCATCATGGAGGATCAGGCACTACCCATACTGCATTAAAATACGGTTGCGCTTCTTTAATCATTCCACATATAATAGATCAATTTATTTGGAATAAAATTTTAAATAGAAAAGGTGCCGGACCATTGGGAATGGATATTAGTAAAGTAACAGAAAAAAAGATTGAGCCGTTAATTATTGATTTGTACAATAATGAAAGTTATAAGACAGCTGCTGAAAATCTTGGAGAACAAATTAAAGCTGAAGATTTCGAGAACGAAATTATTGAAGCAATTACATATACCTAGAGGCAATCCAATAACTAACTGAAGATACACTACCGCATAAAAAAACGCCCCAGGCAATGTCTGCAATTGTAATGATCCAGGGCCAGTCTTTTAATGTAGCATGATTGGTTAAATCGTAAGTTGCATAAGTAAAGAAACCAAACAATGCACCATACAGTAATGCGGTCTTCATACTGCTATTTTCTATGGCTGGTTTTACTGCGAAGAAAATAATACCTGAAATAAAAATAGTATAAAATAGAATAGCAGCTATCCAGTTGGTTGATTCGCTCCTTAAATGACCAAGATATTTCCAATACATTTTATCTGCTACAAAGCCTATCCAGAAAATATCTATTAAAAAGAAAACAGGAATGGTTAGGAAAAATAATATGATGTACTTAGAGAATGTCATTTGATTAAATTTAATTTAAAACATAATTTTCCTTGCAAAGTTTATTTAATTCCCTGAACCCTGTAAATCCTTCCAGGATTTTCTACAGCAACATATAAATATCCATCTTCAGCCTGAACCACATTTCGAACTCTGCCGATCTTTTCGAAGATAGGTTCTTCATAGGTGACTTTGCCGTTTTCAAGATTTGTCCACATTACATAATCAAACTTCAAAGAACCATTTAGAAAGTCGCCTTTCATTTCCGGGTACTTATGCGAATTTATGTAAGCCATGCCACAAGGAGCAATTGAAGGCACCCAATACCAATCAGGATCTTCCATGCCGGGTAAGCTGGTATCTTTTGTAAAGACGGTGCC
>JAHDHT010000156.1:4011-8616 GCA_020631175.1 Chitinophagales bacterium
TGCACTTTACCACAACTATTATTTAAAGATTGAGGAAAGACATCACGATTACCACGATCACCAACAGTTATATATAAATAGCCCGATTTGTCAAAAACCAATCTGCTGCCATAATGCCGGGCTGTATCGAAATAAGGTAATGCAATAAAAATATCTTTAACTTCTAATAATGCATTTCCTTTGAGTTTAGCTTTCATTACCGCGGTTGTCGAACGGTCTGCATCTGAGGAGTCGGGTTTAGAATAAGAAAGATATATAAATGCATTATTAACAAAATCCGGATCAAGTTTTACATCTAACAATCCACCCTGACCGCGAACATATATTTCAGGTAAACCCGAAACGTCATTTAATCCATTCGTATCATCATAACGATATAGTTTTCCACCCCGATCAGAAATTAACAAGCCACCATCAGGAAGACTTACCATCCCCCATGGAATACCCACACCTTCCACAACTAAATTTAAAGCAGTGTTTCCAATATCCTCATGTTCTTCCCAGGTTTTATTTGTGTTCGATAAAATAAAATCCGTTAAAGCATAAATTTGTTTATCCGTCATCACCGAATCATAAGCCGGCATACCGTCAACATTGTTACCATACTTTATTGATTTAAAAATATCATCGCGCTCACTTCCGTAAGCCCACGATCCATCCAGAAAATCTTCTAAATTTTTGCCGTGGCAACTGCTGCAGTATTCTTCATAGACTTTATTACTATCACCTGCGAAAGCCAAACGGTTAGGTTGCCGGCAGTTTGAAAAAAGGAAAACTGCAAAACAAATTATTAAGATACAATATACTCTAAGCATTAGAATGCAAGCCTATTCTATTTCCTTCCGAATCATTAATAAAAGAGAAATAACCAAAATTTTCACCGATCTCTGTTTTAGGGAGCAATACCTTTCCGCCCGCAGCTTCAACACGATCTAAAATATTTTCCATAGAAGGATTAGCATTCAAATAAACCAAAACCCCATCCATCGAAGCAACAGCATTTGCATCAGCACTTAATGCCCCACCGGTTTTTCCTTCGCCCGAAGGAAACATATATAACATTTCTTCACCAACAGGCATCGGAATCATTTCCATTGCGAAAATACTTTCGTAAAATTTTCTTGCTCTGTCGATATCAATAGTCGGTATTTCAAACCAACTAATGGCACTTTCTTGTCCATTCATAACAAATAGTTTACTGTTCTTTAAGGTACTAAATTTTGATAAGATTCATCCATAATGCCTACATATGATGATTATTTCAAATGAAAAGAGACGTGCATAATTATCCGGCATTAAATAAAGAAAACCCTTAAATTTGCAGCAAAAATTCGAATATGGCAGCTGCATTATTTACCCTGTTGATGCTTATTTTATTACAAGCAGTATTAGGTTTTGATAACCTATTATATATTTCATTGGAATCGCAAAGAGCTCCGGTAGAAAAACAAAGCTATGTGCGTAAACTGGGAATCGGAATCGCAATCTTCCTTAGAATTGCATTACTTTTTATCTTGGTTTCAATCATTCCTTACCTAAAAAAACCATTCATAAATGTAGATAATGAAATGCTTCATATGGAAATGAACTGGCATGCGTTAATCGTATTAATAGGCGGAGCTTTCATTATTTACACGGCGATTAAAGAAATCTGGCACATGATTTCGATAGAAGAAGACCATACCCATGAAGAAAAACCAAAGGCTTCGGTAACAAAAGTCGTTACTATGATTTTAATTATGAATCTGGTTTTCTCCTTTGATTCCATTCTAAGTGCTATCGCATTAGCGAATGAATTACCCGAAAGAACCGGTCTTATTGTAATGACGACGGCAATTGTAATCTCAGGATTAATGATGATCTGGCTTGCAGATAAAGTTTCTAACTTTTTAAAGAAAAACAGAATGTATGAAGTGCTTGGTTTATTCGTACTCTTCATTGTCGGCATCATGCTGATCACCGAAGGCGGACACCTGGCGCATATGAGCCTTTTCGGTTCTGAAATTCAGGCGATGAGCAAAGGTACTTTCTACTTTGTAATACTTATTTTAGTAGTGGTAGATTTGGTACAGGGAAGATATCAGCGAAAATTAATTGCCGAAAAAGAAAAAACGGCAGAAATCGTTGAGAAGCATAGCTAATAGCTACACCGTTATATAAAGAAAGCCGAAATGAATTTCATTTCGGCTTTCTTATTTTTTTAAAAAATATTATCCGTAAATCAAGCCTTTCAAACGCTCGTAAGTCTTCTTTTCATCCGCATCAATTTCATGATCAGCAAACATCATTTCCCGAATTTTGCCCAGTAAATCATTCTTACTTCCATCCGTCATTAACCACTTTTCACTCATCTCTTTAATGTAAGCATCCCGGTCGTCCGGAGCCAGGCGGTTATATAATTGCTGAATTTCATCCAGATTCGCATGCCCCGCCTTTTGAGCAAGTAAGGTGCGCTCCTGATCATCCAAACGATAATTTGCCTCAGCCGCATAAACCAGCGCAAAAGTCAGCAAATCAATATATTGATCATGTGCCATAGTTAATTTTTTTTTAGCAAGATAAGAAATTTGAAACAGCCCGTCAGACCAAATTTATCCCATGTAAACTATCGGTCTGAATTCATTTATTTTTCTTTTTGAAGCGAAAGTTGAAGGCTTCGTAAGCAGGCATTCGTCCTGCTCTACGTTGCAACGCGCCGCTCCTTTATGCGCTTCAGCATATGCATTGCTGGTCTTCCTTCGTCAGCCTGCTCAATGCATTGCTTCAGTGCATTCAGCAGCAACGGGTTTCCACTGCGATCAGGGCTATTTTGCCGGTTTCGCTGCTTTTGAGCAAAGGATTTTTACGGCACAAGTCTTGCACTGTAATTCATACTATTAACAGTATATTTGTAACAATTATTAAACTAAATTTCAGAAATGACATTACTCATTTTCTTTTTTGTACTCTCCATCGCTTTCTCTTTTTTATGTTCAATATGGGAAGCGGTATTACTTAGTATTACACCAGCATTCGCTCAGCAAAAGCTGACAGATGGCTCTTATGTAGGCAAAAAAATTGCTGAATTTAAAGAGGAGATTGACCGCCCTTTATCCGCTATTTTAAGTTTAAATACTATAGCACATACCGTTGGCGCAATCGGTGTCGGAGCTCAGGCAGGAAAAGTTTTTGGCGCGAACTACATTAATGTATTAGGATTTCAAATTAGCTGGGAATCAATCATCGCTGTATTTATGACATTGGCGATTTTAATTTTATCTGAAATTATACCGAAAACAATTGGTGCAAACTTCTGGAAACGATTAACTCCTTTTACCGTTCGTTCACTTAGTTTTATTATGATTGCCTTAGCACCTTTAGTTTGGCTAAGTCAGTTAATCACAAAAATGCTGAAGAAAAATAAGGGCGAAAGCGTTTTAAGTCGTGCCGATTTTGCGGCAATGGCAAGATTGGGTAAAACAAGTGGTGCTTTAGACACACAGGAATCTGAAATTATCAGCAACTTATTAAAGTTTCAGGATATAAAAGTGAAGAATATTATGACGCCAAGAACTTTAGTGAAGTCATCAGATGAACAAGTAACGGTGCAGCAGTACTATGAAGCTAACAAGAATTCGCCTTTTTCAAGAATTCCGGTTTATGATAAAACACAGGATAATATCTCAGGCTTTGTTTTAAAAGATGATATTCTAAAACAGGTTGCTGAAGATCAGGATGATGTAAAACTGCAAGCGCTTAAGCGTTCAATCATGACGATTAATGAAGAGCAAACATTACCGGGACTGTTAGAGAAATTCATTGAAGAAAAAATAAAGATCGCTATTGTAATGGATCAATATGGTTCTTTATTGGGTGTGGTAACTTTAGAAGATGTTGTAGAAACATTGCTCGGTCTAGAAATTGTTGATGAAACAGATAGTGCAGTCGATCTTCAAATGCTTGCCCGAAAAAAGTGGGAAGAGCGTGCACGTAAATTAGGCTTACTGGAAGAGTAATGATTTATGACCTGATTGTAGTTGGTGGTGGTGCAGCAGGATTTTTTACTGCAATTAATGCAGCGATTGAAAATCCCGATCTAAAAATCATTATACTCGAGAAAGGAAAAAAGGTATTACAAAAAGTAAAAATTTCCGGTGGCGGAAGATGTAATGTAACACATGCCTGTTTCGAACCCGTTCCTTTAACCGAAAATTATCCAAGAGGGAAAAAAGAATTAAAAGGACCTTTCCATCAATTTATGACAGGTGATATGATGAGTTGGCTCGATGAAAGGGGAGTAGCTTTAAAAATCGAATCGGATGGAAGAATATTTCCGGAAAGCGATAATTCTCAAACGATCATCGATTGTTTTCTCGATCAATGTAAAGCCTATAATATTACCGTTAAAACAAGTTCGAACGTAACAACAATTAAACAGGTAGACAATTGTTGGGATGTAAAAACAAAGGAAGAAATTTACCGCACACATAAATTAATGATGGCAACCGGAAGTAGTAATGCTGTATGGGATATGCTCTCGAAAAATGGTTTTCAAATTGAAGCACCGGTTCCTTCTTTATTTACTTTTAATATTAAGCACCCTTTATTAAAAGATTTAATGGGTAT
>JAHDHT010000157.1:0-2478 GCA_020631175.1 Chitinophagales bacterium
ATACGTTCTTGCAAACAATATAAACATCCCAATACCGAAAGATTTTTCGTTGGCGTATTTTCTGTTAAAGTAATATTCTTTATCGCCAATACAGGTGCCTTTGCAAACGTTTAAAGTAATCACCTTTTCTTTTTCTATTTTAATACTGTATTTTCTTAAACCTTCAAAAGCTTTCGCAACGGCTACTTCATATTTATCTCCTTGTACAATTCCTTCCTTCAAAGCAATCGTAATTCCGTAAGCAAACATCGCTGTACAAGAACTTTCAATATAGTTTCCTGTTTCATTTTTTCTCACAGGCAATTGGAACCAATGTCCTGTTTTTTCATCTTGTAATTCAGGGAGATTGATAATCATATCATATAAATAATTCTTAAACTCTTCTTTTAATGGATGTTTATCATTCAAAGCATCAACTGTTTCAGCTAATGTCACGATAACCCAACCGTTACCTCTACCCCATATTTCTTTACTTCGTTTTTCAGGATTGTCGCTCCATCCTTTTTGTCCGCAAATAATGTTGGGTCGGTTTTTATTGTCTCCATCCCAACCGTGTACCCATAAACCTGTTTCTTTATCTCTTAACTTATCGCGATGGTTTTCGAATTGAAATAAAAATTCGCTTAGATATTTTTCATCGCCTGTCCATAAATACATTTCCCTCAAGAAAGAACCAACCATGAAAATGGTATCATCCCATAGTTCTTCGTATTTTTTTAAATGGGAAACTCCCCCATTTTCCACCCGTTTAATTTCCGTATATTCTTTATAGACTTTTAATGCGGCTTCCTTATATTTTTCTTCATTCGTAACTCTTGCTAAAAAAGCCATACCCAAACCAGAAGCAACTGCATTAGGAGATTTTCCATTTGCCCGATTTAGTTTTCGGTTCAGCGCTTGTTTGATGTAGTTTAAATATTGTTGCTTTTCACTTTCATCAGATGCCATTTCATACTGTACTTTAAAAGCGTTCAATAGAGCAGCATTTTGCCATGTCCAATGATAATTTTCAGCAGGAAGGAAAACGGTTCGGGCATAATAATCTAAACTATCCACCCAATTTTTATTTTGAGCGAAAAGATTAACATTTAATAAAAATAATAGCCCGAATAAAATGTACTTCAATTCGAATTAAAGTTTTAATAATTTCTTGTAATGCATCCTTCCTTCTGATTCAATAATAACAGAATACATTCCTTCCGGCCAGTTAGAAGTGTTTATTGAAAATTGATCAGTCGTATTTCCTTCCAAAGCAGAAATCATATAAACAGATTGACCTAAACTATTTATAATTTGAAGGTTTACATCCTTCCCGCTAAAAATACTAACATCAAAAGAAATGCTTTCAAAAAAAGGATTTGGATAAATATTAAAATCTTCGTCGCTTATAACATATTCATCTATACTCGTCATAATCAGGCTATCTACTCCCCATGCATAATCAAGACTTATCGAATCAACAGTAACTTGTGCATAATATACATTTTGTGAAAAATCTTCATCGAAATACCATTCTTCCGAAAAAGTTGCCCCATCAATTACTGCCTGAAAATTTTCAAAACTGCTATATATCGCATCATCCCCAATCATCATCACCATAGCCTGACCGTCGTTGGTAGGGCAAGCTCTCCAGGTATTAATAAAATCTGTACAAGAAAGTCGAACAGCAATATAATTTTCATTTTGTCTTCCTAAGAGCCAGTTTCCATTCTCGATGATTTCATCAAATTCATCTTCCTCCCAGAATAAAGCCACTTCTTTATCTTCGAATAATTCAGCAGCGAAAATTTTTAAAAGTCCGGGAATTGGTTCAGGTCGATACATTAGTAAAGCAAGATTAGACTGATGTTCGATATGTGGAAGATGCGTGTTTTCAATATTTCGATCTCTGTCGCTCCAGTCTTCCAATACATTTCCTGCCTGGGGGAATACAGCCGTAGTGCCGACCGTTGCTGCTATAGGCCAAACCTGAAAACCGACTTTACCCGGCCATAAATCTTCGACCGACATCATTGCTATTTCATCGTTTTTATAAATATGTACATCATGTCCGGTTAAGCCGGAACTATAAGAAATGACATTTAATTCTTCTGCCAGTGTTGGTGCATTTTCAGGTGCGACAAAAGACAAAGGTTGTAAAGCCGCCCAATCTTTATGTTCCCAGATTCCGGAGTCCGCTAATAATTGAAATGACTCTTCCACCAAAGTCGGATGTGCATATCCTCCAAAGCTCCATTGAAAAACTACCCGGTCTGTCGTCGATAATTCAGCATGTATATCGGCAGTACTTTCAAAGTCATGTCCTACTTGCATCGTCATATTTAACTCGGAAGACCAGGATGCGATTACATCATCAACGGGTAAGGTAGAGGTCGCCAGAAAAGCTCCGGCATGTGTGGCTCTTGTAGGTTCTTCTCCAAAGCCGGTTAAGAGGTAAATTAGACTACTATGATTCTGACCGTATGCTGACATATATTT
>JAHDHT010000157.1:2578-8566 GCA_020631175.1 Chitinophagales bacterium
GTTAATCTTGGATATAAATCGGGCTGCACCTCCCAGTCGTAACGTTCGTGTAAGAGCCAGTTGCTCGTCATCCACATGCACATATGATTTTCCGTCCAATAATTTCTAGTAGTGTCGTCATTGTTGAGCCAGAAAGGCATAGTTTCTAAAACAGGTAGGATATCATTGTCGTATTCTCCATTCGAATAAAACAAAACACGAATTAATTCCACGACCTGAAAGTCGGGATCATATTTTGTTGGAAGAATAGCTAATAAGTCTGCTAATGCATCTGCATCTACGGGAACTCCTTCGTATGCCTGAAGGGTCATTTTATTTCCGGAGCTAGCTTGCAGAGCGGTTTGGATATAATCGAATTGACGATTGACATAAGTGGTATCGTTTGCGAATGTGAGTATGCTATTAAGGAGCAATAATGTTATGATGATGGTTTTTTTCATGTTGAATTGCTTTGATGTTAATTTACGAAAAATTGTGTTGTAGGGGTGAATTTATTCGCCCCTACATTAGAGACATTATTCGGCGTTTAGCCTTACCTTTGTGCGATGAATGGATTCTTTGCCGATCAACCTTTGCTTTTATTATTTGTAGTGGCCGCTATTGGTTACTTTATAGGAAAAGTACGCATCAAAGGTTTTTCGCTTGGAGTCTCTGCTGTCTTATTTGTCGGTCTTGCTTTTGGAGCAGTGAATGCTGATTATAATGTGCCGTATATCATCTTTGAATTAGGTTTGGTTTTCTTTGTTTATTCGGTTGGATTGAGTTCCGGACCTGCCTTTTTTAAGTCCTTCCAGAAAAATGGAGTAAGGGATATTTTATTTGTGATGACGATGTTGTTGGTTTCAACATTAGTGGCGGTTGGAATTTTTTACGCATTCAATTTAGATGCTGCCTCAATCACCGGTATCTATGCCGGAAGTTCGACCAATACCCCTGCCCTTGCATCGGTTATTAATCTAGTAAATCAACAAATGCCGGATCAAAGTCAGTCCCTTACTGAAGCTTTGGTGATTGGTTATACCTATTCTTATCCGATGGGTGTGATTGGGGTGATGATTGTTTTAAAAATAATGGAGCGCTTTTATAAAATTGATTATACAAAAGAAAGGGAAGCGCTAAAGAAACAATATCAATTAGAAGATGACTTAAGCAGCCGGGCAATTAAGATTACCAATGAGTTTGTGGAAGGAATGAGTTTGCGGGAATTGAATAACAATTATGGTTGGGATGTAATCTATGGAAGGATAATGTCAGGCAAAAAAGAAAGCTTAAGTCATTGGGATACGCAATTAACGCTTGGCGATGATATCATGATTATCGGCAGCGTTGAAACTTTGGATAAAGTACAACGGGAACTAGGAGAATTGTCGACTAATATTTTGAAACATGATCGTCGTAAATATGATGTGCGTAGAATTTTTGTGAGCAATGAACATATGGCGGGCAGAACGATCAGCTCTCTGAATCTTACTGAAAAGTATAATGCTGTAATTACCCGAATTCGCCGTGGTGATATGGAAATTCTTGCCAAGGCTGATACCATTTTGGAAATGGGTGATCGTATTCGTTTCGTGGCTGAACGGAAGGAGTTAAAAAAGTTAGCTGAATTATTTGGCGATTCTTATTTCAAATCTGCTCAGGTAAATTTATTTTCATTTGGATTGGGTATTGCATTAGGCTTATTATTAGGAATGATTCAATGGCCTTTACCGGGAGGAATGACATTTCGTTTCGGATTAGCGGGCGGACCTTTGATTGTAGGTTTAATTTTAGGTGCTGTTAGAAGAACAGGGCCAATCAACTGGACCTTACCCTATAGTGCCAACGTTACATTACGGCAAATGGGATTGATCTTTTTGTTAGCAGTGATTGGTTTACGTTCGGGTAATACTTTCTTAGCTTCTTTAGGTGCCGGATCGGGTTTGATTATTTTTATTGCGGGATCGGTATTGAGTATTGTTGCCGCCTTTTTGAGTATTATAATTGGATATAAGTTATTTAAGATTCCGTTTTCTTTATTATTAGGATTTATGTCGAATCAGCCGGCGATTTTAGATTTCGCTACGGATATGTCGGGGAACAAAGTTCCGGTGATTGGATATGCTTTGATGTTTCCGATTGCTTTGGTTATGAAGATTTTGTTTGCTCAGGTGTTGTTTGTTTTGTTGGGGTAGAGTTTGGTGACACCCTCCTGAAATGTCAGTCAATTGCCTTCGGCTCTTGGTTGACACCCACCAGCATTTTTAACGAATCGCGCTGCGTGCTCTTCGACTTGACACCCTCCTGAAATGTCAACCAATCGCCTGCGGCTCTTGGGACATTTCGTCTTCCCTTGGTAGGGAGGATTTTTATGGGAAAATTTCGTTTGTTATTAGAAGGGCTTCGTTTAAGGCTTCTTTATTTATTGACTTGGCCAATTCATCTTCTTTAAAGAAGCCAATCAAATTTTCGCTTGCCATATTACCCACCAGATCATCTTTTGCCATGGGGCATCCACCGTATCCTTTTAATGCTCCTTCAAAACGGGTGCATCCTGCTTCGTAGGCAGCTTTTATTTTTTCTTCCCATGTGTCAGGTGTAGTGTGGAAATGAGCTGCAAATTCTACTTCGGGATATTTAGGTACTAAGGCATTATAGATATATGAAATACTTTCAGGATTAGCTACCCCTACTGTGTCGGCTAAAGAAAATTTATTGATGCCCATTTCCATCAATCGTTCTACCCATTGGCTGACCGTTTCTTCGTTCCAGGGATCGCCATATGGATTACCAAAACCCATTGAAATATAGATCAACATCGTCTTTCCATATTTATCACAGAGATTTTTGATGTCTTCTACCCTACCTAAAGACTCTTCAATAGAAGCATTTGTATTTCTTTGCTGAAAGGTTTCTGAAATTGAAAATGGATAACCTAAAATTTGTATCTGATCAAAGAAACAAGCATCGACAGCACCGCGCTTATTGGCAACAACAACAGATAATTGCGGACTGTCTTCATCGAGTTCAAGTTTTGATAAGACCAATGAAGTATCGGCCATTTGCGGAATGGCTCTTGGTGAAACGAAGCTTCCGAAATCAAGCGTATCGAAACCAACTTTAAGGAGTTGATTGATATACTTCGCTTTTTTTTCGGTTTTAATGAAGGGTTTTATTCCCTGCATTGCATCTCTTGGACAGTCTGTTAATTTTATCATATTATCGTATTTTACCGCTAAGACGGAAGGGCGCAAAGTTTTTCGGTCTTCATTTTTTTAACCATTAAGGGATTAAGTTTTTTGGCTTTTGTTCGGTCTTCTTAAAGTACAGATCATTAAGAACGTAACTACTTGCACCTTGTACCTTATGCCTTATACCTAATACCTTTTAAAAAACTAATAACTAGTAACTAGTAACTAGCATCTAAACCACAATATTCACAATCCGCTTCGGTACAAAGATAAACTTCTTCACATCCTTGCCGTCAATCCACTTTTGAACCACTTCGTTTTCCAAAGCCACTTTTTCTGCATCGTCTTTTGTTGCATCAGCCGGCAAATTGATTTTTACTCTCATTTTACCGTTGATCGAAACCGGATACTCAATTGTGTCTTCCACTAAATATTTTTCATCCCATTCAGGCCATTCAGAAGCATGTACAGATCCTTCTCCTCCCAATGCTTCCCATAAAGCTTCCGAAGCAAAGGGGGCAAATGGTGCCATACATTGAACGATCGGCTGTAATACAGACCGTTTGTTGCACTTTAATGAACCTAATTCATTCGTTGCTACCATAAAAGCACTTACTGAAGTATTAAAACTATAACGCTCAATATCACCACTTACTTTTTTAATTGTTTGATGTAAAATCTTCAATTCAGCAGCATTAGCTTCTTCATCGTTTACAATAAAGTTTTCACCATCATAAAATAAACGCCAGAACTTTTTAATGAATCGATTCACGCCATCTATTCCTTTGATATTCCAGGGCTTACTTTGGTCGATCGGACCTAAAAACATTTCAAACATTCTGAAAACATCCGCGCCATAACGACCAATTACATTATCCGGATTTTCGGTGTTGAATTTCGATTTCGACATTTTCTCTTCTTCCTGAGAAGTATAAAATTTTCCATCCTTCAACATAAACTCAGCATCAGCTAAATCATCTCTCCAGTTTTTGAAAGCATCTGTATCCAAAACATTTCCATCACACATCGATAAAGGCGCACGCATTTTCGTTAATTCCTGATCTCCTTCCATCCCTACAGAAACAAATTTATTTGTTCCCGGTACACGATTAACCCAGTTAGTAATTCCCTGAATCATTCCCTGATTTATTAATTTCTGGAAAGGTTCTTTTGTTTTCACTAAGCCGATATCGTTCAAAAACATATGCCACATTCGACTGTATAATAAATGTCCAACTGCATGTTCTGCTCCACCTGCATAATGATCAACGTTGCCCCAGTAGGCTTCCGCTTCTTCACTGATAAAACGATCTTTATTGTGTGGATCCATGTATCTCAAAAAGTACCAGCTCGAACCCGCATAACCCGGCATCGTATCCGTTTCGCGAATTTGAGTTTCAGAAATGTTGGTCCATTCTTTATTATTACTCAAAGGTGCTTTTCCTTCCGGACTTGGTTTATAAGAATCTACATCCGGCAAAATTAAAGGCAACTGATCGTCGCTCATCACCTTAGCCACACCGTTTTCATGAATCACCGGGAAAGGTTCTCCCCAATATCGTTGTCGGCTGTAGCCTGCATCTCTCAATTTATAATTGACTTTGATGTTTCCTAATCCTTCCGCAACAATTCGTTCATTCGCAGCTTTAATGGCATCAGGTACTTCCATTCCGTCCATAAATCCGGAGTTGATCATTATCCCTAATTTATCATGACGACCTGCTCCCGGATATTTACTTTTATCGATTACATCAATCACTTTTATCCCAAACTTTTCGGCAAAGGCATGATCACGATCATCATCAGAAGGTACAGCCATTATGGCCCCCGTTCCGTATGCGATTAAAACATATTCAGCTATATAGATTGGAATTTTTTCATCGGTAAATGGATTAATTGCATAACTTCCAGTGAAGCAGCCTGTCACCTCTTTTTGCTGTTGACGTTCAACATCGGTACGACTTTTTACATACTTCAAATATTCATCCATTGCAGAACGCTGATCATCTGTAATCAAACTTTCAACCATAGAATGTTCAGGTGCTAATACCATGAAAGTTGCACCGAAAATGGTATCTGGTCGGGTTGTAAAAATTTCAATGGCACGACCGTCTTCCGTTTTAAAAACCATTTGAGCTCCTTCAGAACGGCCGATCCAGTTGCGCTGAATTTCTTTCATCCATTCATTCCAGTCTAATCCGTCCAAACCATACAACAAACGGTCTGCATATGCGGTTATTCGTAAAGACCATTGCTTCATCGGTTTACGTTCAACCGGATGTCCGCCCCGTTCACTCAAACCATCTTTTACTTCATCGTTAGCCAAAACGGTTCCTAAAGCCGGACACCAGTTTACTTCCTTTACCGATTGATAAGCCAAACGATAATTCATTAAGGTTTCTGCCTGTTCGATTTCGGACATGTTCTTCCATCCATCCGCAGAAAAAATAACAGTCTGGTCTGTAGCTGCTTTAACAGAAGCATTTCCTTCCGACTCAAAAATCTTAACTAAATCAGAAATCGGAGCAGCTTTATCTAAAGAAGTATCGTAATAATGATTGAACAATTGAATAAAAATCCACTGTGTCCATTTATAAAAATCAGGATCGCAGGTTTTAAATTCACGCGACCAATCGAAAGAGAAACCCATGCTTCTCAATTGCTTTTTGAAGGTGGCGATATTTTGTTCTGTCGTTACAGCCGGATGCTGCCCCGTTTCTATTGCGTATTGTTCGGCCGGTAAACCGAAAGCATCGAAGCCCATCGGATTTAAAACATTAAATCCCTTCATTCTTTTAAAGCGGGCATAAATATCTGT
>JAHDHT010000495.1 GCA_020631175.1 Chitinophagales bacterium
AGCTAACGAATAATCCTCAATGAATTTTCTTTCTTTAAAACATAAACTTTTTCGCTATCAGCTCAATAAGAAGCTGAAGAATCAGACTATTGTAAGAAAGGTTTTTAATATTCATCAGGCAAAATATGTAGGAATATTATTTAATGCTACCAATCCTGAAGAGGTTGTCATCATCAATAAATTTGCGAAAAGTCTTCAAAAGCAAGATGTTAAAGTAAACCTCTTAGGTTTTTTTAATACGACGGGTACACCGACAAATGTTGCTTTTCCGTTTTTTACACGAAAGCACTTAAACTGGTATGGTGTACCGACTAACAGCCACATTGATGATTTTAAAAATAAACGATTCGATATATTAATTAATGCGTACACGAAAAATAGTTTGCCTTTAGAGTATATTTCCAGTTTGTCGAATGCGAAATTCAGAGTAGGAAAATATTTCAGAGGCGTTACGCATAGCAATGATATGATGGTCCAGGTTGAAGACAATAATTTAAATACCTGTATTTCAAAAATTAAAGCTTTTCTCGAAGAAATAAATAAAGATGCCAAAGCAATATAAAGGAACAGGCGTAGCTGTTATTACCCCTTTTAAAAAGGATGGATCAATTGATATTCCGGCTTTGGAAAATATCATTCAACATTTAATTGAAGGTGGTGTAAATTATTTAGTCGCTTTAGGTACAACAGGCGAATCGGTTACCTTAAGTAAAAAAGAAATGCTTCAGGTAATTGAAACATTTATTAAAGTAAATGCAAACCGGGTTCCACTTGTAGTTGGAGCGGGCGGAAATAATACTTCAAAAGTGATTCAATTTATCAATGAAACTGAATCTCTAAATATTGATGCCTGGCTATCTGTTGCACCTTATTATAATAAACCATCTCAGGAAGGAATTTACCGGCATTATGTTGCTATTGCTAATGCTACAGAAAAAGATATTATTCTTTATAATGTACCGCCAAGAACTTCATCTAATATTGAAGCCGGAACTGTTTTGAGACTAGCTAATGATTTTGAAAACATCATCGGTATTAAAGAAGCTTCGGGAGACTTGTCTCAATGTGCTTCAATTATACAAGATGCTGATGAAGATTTTTTTGTAATCTCGGGAGATGATGCCCTGGCTCTTCCTTTATTAAGTTTGGGAGGAGATGGATTAATTTCAGTTATTGGAAATGCCTTTCCAATTGAAGTTTCTGATATGATTCAACTTGGACTCGATAATGATGTTCAATCTGCTTCTATAATATATTATCAATTGCTTCCTTTTATTGAATTAATATTTAGGGAAGGAAATCCGACCGGAATAAAAGCACTAATGTCGGTACAGGAAAAAATTCAAAATGAAATTCGTTTGCCATTAGTAAAAGCCTCTG
>JAHDHT010000496.1 GCA_020631175.1 Chitinophagales bacterium
ATATTATCTTCAGATTCTTATTGTAAATCGGCCCTATAATTAAGTCGAGCGGTTGACTATACATTTGTGAAACGATAGCCTGGGTCTTACTTTCTGAATTCTCGGTATCGTAGACATAAGCATTAATGTTCATCCCGATACCTCGTAACTGTTCTAACGCCATTACCACACCTTCATAATATTCCAAAGCCATCTTTGTTTTTTCAAGCAGTGTATCCTGCTGGCTCATGTTATAATAGTCATTCGTTTTGAAGGGTAGGAGAATGGCTATATTATAACTGCTCTTAGTAAATCCCGGATCCGGATTGTAGGTATCAGTCGATTCATAGCTTTCTGTATTGCTATTCGGATCATTTGGATTATAAACCGGATAGTTACCATCCGGATAGCTTTCTTTTGCTCCAGGACGATCTACACTTACCGGACTTTGATCATATCGTGGATTTTCACTGTACACCGGTCTTGAAGTATTTTGAGTGCTCTTTTCCACTTTATCCGGCTGTTTTTCAGGCACAGGATTTTTGACAGCACCACCATTATTGGCAGCACGTGATGGATTTGTTACAACGGGTGATTTATAGGGTGTTTCCTTAAACAGTCCACATCCGCTAAAAAGCAGTCCGGCAAAAACTAAAAGCAGTAAAAATTTACTCCCATTCAATAGTGGCCGGTGGTTTGGTACTGATATCATATACTACTCTGTTTATTCCTTTGACTTCATTTATAATTTTAGTGGAGATCTCTGCCAAAAATTCGAAGGGCAGATGACTCCAAGTAGCTGTCATTCCATCAATTGAATTAACAGCTCTCAATGCTACAACTTGTTCGTAAGTGCGTTCATCTCCCATAACACCAACAGATTGCACGGGTAATAGAATAACGCCTGCCTGCCATACCTTATCATACAATCCGGCAGATTTAAGACCATTTATGAAAATTGCATCGGCTTTTTGCAGAATTTCCACCTTTTCAGGGGTAATATCTCCTAAAATCCGGATCGCTAAGCCTGGTCCCGGGAAAGGATGTCTCCCAATTAAAGACGCAGGAATACCAAGAGCGTTTCCGATTTTTCTTACTTCATCTTTAAACAGCCGATTTAAAGGCTCAAGCACTTTCAAAGACATTTTCTCCGGTAATCCGCCTACATTATGATGAGATTTTATGGTAACACTTGGCCCATGAACTGAAACTGACTCGATCACATCAGGATATATAGTACCCTGGCCTAGCCAAACAGCATCATTATAAGCTTTCGCTTCTTTTTCAAAAACTTCAATAAATACTCTGCCGATCACTTTTCGCTTTCCTTCCGGATCGCTGATATTCTTCAATTCTTCGTAAAATTCCTGAGATGCATCAACACCTTTAACATTCAATCCA
>JAHDHT010000158.1:0-2666 GCA_020631175.1 Chitinophagales bacterium
GCAACATAAACTTCAATATCATCTAAAAAGCCCTCAATAAAAACAGTTCCACTCGCATAAGCTTGTCCATAGAAATATTCGTTATCAATTTTTTGTGTATTTAAAAACTGAAACCTGTCGGTAGTTAATAGTACCTGAGCATATGGTCGTTCTAAATTATTTAGACTGAAATTTCCGTCCACCTGAGCATAATTACCATCTTCATCTTCCAAAATGATTCCGGGAAAGTAAATATTTCGCCCTCTTATCGTAATCGTGTCATTTAATGCTTTATAATAAGATTGTAAATACCTTACTGTAGTTCCTGCATTGTCTAACAGAAATTTTCCATCTATTCTTGGATCACTCAATGTACCGGTAATATCAGCTCTTCCAATAATAAATCCTGTCGTGTTATAAATATGTTCTTCTATAATAATTTCTAATAACTCTAAAGCGAGCTTTTCAGATTGTAGCTCAAGATTTAAAACAGGATCGTCTTTACCGTAATCAATTTCACCATTTACATTTACAGCATTTCTCGTGTCTAACAAATTAATATCAACTTCGAGAATCTCTGTTCCCGGTTTTTTAATTGCTGTAAAATCTAAATCACCGAAAGCATTATCCTCATAAGCGAAATTTCTTATCTGAAAAGCTCCCTCTAAATACGGTTTGTTAAAAACATCTTCAATCAAAACATTGCCATTCAATATTCCGGAAAGTTTAAGTTTACCCGGTCCAAGAATGGCCGATAAATCTGATAAATCAAGATCTTCTCCTTCAACGGTCGCTATATTAATACCATTTTCATCCGGACTGTTTGAGAGATATAAAGTCTGTTTTCCTGAATTCAATACTAAATCATCAACAAATAAATATTGAGGACTTCTATATTTTATTTTTCCTGTTTTGGCCGTCCACTTTTCTGCATTCAAAAATAAATCAGCCTGATTCACCATTAATGAAATTGTATCTCTGTATACAGCCAGTTTGCCATCAATTTTTACACGATTAGGAGCTTTTGCCTTTGAAGTATTTAAAACAAATTCTAAGGTGTCATTTACCACAGATCCATTCATCCGTGCAAATTTTACATTAATTGAATCCGCAATATATATATCGTCGATTTGAGATTGGATATTTAACTTCCCATTGTTGGTATAAGCTCGGAGAAATGCATTTTCAATTCGGTTATCATCACTTCGAACCAAAGGTGCATCAATTGTAAGGTTTAAATTATTCGTTATTGTGTTATAATAACCACTTGCTTCAAATGGAGCTAATTCATCTATTTCAACATTGGCAAATGATGCTACCTTTTCAGGATCTTTTACTAAAACTTCAAATGTACCATAGGAAGGTTTGGAAATGTCTGAGTCAAATATCTCGTAATCAATATAATTTCTAACAACACTCTGAATAGCCTTATGTATTTCTCTGAAACTGAATTCACCGGTAAAATCTCCTTCCAAGACTTCAGAATAAATTTCAACTTTACGCTCATCAGAATCAACAGATTCACTTGCTTTTACAATTAGGGTGTCTAATTTTATATTAGCCTGATCTGTAACTAAATGTAAATTATACAATTCAGCAGATCCAACAATATTATCAATGTCATCGCCTTCAAAATCTAACTTTGCATCGGTACTTACTATATACTTTTCAGTTGTAAAATTTATTTTTTGAAAATCTACATTGTCCACCCGGCTATTCATTTTTAAACTAGGGCGATCTCCCGTTAAATCAAGATTTCCATCAAATGCTAGTTTAACCTGATCATCATTTATAACGAATTCACCATTAAAATTTTCATTGCTGAAAATTCCGTCCAATTTTAAATCTGTATAGCGGTGTCCTTGATATTCAATAAAATCTACAGATCCACTTAAGTCAGCATTTACAGTTTCTAATTGAGTACCCGAACCATCCACAAATAAATTGAAAGAAGTCAAACCTAAATCAGGATTATCTGTCCACTTAGCTAAGTTGAAATTTGTAACAAATAATTTCCCACTATAATTAGCTGTTTCTGTAAACTCTAAATTTAAATCCAGAACTCCACGACCAATATCACTGTCTAAAGAACCATAGCTAACAAAGTTTTTATAGAAGCCTGAAAAAGAGCCGTTGTAATTTATACGTCCAAGTTTTTTTACATCATCCGGTATTTTAACATCAGGAATTAATTTGTCTATTTCCCGAATGTCAGAATACAAAGCATCTACTGTTAAGTCAAGAAATGTACTTTCAGGATCTGTAATATCCCGGCTACTAAATGAACCGGCAAGTGATGTATGATTTCCTATGTTTAACTGAACAGCTTTTCCTCGAAGCGTATTTACTTTGCCTTTGAATGCTCCGCTTATAGTTATCTCTTCTGATAATTGGGTGCTATTTAAACCAAGACTGTTTTTAATTTCAATTAAATAATTTACATCACTCAACTTCAACTTACTCTCTCTTAACGAAAGATCTAATTTCACATAATTTACAAAGTCACTAAAGTGATTTAAAGTTTTATACTTCAAAATAATATTATCCTTGATATGTGAAGAGTTTGTCTTTAAATTTAAATTGCTTAATGCTATTTTTTTAGTGCCAAAAAACAGCTCACTCTTTAATGTGTTAATTTTAAAGCCTGATTTGTCTCTTAAGCGAAGTTGATTAATAGAAGCTGTTAT
>JAHDHT010000158.1:2766-8524 GCA_020631175.1 Chitinophagales bacterium
CAAAATCAAATTCAACTTTATTTTTTTCAAAATCAAACGTTTTAATATCTGCTTCAACAGAGCTTAAGTATGAATCAATCTTCAAAGAAGAAGATTCATCTAACAATTTAAAATTGCTGTCTTTTATAATGATCTTATTAAGATCAAGATTCCATTCACTTTCAGTGTTATCTGAAGTACTGTCAACAGCACTTTCTGATCCTGAAATCTTGTTTAAAATCTTAATTAGATTAAATTCTTCATCATCGTTTTTTCTAATTAGTGAAATATTAACTCCATCCAGATTAAGATCACCGGCATGAATAGTTTTATTAAAGGGATCGAAAATATTTATATCAAGATTTAATTTTCGTGCCGAAAAAATGGTGTCATTCTCTTCAACAATCGATACTCCTTCTAAACTCAGATTATTAAAAAATTCAACATTAATAGTGCTAATATCAAAATCTACTTCGGCTTTTTCACTTAGCCATGCAGTGGCCTGATCCGTAACATATTGTTGAACTTTTTCTTGTTGAAGCAGAAAAGGAATGGCAAGCAAAATCAGCACTATCAGAATAATGCAGACAATAAAAAAATATAGAATCTTTTTTTTCAATAGATTTGCTTGCTGATCAACAAAGTTACGCAAATTAGACCTTGTATAGCTGTAAGCGATTAATGAACCCTTATTATGTCGATTAAAATTTTAGCCATAGAATCCTCTTGCGATGATACCGGTGCTGCTGTTATCATTAATGGAAAAATTCATTCCAATATTGTAGCTACTCAATCAGTTCATGAAGAATACGGTGGTGTTGTACCTGAACTGGCTTCAAGAGCGCACCAACAGCATATTATTCCTGTTGTCCAGAAAGCCTTAAAAACGGCGAAAACTGAACTTAAGGAGCTAAACGCTATTGCCTTTACAAAAGGTCCGGGATTAATAGGAGCATTGCTTGTAGGTGCTACTTTTGGAAAAACGCTTGCTCTTAGCCTCGATATTCCAATTATTGGAGTTCATCATATGAAAGCCCATATTCTGGCGCACTTCATCGAAGAACCCAAACCGAAGTTTCCCTTTATTTGCCTTACCGTAAGCGGAGGCCATACTCAACTGGTTTTGGTAAAAGACTATCTTGATTTTGAAATTCTGGGAACCACAATCGATGATGCCGCTGGTGAAGCTTTTGATAAAACAGCCAAGCTAATCGGATTGCCTTATCCCGGTGGACCCATGTTGGATAAGTTGGCTAAAGAGGGAAATCCTGATGCTTTTCAATTTGCAAGACCTCGGGTACCGGATTTAAATTACAGTTTTAGCGGATTGAAAACCAGTGTTTTGTATTTTTTGAATAAGCAAGAAGAGGGCTTTATTGAACAAAATATTAATGATATATGCGCATCCATCCAACAAGCTATAATTGATGCTTTAATGCTTAAACTCAAAAAAGCAGCGAAGGAATATAAGGTAAAAGAAATTGCAATAGCAGGAGGTGTTTCAGCAAATAGTGGTTTAAGAGCTCGCTTGCAGATGGAAGGAGAATTAAACGGATGGAGAACATATATTCCACGCTTTGAATACTGTACCGATAACGCAGCTATGATCGCAATTACAGCTCATTTTCAATATTTGGCTGAAGATTTCGATGATCAATCTTCTATGCCTAAAGCAAGATGGCCATTTCAAGATTATGAACAGAGTTAAGTTAAAAATACCGGAGCCAGTTTTGTACCGTTTTGGTTACAAAATCAGAATCAATGACCTCAATTATGGCAACCATTTAGCAAATGATAAAGTATTGCAAATTGCTCATGAAGCCAGAGCTGCTTTTGTTAAGAGTTTGGGATACAATGAATTAGATATTGAAGGTACGGGTATGATAATGGCTGACGCTATGATTCAATACCTGGCTGAAGGAAAGGAAGACGACCTCTTAACGGTTGAAATAGCAATCGACCAACTTAGAAATATGGCTTTTGATGTTTACCATCATTTGATCTTAAAAGATAACGGTAAAAGTATTGCCAAAGTCAAAGCAGCGATTGTAGGATTTGATTATCAGAACAAAAAAGTAGCTCCATTTCCCCACTGTTTTCTGTCTAAACTGAAACAAATGATGTAATAGATAAGCAAAATCTCTAAAATCATAATTTAGATGGCTTTCAATGCTTAAATTTATAGCTAAGTTGAAGTAACGCCTTATGACCAATTATCATTTAGCCCTGTTAAGCTCTTTATTACTCTTACTAGCTGCTTGTAATCTTACTGAAAATGGACAAAAACAGTTTGTAAGTGCATATGATCTGCCTGAATTTCCTAAGGAAAAGGCAGAACGAAATTTCAGAATGAAAGTCAATCCCTATACGGGTGAAGTACCTGCTGATGGTGCTTGGAAAGCAATTCAGGAACTAAAAGCAAATGGTAAACTTCAAACTTCAAACAGCTACAAAAGAAAAGCCGGTGAAAGTGGCGGCTGGATTCCGGTCAATGAATTTTTAGAATCTATGGCCGTAACATGGATTACCTACGATCCGAACAATCCGGATATTTATTATTTCTGTACCGGGGAAGGATGGTTTAATGCGGATGCCGTTAGAGGCGCTGGAGTCTGGAAATCGGAAGATCAGGGTGAAACATGGACTTTATTAGAGCAAACGGCTACGAATGAAGACTTCTATTGGTGTCAGAAAATAGGTGTTCATCCAATTACAAGTGATGTTTATGTGGCTACGCAGGATGGATTATATCGTTCTCAAGATCAAGGCGAAAATTGGGAAGTTATTTTAAACGTAGATCTGGGATCTTTTAGAAGCTCCTTTTGCGATCTTGAGTTTACTTCGGATGGAGGGATATATGTTACAGGTGGAATATTCGAAACCGGAAGGATTTATTACTCTGATTCAGGAGATATTGGTACATGGCAACATCAACTTAACGGTCTTCCTGAGTTTGGTGTTTATCGAATTGAAATGGCTGTTGCTCCTTCCGATCCAGATATCGCTTATGCTATTTTAGGTGATACTGAAAGTAATGATTACATGATTGAAGGTGTTTTTAAAACAACCGACAAAGGTCAGACATGGGCAGAAATAAATAATCCTGGAGGTGACTATAATCTGGCAAGAAGACAATCATGGTACGACTTATCCCTTGCTGTTGATCCTAACAACCCGGATGTAGTCGTTGCCGGAGGTTTACATATTTGGAGATCTCAGGATGGAGGAGATAATTGGCAACAATTAACGCATGGCAAAATTGATAGTTTAGGCTATCAATATACCCACGTTGATCAGCATAGAGTGGTCTTTCAAAGTTCAGATACAGTATTCTTTGCCAATGACGGTGGGATTCACGTGAGTACAGATTTCACAGAAGAAGAGCCGGTTATTTACAATCGAAATTATGGTTACAACGTTACGCAATATTATGCAGCCGCTATGTTCCCTGAGGCAGGAGATCCAAGAATATTTGGAGGTACACAAGATAACGGTACTTATATAAGCAGTAGTGATGGTATCAGTAGCTTTAATCTATTAACCTGGGCTGACGGAGGGTTTTGCGACCATTCTATTCTCGAACCGGATGTGGTTTATACAACAAGCCAGTTAAATAAAATATTCAGAGTAAATACGGCAACAGGCCAGATTGATTCTATTTCAAATCCCTACCGCACAAATGATGATGTTCAATTTATAAATCCTTTAGCAGTTGATCCGGCTAATCCTTCCAATTTGTACATGGGAACCACGCGTGGTATTTACAGACTGGCAAATGCAACTGTTGCTGATTCATCACAATGGACAAGAGCTTGCGCAACTCCTACCGGAGACGTTACTGCATTAGCCTTTGCTGAATCTAAACCAAATACAATGTTCATTGGTCGGGAGAATTTTTCAAGCGTTGCTCAACCGGTAAAGATTTATCGTTTAGAAAACTGTGATACAACTACTGAAGCAACAACATTCACAGATGCAGATCCGCAAAACTATTTGCCAACTGCTTCAATTATAAATACTTCATCCATCCATGTTGACAGATCTAATGAAAATCATGTTCTGGTAACTTATTCAAATTATGGAGTAAACAAAATATGGGAATCCTTTAATGCACTTGATCAGGTTCCTGTCTGGCATCCGATAACGGGTGACCTGCCGGATATTCCTGTTTATAGTATTGTTCTCCATCCCGAAAATAATGACAAAGCTTATATAGGAACTGAAATAGGAGTCTTTTATACAGAAAATATTGACAGTACCTCAACCGTTTGGCAACCTTTGAATAACGGTCTTGGTCTGATACGGACGGATATGTTAAGAGTTCGAAATTCAGATTACACATTATTAGCAGCCACACATGGAAGAGGTTTATTTACTGCTCAAATGGATCCTACTGGGATGGATATGGCGATTCAATTTGATGAAAGAGGTCCGGATAATATAGGAGGAAGAACCAGAGCATTTATGATAGATCCTAATGTGAGTTCTAAAAGAAAAATATGGGCAGGATCAGTTTCCGGAGGCTTATGGTATACAGATGATATCTTTGACCTCGGTGATGAAATAGTCTCTATTTCAGAAAATGAAGAAATAGGAAACCATCATTGGCAAGTCTTTCCAAATCCTGTTGGAAATGAAGGTGCTCAAATATCATTTGAACTAAATCAATTTTATGATGATATCTCCATAGAAATTTGGTCTCCTTCAGGCAAGTTTATTCAGTCTGTATATAAAGGAAGTTTAACTCAAGGTTCACATCAATTGAATTGGAAACCTTTAAACGATCTTTCAAAAGGACATTATCTTGTTGTCTTTTCGGATGGAAGGAGAACAAGTTCAAAAAGCATAATCTATTTATAATTTATATTACTTTTGCATAAAATTTTGAAGTAAAAATGGCTGTAAGACAAATTAGATTCAGAGAAGCAATTCGTGAAGCAATGAGCGAAGAGATGAGAAGAGATGAAAATATCTTTTTGATGGGAGAGGAGGTCGCAGAATACAATGGCGCTTACAAGGTAAGTCAGGGGATGCTGGATGAATTTGGAGAGAAAAGAATTATTGATACGCCAATAGCGGAACTAGGCTTTGCAGGAATCGGAGTTGGTGCAGCAATGAATGGTTTGCGTCCTATTATCGAATTTATGACCTGGAATTTCGCACTTTTGGCTACTGATCAAATTATAAATTCAGCAGCTAAAATGCTTCAAATGTCCGGAGGGCAAATCGGATGTCCGATAGTTTTCAGAGGTCCGAATGGAAGTGCTGGTCAGTTAGCTGCAACACACAGTCAGAGTTTTGAAGCATTGTACGCTAATGTTCCCGGAATAAAAGTAATTTCAGTATCAAATGGATATGATGCAAAAGGTCTGTTAAAATCTGCTATTAGAGATGATGATCCGGTTGTTTTTATGGAGTCTGAAGTTATGTATAGCGACCTTTCTGAAGTGCCGGAAGAAGAATACCTGATTCCTATTGGACTTGCAGATATAAAAAGAGAAGGTTCTGATGTTACAATTGTTTCATTTAATAAAATGATGAAAGTAGCTCTTTCTGCTGCAGATGAATTAGCTAAAGATAACATCAGTGCTGAGGTGATTGACCTCAGAACAATTCGACCGATAGATTATAAAACGGTTATCGAATCTGTCAAGAAGACGAATAGATTGGTAGTTGTCGATGAAAATTGGCCCCTAGGTTCTATTGCTTCAGAAGTTGGTTTTGTAGTTACAAGAGATGCATTCGATTATTTAGATGCACCGGTTCAGAGAATTAACCA
>JAHDHT010000159.1:0-1646 GCA_020631175.1 Chitinophagales bacterium
GTGATCAATTTTGATTTGGTCATGTAAAATTGATTATATGCAAAAGTGCTACTTTTTTTGAATAAGATAAAATATCTGCGGTTTCATAACTTTGCAATGATGAAAGTAGTTACAAATATTACTTCTAATTTCGGTTTAAAGCTGATAATCATTGGTATTCTAACATTTTCAGGTTCAAATCTCCTGGCCCAAAATGAGTTACCAAGCAAGCAAAATGAGATAGGCGTTAAAGATTATCAACAAAATATTGGCGGAACCAACATCATAAAATTTACCCCTGCACTCGCTGGTTTAAATCCCAAAGGTGCTGTTTTTATCTATGAAACCGGTTCAGGTCTTAATCTAGTAAGTCTTCAACTGTCTGCTAAAATATTTGCCGGATCAATTGGCGACAATGTGAATCGACCGGTTCAGGCACATTATAAATTTGAAGTACAGCCAAAATTCTATGCGATCAATTTTTTCGAAAGCATTTATTTCGGTCCTTTGTTCGCCATATATAACGATGGCACCGGAAGTATTGGAGCAAGCACCGGTGTTCAATTAATCCTGAAACGAAAACTTGCACTGGACATGAACATTGGAATTCAATCCACCAATGAAATTGAAAACCAGAATAATCCTGCTCCGATCTTTGTCCGCTACTCTATCGCTTTTGGATTAGTATTCGAACGTAAAGCAAAAAAATCAAATGATTAATATAAGAAAAGGACGTATTGAAGATTGTGATGCAGTTTTCAATTTGATCTTTGAGTTAGCGGTATTCGAAAAAGAACCTGATGCCGTTGAAAATAGTCCTGAACAGCTCAGAAAAGATGGCTTTGAGCAAAATCCTCCTTTGTTCGAACTGATTATTGCCGAAGATGATGAATCCGGTATTTGTGGAATGGCTATGTTTTACATGGCATATTCAAGCTGGAAAGGAAAAATGCTATATCTCGATGATTTAGTTGTGGCAGCTGATATGCGTAATAAAGGAATTGGTAAAATGCTTATTAAAGCCCTTTTTAAATATGCAAAAGAGCAGCAAGTAAATATTGTAAAATGGGAAGTTTTAGACTGGAATACCAATGCAATTAAATTTTATGAAAAATTAGGAGCAAATTTCAGTGAAGAATGGATACATTGCAAGTTTTACAAGAACCAGATTAAACTATTAGCCAAGTAAAGTTCAGTATGAAAGTTTTCAAATTCGGAGGAGCCTCGGTTAAAGATGCAGCCTCGGTTAAAAATGTAGCCGGTATCATTCAAACCTATAAAAATGAGCCACTTTGTGTCGTGATTTCCGCCATGGGGAAAACGACCAATCATTTGGAGGAAGTTATTGAAGCCTATTTTAGGAAGGATGGATCGCATCTCGAACTGGTAGAGCAACTAAAAGCTAATCATCAAAACATTTGTAAGGCACTTTTTGAAGACGATCATCAAACAGTTCAATCTATCTATGAGCTGATTGATAAGGTCTTTACATTGCTTGACCGCTTTGAAAATAGCACGTATAACTTTATTTATGATCAGGTAATTTGTATTGGAGAATTAATCTCAACGCTGATTGTACAAGCATGGATCGAAAAGCAAAATCCGGGAATTTCTGTTTGGGTGGATGCCAGAACAATGATTAAAACAGATGCTTTGTATCGTGAGGC
>JAHDHT010000159.1:1746-6533 GCA_020631175.1 Chitinophagales bacterium
ATTCATCCAAAAACGATTAAGCCATTACAAAACAAAGGTATTCCGCTGCATGTGCGATCGTTTACAAATCCTGACAAGGAAGGAACTACCATAAGTAAAACGAAAGTTAAGGATTGTAATCCGGTTGTTATCTGGAAGGAAAAACAGGTCTTGCTAACTATAAAATCGATGAATTTTTCATTCATTGCTGAAGAAGATATCAGCGCTATTTTAGGACTTTTCGCGAAACATCATCTTAAGATCAATCTCTTACAAACGGCCGCAATCAGCTTCGCTGCCGCAGTTGATCATATTCCGGAAAAAGTAAATCCTGTGATAGAGGCATTAAAAGAGAATTTTGAAGTACGATATAATACTGACCTTAGCTTATTAACGATTAGGAATTATTCTGACAAAGTGAAAAGCGAACTCAGCTCAGGAAGAAAAATTTTATTGAAACAGCAGAGCCGTAGAACTGTGCAATATCTTTTGGACTAGACTATTTTTTAGTAGCACTGTATTTTGTAGCACTGTATTTTAGCATAATATCAAAGAAATAATTTTTTAGTTTTTATAGTCTAATTAATTAGATCCATTTATGCTAATAATAACTCGGTACTGTGCTACTAAGTACTAGGTACTGTGCTACTGAAAAATCAATACCTCTTCTTCAAAATCTCGCTGTAAATAATAGCATCTACGGCATTGAAATTGAACTTCTTAAGCTTTTTGTTAACGTTTGCCTTCTTTTGCTTTTTCGTAGCAAAAGCTTCTTCAAAACCGTAATTATCGTCTGATTTAATTTTCGTTTTTGATTTAACCTTATCCGTTAAAACCGGCGTTTTCTTTTTAACGGTCGTTTGAGCCTGTTTTCTGACTTTTGGTTTTGGCTTTGGCTTTGGTTGAGGCTTCGGCTTGGGTGCCGGGTTTATTGATTCGAGATAGTCTTCAAGAATACTCTCAATACTTGGAGTTGAAGACGGTTGTGCTTTTGGCTTTGGTTTTGGCTGATTGACAACTTGAGGTTGTGTTTTTGTTTGAGGACGAGGCTGCAGTCTGGGTTGAGGTTTACTTTGTTGATTCTGAGTCTGTTGTTGTTTTTGTCGCTGTTTCTTTTTCTTCTTTCCGCTTCCACCAAGAATCTGAAACAGGACATACAAAACACCCATTATGATATACACGATACTTTCGTCCATAGGACTAATATAACAGATAATATTCTATTTGAGTTCTTTTCTTTTGACGTGGATGGATGTTTCATTGAGGATCTTGCAAAAGGGATTGAAATGGAAATACTGCCGAAAGCAGAGGGCAATGGCTAAAGCTTTACAGAGGCGGACGAAGGGAGCCATCTGTGAGGCTATTAGCCATGCCCTTTGCTGAGGGAGATTGCAATGGAAAGCTCGGTACCGATACAATCGGTATTTGCCCAAAAAATGATGTATTTAATCTTAAATTTGCGCTTCAAGATTTGGTTCAAATGAAAGAAATAGCTTTTCCGGTTTCTGTTCCTGTAGAAGTAGCATGGGGTGATATGGATGCTTTCAATCATGTGAACAATGTGGTGTATTTCAGATATTTCGAGACAGCAAGAATCCGATATTTTGAGGTATTGCAATTAATGAAATTGATGAACGAAAAGGCTTGTGGGCCTATTCTGGCGCATACTTCCTGTAATTTCGTAAAACCGTTGAGCTATCCGGCTTCTGTTAAGGCTGAAAGTGCTGTTTTAAAAATCGGAAACAGTAGTTTTGAGATGCTTTACCGAATTGTTGATTCAAAGGGAAATATTGTTGCGGATGGAAAGGGAATTGTGGTGATGATCAATTACAAAACCGGTGAAAAAGTGGCTATTTCCGACGAAATGAAAGCTGCAATTTGCGAACTTCAGCAATGTAAATTATCAGACCTTCAAAAGTCTTGAAAACTTGTTGAAAATTGTATATAATAAGTCCCCGAAATCGCTGATTAGCATCGTATTTTCACGGGCTCTAAAAATGTAAAAATTTGCTCTTAAAGAACATTGAAATAAAAGGATTTAAAAGTTTCGCTGATAAAACGGTTGTGCATTTTAACGACCGGATTACCGGAATTGTTGGTCCGAACGGATGCGGAAAATCAAATGTGGTGGATGCCATCAGGTGGGTACTTGGTGAGACCAGATCGAGTGCCTTGAGATCGGATAAAATGGATAATCTGATTTTCAACGGTACAAAAAGAAGAAAGGCAGCAGGAATTGCTCAGGTATCACTCACTTTTGAAAACACCAAAAATCTATTGCCTACAGAATTTTCGACGGTTAAAATAACGCGTGTATTGCATCGAACCGGAGAGAGCGAATATAAATTGAACGATGTTAATTGCCGCTTGAAGGATATCCGAAATCTATTTATGGATACCGGGGTAAGTAATGATTCTTATGCGATTATCGAGCTAAAGATGATCGATGATATTTTAAATGACCAGGAAAATTCAAGAAAAAGATTATTTGATAATGCTGCCGGAATTTCGAAATACAAAAAAAGAAAACACGAGGCTTTAAATAAATTAAAAAGTACAAGGCTTGATTTAGATCGGGTGCAGGATTTATTGCACGAGATTGAAAACAACATGAAAATTTATGAAAAGCAAGCTAAGCGTGCAGAGAAATTTAAAGATATAAAAGCTAAGTATCGAGATAAGAGTTTACACTTGGCTCAATTAAATCTTGCTAACATAAATAATCAGTTTGAAGAATTAGATCAGCGCATAAATACTAAAAAAGACGAGCATGCTGAGCTTTCTGCGAAAATGCAAGAAAAAGAAGCTGAAATTACACAGCAAAAAACAAACATTTTAAATAAAGAAAAAGCATTAGCCGATACCCAGCGGATTTTAAATGAACATTTAGATTTACTTCGTTCAAAGGAAAACGAAAAAAATATTACCAATGAAAATTTAAAGTTTTTAAATCAGCAGTTAAATACCTTTAATGAAGATTTAAAACGAAGTGAAAAGTATAGCGAAGAATTAAATGTTGAAATTCAGCAGCTGGAAAAGAATTTAAATGAAGAAAAGATTCAGCTTCAATCTAAAGAATCTGAAATGGAGCGAAATGCAACCGTTTTAGAAGAAAAAAATGAAGCCTTTTTAAAAGCCAGTAATGCATTCAATGAATTAAAAGAAAAATTTTCTGCTTCTGAAAAAGAGGTTTATGAATTAGAAAAAAAGATTGCTGTAAATGAATCACAAAAAGAAGCAATTATAAAAGAATTGCAAGCGAAAAACCAGCAACTTGGTGATCGTGAACAGGAGATTTTAAATTTAAGAAAAGAAATTGCTGTAGTTGAAAAAGATTTAACGAAGAGCGAAACAGAGTTAAAATCACTGCAAAAGAAAGAAGATCAGCAGCTTGCTAAACTGGAAGAGTTAAGTTCGAAAATTGATGTTGTTCAAAATCAACTGCAAATTGAAAGCCGAAAGCTGGATAAAACACAAAATGAATACAATCTTTTAAAAGATCTGGTAGATAAGTTAGAAGGTTTTCCTGAGTCGATCCGCTTTTTAAGTAAAAATAAAAAATGGTCGAAAGCTGCTCCCCTATTATCTGACATTATTAATTGTCAGGATGATTATAAAATCGCCATTGAAAATTATCTCGAGCCTTATTTAAATTATTATGTGGTTAATGATTTAAAAGAAGGTATTGAAGCAATTAATTTATTATCTGATGCAGCAAAGGGTCGTGCGAATTTCTTTGTTTTAAATCAAATTCAAAGTCCTTCAGTAGAATCATTTATTCCAACAGACGGTGCGGTTATAGCCACTGAAATAATTGAATTTGATTCTAAGTACAATAATTTGGTTGCACTTTTATTAGGTAATGTATATTTAGTGGAAGACATTGATGCAGATCAGTTAAAAAATCTGGCGATGTCTGATAAGAATGTGTACATTACAAAGAGTGGTAAAATTATAAGCACTCCAAATTCTATTTCGGGTGGATCAATCGGTTTATTTGAAGGAAAAAAATTAGGGCGTGCTCAAAAATTAAAAGGTCTGAGTAAAGACATTAAAAAGCTGGAAGAAGTAGTTACGAAATTGCAGAAGCAATTAAATGAATTACAAAGTCAGCATACTGAATTAAAACGTTCAGATATTCGCCACAAAATTGGCATTCAGACTCAGTCTTATAATAAACTGAATAACAATTTTATTTCAACTAAAACAAGACTTGAAAATCTTGAAAATTTTATTCGGGAAAATCAGGATAAAAAGACAGATTTTAATGATCAGGTACTTTACCTTGATAAACAAATTAGTACAATTGGTGATCAGTTAGGATTAAGTTCTGAATCGAAAGGAAAATTACAAGAAGAGATTAACCGATCTGAAGAAAAGTACAATAAGATTTCGGGCAGTCTTAATGAGCAAAAAGAGAAGCAAAATCAATTTAATATTGAGTGTATTGAATTGAGAAATAAAATTGATGCTATTAAGCAAAATCTACAGTTTAAGAACGAACAGTTAGAAGAACAGAAAATCAGGTTTACAGGATTACAGGAATCTATTCAGCAGAATCGAAAAGAAAGCGAAGATCTGGAAAGCCGGTTGAAAACAGATGACAGTGGATTACAGGGGCTGTATGATCAGCGCGAGGTACTGGCAAAAGATGTTGTAACGGCTGAGACTACTTATTTTTCTTCTAAGGAGGTAATTGATAAGTTGGATGATCACCTACGAAAATTTAATCGTGATCGCCAGAAGGTTGAACTTAAGCAGAATGAGCTTAATAATGAAGTGAATGACTTCAAAATGCAATTGATCTC
>JAHDHT010000159.1:6633-8510 GCA_020631175.1 Chitinophagales bacterium
GCTAAAGAGTCTATACTTGAAACGATTTCAGAGATAGAAACTACTGCTACCGAGAAGTTTTTAGAGGCTTTCGAGCTTATCAGAACGAACTTTATCAACGTATTTCACAAACTGTTCTCTGAAGAGGACACTTGCGACCTTGTGTTAATAGACCCTGAAAACCCATTAGATAGTAAAATTAACATCATTGCCAAGCCAAAAGGAAAACGTCCACTTACGATTAATCAGTTAAGTGGTGGAGAAAAGACCTTAACAGCTATTTCACTGGTATTTGCTCTATATCTCTTAAAACCAGCGCCTTTCTGTGTATTGGATGAGGTTGATGCGCCTTTAGATGATGCCAACATTGCTAAGTATAATGATATCATTAGAAATTTCTCAGATGGTTCTCAGTTTATTATCGTTACACATAATAAGCAAACAATGGCCAAAGTAGATATCATTTATGGTGTTACTATGGCTGAAACGGGTATATCATCTGTTGTACCTGTGGACTTCAGAAATTTAAACTAATTCAATGTTAGACTTAAGGTTATCCAAACATAAATAATCTTAATACGTGTGATTTATCAGTTTCCATTTGAAGGATATATTGTATTTTGCGATGCAAGTAAAATTTGAAACTATGAAACAGATATTTATTTTCTGTTTTTCCATTATATGTATTTGCTCCGGATGTACAAGTCAACAAGAGTTTGGAGATTTATCAGCAAGTGAATTAAAGACATTAATAGTTAAGCTGAATATATTACTGGAAGAAAAAGAAAGAGAAAAAGAAAGAATCGATAGTTTAAGTGCTGCTCATATTCGTCAGGACTCCATACAGCGGTTTAATGAAGTATTAGACTCAATAAACCATTCCATCATAAAAGACAGAGCTTTAGCAGACTTAAGCAGCGGATTGTTTGTGTATACTCCTACCGCTATTGCTTTAGATATTAAAAATGATCCGGGAACTGATGCACCTTCTAAAGCGAGTCTCGGAATCAACGAAAATCAACTTAGTATTTCATCTTCTTCAAATACAAATACTAATTCTGCATCCGTAAACAGCTACACATTTAACCATGAAGTGGATAGTATCGTTTGGTTGAGCGGAAATGTTATTGGAGAGGCTGATAAATATGTTCAGGTTTATCAATCGCGCCCTTATGAAGACGATTATAAGCGAACGATTAAAATAAATGCTGAAAAGGGTTTTAAAAAGGAAATCGTACTTAAAGAGCCGGGCTTTTATACATTTACGCACAAAAAAAATAAATACAATATCTTTTTGGTGCCAGGTGATACATTAGATATTACTGTTGACCATGATACAGATGAAGGATTAAGTTTTTCGGGCAAATCTGCAGATGCAAATAATTATTTAAGATGCAAAGCTCTTCAGGATAAAGCGATGGCTCCTAATGAATGGAGATTAATGCGAAAGGAGTTCGTAGATTTTGAAGATGATATCAATTATTTCAAAGAAGTAAGACAAAATAATTTAAATGAGTTTTTAAATAAGGCTCCGTTAGTTAGTGAAAAATTCAAAATTTTTGAGGAAACCGATATTAACTTTAAGTGGGCTCGTGATCATGTAAAGTATCAAAAACAAAACAAAGAAAATTCTGATGCAAAATTTGCAGCAAATAATGACTTTATGAAAAGCTTATCATTTAAAAATGATGAAGTCTTTCAAATTTATAATTACCGCAAGTTTTTATACGAGTATTTTGATTTCAATTCGAAAAAATATATTGAGAAAAAACACGGCAAGGATGGTCAATATAATTTTCCTCCTGAAGAAAGAGCAATGATGCAATACAAACGCATTAACAAAATGTTTAAGTCGAAAAAAGTGAGATCATTTTTAAAGACTGACCTTGTTTATGAAA
>JAHDHT010000160.1:0-7049 GCA_020631175.1 Chitinophagales bacterium
GAAATTAACCGGCTTTAGAATTATAAGTTTGAGTTTTTAGCGAGCAGTAATTACTGCTTCTACCCTTCTATTTTTTCGCTTACCTTCAGAAGTTGCGTTAGAAGCCACTGGTTTAGCGCCTCCAAGACCTTTTGAGCCAAGTCTGTTTTTATTAATTCCTTTTCCGGCGATATAATTACGCACAGCATTTGCTCTTCTTTCACTTAACGTTTGATTAGCACCGGCGTTACCTGTATTATCAGTATGGCCAACTAAATCAATCTTTAATGAAGGATAGTTTTTCATTACTTTAATGATGTTGTTTAACTGTCCGTATGAAGATTGTTCTAAGTTTGCTGATCCGGATGCGAAGTTTACTTTATCAAGGATATAGTTTGAGCCAACTTTTGCTTTACCACTACTTAAATCGTTTGCAAACAAAGCTTCGTTTGTATTAGCAACAAATCCAAGGGCTTTAGCACCGAGGCTTTTTGCAGCATTAGCAGCTTTGCCGGCCGCGTTTGAAGTAGCATCAGCAGCTTTATTAGCACCATCTTTAATAGCATTTCCGGCTTTGTTAGCACCATCTTTTACTACATTTCCAGTTTTATTAGCTGCATCTTTTACTGCATTACCTGTTTTGTTAGCTGCATCTTTTACAGCATCACCCGTTTTTGCCGCTGCATTTTTAGTTGCATCTACAGCATTTTTACCGGCATCAGTTACAGCACCGGCTGTACCTTTTGCAGCATCAGTAATAGCTCCTCCGGTATTTTTTGCAGCATTTGTTACTGACTCAGTACCTGATTTGATCTGATCAGTTACACTTCCTGCAGTTCCATTGCAACTTCTCCAGAAAAAGAAGGCTAAAATTCCTAATAATAATAATGCTAATAAAGGAAAAAGACGTTTTAAAAGACCTCCACCTGCTGCTGCGGTATCTGCAGCAACATCAGCTGCTCCACTTGCAGTTGCGCTAACGCCTTCTCTAATTGAAGTGCCTGTGGCTGCAACTGTTTCTTTCGTTGACGAAACTGTTTGTGTTATTGTTTCTTTAGCACCTGCGCCAAATCCAGATAAACCTGCACCGATTCCAACTCCACCTAATTTATCTGCTAAACCCGGAGGCATTGCATCAGCAAATTGACTTGCTTGTCCTGCTAATAAATTTTGAAGTCCGGATGCGTTTAATCCTAAAGAAGATTTTGCTTTTCCTAATGATCCAAAAATTAATGGAGCTAACATTCCTAAAAGAGAAGTAACAGAACCACCTTTCATTCCGGTGAAACCACTCAATACACTTGATAAACCTCCCAGTTGATTACCCATCAACCCATTCAACAAGCCGCTACCTTGACTTTGTAAAGAAGACAGTTTATCTCCTGAAAGCATGTCCCCAAAGTTGTTTAGCTGACTTCCGTCGTTGTCTTTGAGCATATCAAATAATTGATTTGCTCCTTCCTCCGAGTTAGCTTTACCCGCTATCTGGCTTAATAAAGTTGGAACAGCTGCTCCGATGAGTGACTTTGTGCCTTGTTCGCTTTCGCCGAGAGCACCGCTAATTTTAGAGATGGTATTACCACCTAAATTCCCAATGATCGATTCTAATAAATTCATATTTTGATATTAATTGTTATACAAAATTTTTGACGTGTTGATGAAGTAAAGTAACCTTGATACATTGTTGCATCTACGGCTTCTCTTTTTGATATATCGTTTTATAGAAAACAATAAAAGCAATTAATGTTATTACGAAGCCAAACCAGCTTGGAAAGGATTGATAATATTCAATAACAAATCCTCCCAAAATTGCCGGTAAACCGTAGGCAAAAGACTGTACAGACTGATTAATGGATAAGGATTCTCCCTGCATAGTTTCATCGGCTGTGTTTGATATATATGCCAATGTATTGGGGAAAGTAAAACCCTGAAATACAGAAAAGAGGATTATGCAAAGCATCAAAGATGAGGTTGAATTCGGAATTAGTATTAGTAAATAAGTAAAGGCAAAAATGGGTATAGCCCAAATCATCATTTGTGTGGGTGAAAATCTTTTAGAAACAGGTCTTAACAATCCTCCCTGAGTAATAGCCACCCAAATTCCTATCCACGCCAGCATATATCCAATTTGTTTTTTGGAATAACCTAACTCAGAATTCAGGTAATCCGGAAAGAACTGAGTGAAAAGCGCAAAGCCCATGGAAAGTAAAAAAACCACAGAATATATTCCTCGTAGTTTCGGACTGCTGAATGCAAATTTGAGGTTTTTAATTCCAGAAAAAATATTGATTTCTTTTGTACTTCTTTTTTTAATTGTTTCCGGTAATAAGAACCACATGAGTACTCCATTTACAAAAGTTAGCATTCCGGCAAGTGCAAAAGGAATTGCACTATTTATAGAGCCGGTAATTCCACCGATGATTGGGCCAAATATAAATCCTATCCCCAGAGCTGCTCCAAATATTCCGAAATTTCTCGTTTTATCTTCTTCATTACTGATGTCAGCAATCATAGTTTGAAGAATCATCAATGTACTGCCAAAAAATGCCGGAATTAACCGTCCTAAGAAAAGTGGAATTACACTTTTACTTATTAAAGCGAATGCTACTGATAATGCTCCAATTCCATTTACGATAAACAGTAAAAGCAATACTTTTTTCCTTCCAACTTTATCTGCATAAGAACCTGTTATCGGAGCTCCAAGAAATTGGGCAATAGCATAAAACCCTACTAAATAGCCAAACAGTAATTTAGGATTTGAAGCTGCGAGTCCGATTTCATCGAAAAGTAAAGGCTGCAAAACAGGAAGCAATAATCCAAAACCTAATAAGTCAAGTAATGAAATTAAAAAGATGATCCAGAGTACAGTTTTCTTTTTACGACCGGTGTTCTTCAATCTTTGAGTTTTGAAGCGCAAAAATAGTCTTTACTTATGATAAGCTGTCTTAATTTTCAGATATTTTGGAGATTGAATACTAAGTCCGACTGATCTAACGATCATAAAAAGGGTCATAGATAGCCATAAGGCATGGTTTCCTATATACGGATGCAGTAAATAATAGATTGGGATAAAGAAAATTACAGTAGCAATAATCATATTGTTTCGCATAGGTTTAGAGGCTGTAAGTCCTATGTAAACTCCATCCCAAACAAAAGCAATTGCATTCGGAATTGGCATAATTATAAGCCACCAAACATAAGGCAGAGATGCATCAATAACTGTTTGGTCATTTGTGAAAAAGGCAATCATATCATTTCTAATCAGAAAAAACACGATTGAATAAACTGCAGCGAGACCGATGCCCCAGTAAAAAGAATATCTAACGGCTTTGTTCAAATCCGATTGATTTCGTTTCCCAAAGTACTTTCCTGCCAGGCTCTCAACGGCATAAGCAAATCCATCAATTCCATAAGATAAGATATACAGGTATTGCAGGAAGATGGCATTCACAGCCAGAATAATTAAGCCTTCATCTTCGGACTTAATATTAAAAAAGGCATAGGTCAGAATGAGGAAAATTGTGCGAATAAATATGTCTTTATTTACATTGAAAAATTCAGTTATTTCATCGATTCTAAAAATTTCCTTCCATTTTATTTTAGTCAGGAAGGATTTATATTTTATGAGTAAGAGTATGATTGCAAGAAAAACGGTCAGGTATTGAGCGATTAATGTACCATAGGCAACACCGTCTGCCTTCATCCCCATAATTTTTACGAAATAATAGTTAAACAAGAGGTTTCCGACATTAAGGAATATGGTTATGATCATTGGGAAGGAAGCATTTTGCATTCCAAGAAACCATCCATTCAAAGCAAAAATTAGTATTGCTGCCGGAGCACCCCAGATTCTTATATAAAAATATTCGCTGGCGATTGCGCTTAACTCTTTTTCTGCATCTATAAACCAGAAGCCTAATTTATCAATTGGAACCTGTAGCATAATGATTAACAAGCCTGATATGATGGCAACCAGTGAAGCTCTTAGTAGTGTATTTGAAAGTTTGGTTTTATTTTCTGCTCCGAATGCCTGAGCGGTTATACCGGTAGTACCCATTCGAAGAAAACCGAAGCCCCAGTAAATGAAACTAAAAATAACTCCGGCAATCGTAACTGCTCCGAGGTAGATGGGGGTTTCCTGTGTTCCCATTAACCAAGTATCAACAATACCTAAAAGGGGAATACTCAGATTACTAAGGACATTAGGAATGGCGAGTTTTAGTATTTCTTTATTCAAATTTCAGTTTAAAATACTGAAGGTAAAACAAAAAAGCCGTTGCTATTAGCAACGGCTTTTTCAATTTCATTTGTTATTTATACCCATAAAAGGTTTTATTCAAAGTCACCCGGGCTTACAATTCGGAAAACGATAGCTGCTAAAGCACCTGCCGCTAATTGACCGATTAAGAAATAAGCGATACCACCCCAAGGAAGGATACCACCTACCATTCCACCTACTGCAACTGCAGGGTTGAATGCTCCACCAGAAATACCACCTAAAGCATAAGCCATAGCAGTAACTGTAAAACCAATAGCAAGACCGTAATAGCCTGTTCTTTCAGAAGCTTTAGAAGTTGCTGTGTTTAAAACAACATAACATAAAGCGAACGTTCCCAAGAATTCTGCTAATAAAGCAGGTACGAAGCTTGCAGTTTCAGCTGCAGCTGCAGGAGAACCAACTAAAACTTTACCTACTAATGCAGCAAGAATACCACCTGCTAATTGTGCGATGATGTAACCAGGTACATCTGCTATGCTACATTTACCTCTCATAAAAACGGCTAATGTAACTGCCGGATTATAATGAGCACCTGAAATGTGACCACCTGCGTAGATCATTACCATTAGAACCGAACCGATTGCCAAACCTGCAAAAATTGCAGCAGCTCCACCAGCTAATCCTACAACACAACAATAAACGGTTAGTACTAAAAAGAAAGTACCAATAAACTCTGCTAAATACTTGTTCATATTAAATTAGTTTAGAAAAAATGATAAAATACCAAAATGGTTTTGTCTGTCTTATGACGCATAATTTTAAATTTGTCAATAATTAAACCCAAAAAAAAACAATATGAGTGTTGAAAAAGGTACAGTAGCCCCATCGTTTTCTTTGTATAACATTGATAAACAGGAGGTTAAGTTAAGTGATTACAAAGGTAAAAACCTGTTAATTTTATTTTTTCCTCTAGCATTTACCGGTGTTTGTACAACCGAATTATGTACGATACGGGATGATATAGGAACTTACAGCAATGTAGATGCAGATGTTGTAGCTATTTCTGTGGATTCTTTGTTTACCCTTGAGGTGTTTGCACAACAGCAGAATCTCAGCTTTCCTTTACTTTCTGACTTTAACAAAGAGGCTTCTGAAGCATACGGTGTTTTATATGACGAGTTTCCGGCATTTGGAATGAAAGGTGTAAGTAAAAGAGCTGCGTTTATAGTTGATAAGGAAGGAAAAATCCAATACAGTGAAGTCTGTGATTCACCTGGAGATTTGCCAAACTTTGAAGCAATAAAAGAGACATTAGCGTCTTTATAGCTTATGTCATCCGTTAGTCGGTTTAATCTCAGAGTTTATGGACTTTTGGTTAATGAAGACAGTGAGTTACTGGTTTCTAAAGAAACCGTTGCAGGTAAGCAAACTTTAAAATTTCCGGGTGGAGGAGTTCAAGCCGGAGAAGGAATTGTTGACAGTTTGATCAGAGAATTTTATGAAGAAACCGGAGCAGATGTTGAAGTTGGCGAACTGTTTTATTTAACAGAACATTTTCAGCTGTCTGCATTTGATTCGAAAGACCAACTTATCAGTATCTATTATTTCGTGGATTTAAAAGAAGGATTAGATGCTTTTAATCCTTCAGTAATTGTTGAAGATGAATTCGAAGAATTTTCTACCAGCATTGATGATTTTTTGTGGATTAATATAAACGAACTTGATGCTGATGACTTTTTATTTCCGATTGATAAGTTAGTAGTTGACTTAATAAAAAAATAAAAAGGCTACTCTTTTTTGAGTAGCCTTTTTACATTATAGTTTTTTATAGGCTTGCATTAATTCAATAAACTCTGCTCTGTAATTTTCTTTGTCCTCTCCTACTCCATTTTCTGCTAAACTGATAATGGAGTCGATATTTTTATTGTCAATAAGCTCTGATTTTCTGAGATATAATCCAAACCAACTTAAGGCTTGTATAAAATTTAAATCTGTATCTTCTTCTATCTTTTGACTTGTTTCAAGTGTTTCTATTAGTTCTTTACTCTTACTACTTTTAGCTTCTTTATATCTTACCTTAACCGTTAGTAATTCATCTGTATGTACTTTTTCACTTTTGGAATTGTACTTAAGATTTTTTGTTTTTACATTAAATTTTGATTTTACACCAACTGGAATTATTTCGTATAAAGCAGTAACATTATGACCTGCGCCCATTTCTGCAGCATCAACTTCATCATTAACAAAATCTTCGTCATCTAATATTCGGTTTTCATAGCCGATTAATCGATAGCTTTGAACCTGCGCATGATTAAATTCTACTTGTATTTTTACATCTTTTGCAACAGTAAATAAAGTTGAGCCAAATGATTCTACTAAATGTTTTTTAGCCTCTTTTAAGCTATTAATGTAAGCATAGTTGCCATTTCCTTTTTGAGCTAAAGCCTTTACTTTTGAATCTTTATAATTTCCGGTACCAAATCCTAAAACGCTTAAATATATTCCTGTTTTTCTTTTGTCAGAAATTAATTTTTCTAATTCTATTTCAGAGGAAACACCAATATTAAAATCTCCATCCGTAGCCAGAATAACTCTGTTGTTTCCATTTTTAATAAAGTTATCCATACATAGTTTATAGGCCAGTTCAATGCCTGCTCCACCTGCAGTAGACCCTCCTGCTTCTAAAGAATTTAAAGCTTCAACAATGGTTAGTTTTTTAGCTCCTGAAGTAGGTGGAAGAACAACTCCGGCTGCACCAGCATATACTACTATCGATACTTTATCTTCTGCCCTTAATTGATTGCAAAGTAATCTGAATGATTCTTTTAACATAGGAAGTTTATTCGGATCA
>JAHDHT010000160.1:7149-8492 GCA_020631175.1 Chitinophagales bacterium
AATTAATAAAACTAAGTATCTCATGATAGGGCTTTTCTTTAAAGATGCAATGAATAAGCCTTTTTGGTGTCTTAGAAATGTCTTAATAAATTTTTTATGTCAGATTAAAGTCTAAATTAATTTTGAAACTAGAATTGATAGCTGTATTTAATGAATTTGTCAGACTCATCTAAAAATGAATCCCCTGTTTCTAAATAACCTAATTTGTGGAATAAGGCTTTAGCGGCTATATTTTTTTCTTTGGTATAAATCCAGGTATTTATAAATTTTCTTTTTTGTAGCATTTCTAGCAACAATGAATAAGCCATATATCCATAACCTTTGCTTCGATTTTCTGATTCGAAAATTGTAATACCTGATTCACAAGAGTAATTTTTGAAATCGAATAAATAGAACAAGCCGATGATTTTGTTTGATAGCTTAATTGAGTAAACTTCAGCTTTTTTCGACTCAATATTTTTTTTCCAGTAAATAATATCGTCTTCCTTTTTTTGTTTGGCAATATTGGAAGGAAGATCTTTAGTGAGTTCAGGATTGTTTCGTCTTTCAAACAAAACAGTATAGGTTTTAAAATCACATATTTCAATTGTTATATCCATAAAAAAAGGCGGTTAAAAACCGCCTTTAAAATTAGTATTTTAAGAATGGATATGAAATCAATTCATTTTCAATTTTGAAACGAATGAAATAACTTCCATCATTTAAATGTCCGAAATTCATATTTGATTTCATTTTACCTCTTTCGATTATTGAACCATTTATATTGTATAATTCATAATCTACATCCTCGATATCAACTGATTTTGGAGGAATAGTACCTAAGTTATAATTTACGAAATTGTATGTTATGCTTACAACCAAAACGGTTTGGCTTGCTGATATCTCACAGTTATTAGCATCCGTTATTGAATAAGTAATTGTATGAAAACCAGGACCTGCAATACCCGGGTTAAATGCATTAAAAACGACTCCAGGTCCTGAGAATGTACCTCCCGGCGGACTTGCATTTAATGCTATTGGTGTGGCGGATGAAGTTGTAGAAGGTAATCCTGTTAATACCGGATCATCAGGATATAAGCAACTTCCATCATCACTTGTTGCATTAGCATTATAGTTATCAGCGCATATGTCAGTACAACCTGCCTCATCACAAACAACTGAGCATGCGTCGACCGATAAAGTCTGTGTACAGCCAAAATTTAAATTCGAAGCCCCTATGCATGCCGTTACTGTATTTCCCTGATTGATTTGGACTTGAATCTCCTGACAATCATTATAGCTTAAAAAGACTGCAGGAATATTAACAGGTCCTGCCGGAGTACCTGACATATTAATTACTTCAT
>JAHDHT010000161.1 GCA_020631175.1 Chitinophagales bacterium
AATGATTCAGAATTTAATTATCGGTGCAGGTCCGGCAGGCTTAGCTGTGGCAGGTTGTTTTTCTAAACATTCTATCCCATATCATATTATTGATGCATCCGATAAAATTGCTTCATCCTGGCACGGCCATTATGATCGTTTACATTTACATACGGTAAAAGAATTATCTCATCTTCCTTATTTAGATTATCCCGATGATTACCCACGATATGTAAGCCGAAAATTGTTTATTCAATATTTAGAAAACTATGCTGTTGAGTTTAAAATTAAACCAAGATTAAATTTAAGAGTTGAAAATATTTCAAATAAAAACGTCTCATGGGTTATAGATTGCTCGGAAAATCAATTTGAATGTAAAAATCTAATCATTGCAACCGGCACAAACAATATCCCTCACTACCCCGAATGGGTATCTCAAGTCAACAATGATAAATTAACAATTACACATAGTCGAATTTATAAAAACCCAACTCCTTTCAGAGATAAAAAAGTATTGGTTGTGGGAATGGGAAATACAGGTGCAGAAATTGCATTGGATTTAAGTGAACATAATATAGAAACAGACATTTCAGTCCGCAGTCCACTTTGCATTGTCCCGAGAGATTTAAATGGTCGACCGGTGCAGGTAACGGCTAAACAATTAGACAAGCTTCCTTTTGGCTTGGGTGACTGGCTCGGTACACAAATAAGAAAAATTTATTTCGGGAATTTAAGCAAGTATAATATTCCTGTTTCAAAGCTCCCTCCTGTAGAACAATTAAGAACTACCGGAAAAACTCCTGTAGTCGATATTGGAACAATAAAGGCAATAAAGACGGGTAAAATTAAAGTTCAAAAAGACATTTTAAAAGTTTCCGAAAATTCAGTTGAATTTAAAGATGGTTCTACAAAAAAATACGACCATATTATTTTAGCCACCGGTTACCGGACTGGAATAGAATCATTTTTTCCATTAGCTAAATCCTTTATTGATAAAAATAATTATCCTAAAAACTGGAAAGGCGATGCAACATTAAAAAATGTTTATTTTACCGGATTTAATAATTATAAACTTGGCGGTGTTTTAGGAACGGTGCGGGAGGAGGCTATGATGATAGCGGAAGCTGTATCCTAATCCACCCTCAGATCACTTCGTTAGATCCCCCTCTAGCATATATACTCTCACCAGCTAGCGGGACACAAGCTGAGCTTGTATAAATTGCAAGTGTCAAGTACAAGAAAACACCAATGATCAGCTCAAACTCAAATTCAAAATGTCGCTATACGAGGAAAAATCAATGTCATGCTGGCCGGTGAGCAAATATATTTGCAAGGGGCTTGAGCGCAGCGAAAACGAGCGTGGAACTGCGCAAGGCAGAGAAAACTAAAACCCTTACACTCCTAAATATCTAATAATTCAAATAAGGCGCTAACCAACGCTCTGCTTCTTCTAAAGTCCAACCTTTACGACCAGCGTAATCTTCCACCTGATCTTTAGTTAATTTACCCACACCAAAATATTTCGATTTTGGATGCGCAAAATACCATCCGCTAACAGAAGCAGCAGGATACATGGCATAACTCTCCGTTAACTTAATTCCGGTATGCTTTTCAACTTCCAACAAATCAAACAACTTACCTTTTTCAGTATGTTCAGGACAAGCAGGATAACCCGGAGCAGGTCTTATACCTCTATAAGTTTCCTTAATTAATTCATCATTTTCTAATTTCTCATCTACCGCATAGCCCCAATAATCTTTTCTAACATTCTCATGCATTAATTCAGCGAATGCTTCTGCAAGACGATCAGCAAGTGCCTTCAACATAATTGCACTATAATCATCCTGATCATTTTCAAAACGCTTCACATGCTCTTCAATTCCTATTCCTGCCGTTACTGCAAATGCGCCCATATGATCCTTCAAACCCGAGTCAGCAGGAGCAATATAATCCGATAAACAATAATTAAATTGTCCTTCTTTCTTCTTAGGTTGCTGCCTTAAAAAGTGCAAATCAGGTCCATCCGTAATGCGCACCGTATCATTGCCAACAGCAGAAGCCTCAAACAAACCAATTACAGCCCGAGCTTTCAACCATTTTTCATTAATAATTTTATCTAACATCTCCTGAGCATCCCCAAACAATTTCGTCGCTTCTTCACCCACAACTTTATCTTCCAGAATGGCAGGATACTTTCCTTTCAATTGCCAGCTCGAGAAAAAGGGCGTCCAATCAATATAAGGTCTGATTTCAGCAAGACTAAAATCATCAAAAACATATGTTCCTTTTTTTACCGGTTCAACAAGATCATCAGCAGACCATTCAATCTTAAACGGATTTTTTCGGGCATCATCAATCGAAATATAATTTAAACCCGCTCGCTTATTGGCAAACTTAACACCCAGATCCACATGCTCAGCCAATACACTTTTCTTGAAATCAGTTTCAGTGCCAGGCTCTCTTTTTAACTTGATCAACTCGCCTGCTACACTAACAGAACGAGACGCATCTAATACGTGCACCGTTAGATTGTTGTCATATTTAGGAGCAACCTTAACAGCTGTATGCATTTTACTTGTTGTAGCTCCTCCAACCATTAAAGGAAAAGCCAATTTCTGTCTTTGTAACTCAGAAGCAAAATAAACCATCTCGTCTAACGAAGGCGTAATCAAACCACTCAAACCAATCACATCAACATCATGCTTTATCGCTTCATCGATTATTTTCTGCGCCGGAACCATCACCCCCAAATCAATCACTTCATAATTGTTGCAGGCTAAAACAACACCAACGATATTTTTTCCAATATCGTGAACGTCACCCTTAACGGTTGCCATTAAAATTTTACCGGCAGCACTATTTGCAGCACCCTCTTTTTCCTCTTCAATAAAAGGCGTTAAATATGCAACCGATTTTTTCATTACCCGGGCAGACTTCACCACCTGAGGTAAGAACATTTTACCAGAACCAAATAAATCACCAACGATATTCATTCCATCCATTAAAGGACCTTCAATAACTTCTAATGGTCGATCATATTTTTGTCTTGCTTCTTCAGTATCCTCTTCAATAAATTCAACAATACCTTTTACTAAAGCATGCGCCAATCTTTTTTCTACCGGTTCATTTCTCCATTCAGCCGTTTTCTCCTCCCGAACCTTACCCGAACCTTTTACAGTTTCCGCATAATCCGTTAGGGCCTCCGTTGCTTCAGGATGTCGATTAAATAAAACATCCTCCACTTTATCCATCAATTCTTTAGGAATCTCGTCATACACCTCAATCATTCCCGCATTTACGATGCCCATATCCATCCCCGCTTTAATAGCGTGATATAAAAATGCCGCATGCATAGCCTCACGCACTACATTATTACCCCGATACGAAAATGAAATATTACTTACACCACCACTCACTTTTGTAAGCGGCATTCTTTCTTTTATTTGTCTTGTTGCTTCAATAAAATTAATTGCATATTCATTATGCTCTTCAATTCCGGTTGCAACCGCAAAAATGTTCGGATCAAAAATGATATCCTGGGGGTCAAAACCAACTCTCTCCGTTAAAATATCATAAGCACGCTGACAGATTTCAACTTTACGTTCAATTGTTTCAGCCTGTCCTTTTTCATCGAAGGCCATAACAATAACGGCCGCCCCATAGTGTTTAACTTTAGTTGCCTGTTCAATAAAAATTTCTTCTCCTTCCTTCAAAGAAATTGAATTCACAATTCCCTTTCCCTGAATACATTGCAAGCCTGCTTCAATCACTTCCCATTTCGAAGAATCGATCATGATCGGCACTTTTGCAATATCCGGTTCCGATGCAATTAAATTTAAAAAGCGAACCATCGCCTCTTTAGAATCCAGTAAACCTTCATCCATATTTACATCTATCACCTGCGCACCGTTCTCCACCTGTTGCAATGCAACAGAAAGCGCTTCTTCATATTGATCTTCACGAATCAAACGGGCGAACTTACGGCTGCCCGTTACATTCGTACGTTCACCAACATTTACAAAATTAGATTCAGGACGAATCGTTACCGCCTCCAAACCGGAGAGCTGCATAAATGTAGTAGCCGTCTGTTTATTTCTTGGTTTATATTCAGCAGCAACTTCTGCAATTGCCGCTATATGATCAGGAGTAGTACCACAACATCCTCCAACAATATTTAAAAATCCACTCGAAGCAAAATCGCGAATCCATTCCGACATCATTTCCGGAGACTCATCATATTCACCCATTTCATTTGGCAGACCGGCATTCGGATAAGCACTCACATTACAGTCAGCATTTAAATGCAAAGCCTCCAGATAAGGGCGCATTTCTTTTGCACCCAAAGCACAATTCAATCCAACCGAAAAAGGATTACAATGATTAACAGAAACCCAAAAGGCATCAACCGTTTGTCCGCTCAAGGTACGACCCGACGCATCGGTTATCGTACCCGAAATCATGATCGGTAAATATTTGCCTGTATCCGAAAAATATTTTTGAATCGCATACAAAGCTGCCTTTGCATTTAAGGTGTCAAAAATGGTTTCAACCAAAAGTATATCAGCCCCACCGTCTGCCAGGCCTTTTGTCTGCTCATAATAAGCTTCAGCCAGTTCATTAAAACTTACTGCGCGATAACCTGGCCGGTTTACATCGGGCGATATGGAGGCCGTTCGGTTAGTCGGACCTAAAGCTCCGGCAACAAAACGAGGTCGATCATCTGTACTGAATTGTACAGCGACTTCTTTCGCAATTTTTGCCGATTCAAAATTCAAACGGTATGCCTCATGTTCAAGCGAATAATCAGCCTGAGCAATTGAAGTCGAACTAAAAGTATTCGTCTCAATGATGTCGGCACCCGCCTTTAAATACTTGGCATGAATCTCCTGAATAATTTGCGGTTGAGTGATCGACAATAAATCATTATTACCCTTCAGATCAATAGAATGATCCGCAAATACAGAAGACCGAAAATCTTCTTCAGAAAGTTTGTACTCCTGTATCAGGCTGCCCATTGCGCCGTCGAGTACTAATATTTTGTTGGAAGCTAGCTTCTTTAATAGCATGTTATGGCTTCTTTTGTTAAATGAATAATCACATAAGTGACCAGTGACTTAGATAACAAACTAACCATATGCAGCCCGAAGCCTTATATGATGAGATTGTTAGCGCAAAGATAAAAGTCTTTAACTAAAAAAAAAGTTCAGTAAGGTATTAATAGTAGCACTGTATTTAGTAGCGCAGAATTAATTTCGAGCGCATTCGAGACTAGCTCCCCCTTCAGACCTCGCGCCTCGCACCAAAAAACTTGAGTTTGAATTTGAATTTGACACTTAAGTTTTTAAAAACATCTTCTATTTCTACTTGAAGCAACAACATCCAACACTTCAAAAATCATCATCACCGGCTTTACATTGCAACGCACCACTGCTTCTGGCGCTTCAGCATATACTGCGCTTGTCTTCATGCTTCAGCCTACGCGAAGTATTGCTTCAGTGCACTTCATCACTGGCGGGTTTTCATTACAATCCGGGCTAGAGGATATCTTATTCTCACAAAAAGCCAAATCTGGTGCAGCGCTACTAAGTACCAAGTACCTGGTACTGTGCTACCAAGTACTGTGCTACTAACTTCACTACTCAATACAATGCCTTCATTATTCCTTCGTTATCTTCCCGACATTATGAAAACTTTAGCTCTAAAATTATCCTTCCTGCTTACAGCCCTTGTATTATCCTATGGATCTATACATGCACAAGAAAAGTCTAAAGAAAGAGTTAGCGAACAACAGATTGGTATCAATATCACCGATTTTGTAGATTCTTTCGCTGCCTTCAATGACAATACCATCGAAAGCGGACCCTATCATTTTATTTATAAACGATTAAAAAACGGAAGAGGATTGAGAGTATTAACCGGTTTTGCCGGCTCGCAATCGGAAGATTTTTTCGCAGAAGGAACACGAACCATTCTGCAATTCAATATCAATACAAAAATCGGATATGAATGGAATCGTAATATAATCGGGAAATGGGATGTACAGTATGGAGTTGACCTTATCAATAACTATCTCGAATCTACCGTTACCACCAATACTTCTTTAGAAACAGTACGCAATATTGATCAACGATACAGAGTAGCTTTGAATCCATTTTTAGGACTTAGTTTCCGAATAAATCCTAAGTTACAATTGATGACAATGGCCGGTATTGATTTAGGTGCCACTTTTAGAGTTGATGCAAATGAGTTCGATCAATTTCCGGAGTTCAATACAAAAGATTTTTTTACTGCCTTTGAAGGAAGCACTCAGCTACCAACGGCGCTTTATTTAATTTTTAACTGGTAAAGATGAAGCAGATAACAGGAATACTAATGATACTGTGTTTCTTTGCATTACCGGTTAATGCTCAAATACAGTATGATGATGATGCACTCGACTCGCTAAAAATAAGAGAGATCGGAATCAACATGACTCCCATGGTCGGTAACTTCATTTCAATAGGTCAAACTGCAATTGAAAATCAGGGAGTCGCATTATTTTACAAGGCGCAAAGAAAGAAAGGCCGCTTTTTCAGGTTAGGTCTCGGATTTAATTTTGCCTCTGATTTCTTTAGCGATGTTGCCGAAATGCAAGTCAGCATGGGAATCGAAAAACAACGCTGGATTACCTCCAAATGGAAATATTGGTGGGGATTTGATGTAGTTTTAAGCGTAGATGAAAATGTAGACCTGAGCAGAGAAATCGGCAGCGGATTTGGAGTAGGGCCGGTATTCGGGGTTAAATATTATTTGAATCCAAAAATATCGTTGGGTACTGAAAGTACTATGTACTTCATTGCCGGCGATGGCGTGAATTTCAAGTTCAATCCGCCACTTAGCCTCTTCCTAAATGTTAATTTCGAGAAAAATCGGTCCAAATTGTACGAACGTTTCCGTTTAAAACGTTAAAAAGTTGGATTTTTGCACGAATCTTGCTTGTTTTATTAAACACAAAAAGCTTTACATATGAGAAAGTTCATCCTTTTTGCTTTGCCAGTGCTTTGTAGCATGGTCATTTTTAGTTGTACCCTTCTAGAGGGACCGGGCGATCTTGGTAATGGAGCTCAACTTCGTTTACCTGATTCTCCATTTGATTACAACAATACACTTCCTGATCACGTACACCCAATTGTAGATAATCTGGAAGGTGATATTGATAATCATGTAGCAACACTTGGGCGTGTTTTATTTTATGATAAAAAGCTCTCTCTAAATAACAGCGTTGCCTGTGCTAGTTGTCATTTTCAGGAAAATGCATTCTCTGATGTAACGGCATTAAGTGAAGGTTTTGAAGGTGGAATGACCGGTAGAAACTCAATGCCGATTTTCAATAATCGTTTTATGGGTACTTTCTTTTGGGATAGTGAAGTAACTGACCTGGAAGAACAAGTAGTTATGCCGGTGAAAGATCATATCGAAATGGGTATGGAAAAAGAAGAACAGTTAGTGGCAAAACTATCGGCGACTGATTATTATACCGATCTATTCAAGAATGCATACGGAGATGAAAATGTAACGATCGATCGTATTAAAACATCAATGGCAACTTTCCTTCGTTCAATCACCTCTTTCGATTCTAAGTTTGATAAAGGTGTAGCAACAAATTTCAGCAACTTTACGCCTCTTGAAACCAAAGGGATGGAATTATTCGTTAATGCAAGATGTAATTCTTGTCATGGTTTAGAGGGAATTCATGCTATTAGCAATATAGTATTTGATGGAAATTTTGCAGAATTTCCTGAATTAATTGATATAGGTTTTGACTCGGGTGAAATTATTTTTGACACTTCTGTAGTTTTTAATAGCGACTTCGAAATGATGTTTGATATTAATGCAAACATTGGTTTGGAAAATGATTATTCTGATAAAGGAATTGGTTTAATTTCTGGAAATCTCCAGGATAATGGAAAATTCAAAGTGCCATCAATCAGAAACATCGCCGTAACAGGTCCTTACATGCATGATGGAAGATTTGCAACTTTAAATGAAGTACTTGATCATTATGATCAAAACATTATCAATCACCCGAACCTCGATTTCCGTTTAAAAAATCATGGCAATGGCTATGATGATGCTGCACCGGGTAACCCAGACGAACCTGTGAATTTCAGATTTGATGCAAACGATAAAGAAGCATTAATCGCATTCTTTAATACATTAACAGATGAAAAATTATTGACGGAAAGCAAATACAGTAATCCGTTTAATTAAAAAATAATATTTCAAAGAGAGAAGGGCATTCAAATAAATGAATGCCCTTTTTTATTATTGTAATTTAAACCTTAGCCCAAATTTTTAATCGAAAAAATATTCACCTTTACACTTAATATGAAAAACTACTTTTTACTCCTTTCACTTTTCGTCTTTTTTTCAAATTCTATACTTTCTGCTCATGGAAATGAAACCGGTTCTAAAGAAATTAAAATTGGAATCAGCTTAGAACAATTAAGCCAA
>JAHDHT010000162.1:0-4933 GCA_020631175.1 Chitinophagales bacterium
GTATCAAATTTACCTTCATTTTGAAAGGGCTCTTTTAATCGAAATCGTTTATGTGCTGTACGGGTAATATCCGGTAGAATTAAACCACATACAAAATTGGGGTCTTCATTTTCTTTGAATAAATAATAATGAGATAAATAATTCATATCAGCTTAATCGTTCCATCATTATTTTGTAGCTCTCTTCTTTCAATTTTTCCGCACCCATTTCCGGATCTAAAGGTCCGTCAAAAAAACATTCTACTGTTCCCGGATAAGCTCTGAAGGTTCCTGGAATTTGAATTTTTGTTATGTTTTTAAGCGTAATAACTAAAACCGGAATACCTGCTCCGGCGGCTATGTTGAATGCGCCATTTTTAAAAGGCAATAAATGATCTTTGGTTGTATTTCTTGTTCCTTCAGGATAAATTACTACAGAAGCATTTTGATCTTTAACTGCATTCATCATTTTTTGCATACTTGCTTTTCTGTCTTCTTTTGAAGTACGATCAACAGATATTGCAAAATGCTTAAAAAAGAAACGCATAAAAGGCACTTTACCGATAGAGGCTTTTGCGAGATACTTCACATAATTCGGAATTACAGATCGCAATACTAATACATCAGCAAAACTTCGATGATTACAAATAATTACATATTGAGCTTCAGGATCGACATTCTCAAAATTATGTTTGTTAACTTTTACTCCTGCTAAACGAATGACCCAGGAACACATCCATCCGGGTAAATGATGCATTCGTTTTAAAGTAGCTTCATTTCCGAATGCAATACTTATTGCACCATAGATGTAGCCAATTATCAGAGTAATTATGAAAACTAGTCCAACATATGCATAGTAAAAATATCCTGCTACCTTTTTTATCATAATATTCTATTGTTCCATAAAATCCGCATCAATCAAATCACGGTAATCCATCAATTGATTAATGGCTTTAGCAGCAGGAAGTTCTTTAAAAAGAATTTGAAAAATTTTATCGGTAATCGGAATATGAATTTTGTACTGATTGGCTAGTGCTTTTGAAATCATTACTGTTTTAATTCCTTCCGCCACCTCATTCATATCATTTAGAATGTCCGGCAGTTCTTTACCTTTTGCCAGCCAGTATCCAACTGTGAAATTCCGGCTTAAATTAGAACTACAGGTAGCAATTAAATCTCCAATACCGGCAACTCCTAAAAAGGAGTTCGTATCAGAACCCATTACATCACCTATGCGAATCATTTCAGTCAGACCTCTTGAGATCAACATGGCTCTTGTATTGTTACCCATACCCATACCGTGTAGAATACCGGCTCCAATTGCCATTATGTTTTTTAAAACACCAGCCGTTTCGATACCTGTCATATCATGAGAACTTAAGATCATGAAACGACGGCTTTTTAAAACTTTGGTGCCTTCCCGAATTACACTTTTGAACGGACTTGCAATTACGGCTGCCGTTGGTTGACCTTGAGCGATTTCAGATGATAAATTCGGACCGGCTAATGCTCCAATCTGAAGTACGTTCGTTTCTTCCTGAATTACTTCACTCATGGTTGCAACATCTTTTCGACTCAACAACAAATCATTATCATCCGTATCGACTTTAGCTTTCGAAATGTCAAAACCTTTTGTACCGTGAATTAAAATATGATCCGGTTTTAATAATGGACAAAGTCGCTTTATAAAGTCTCTGAAATTTGCAGATGGGATTACCGGAAAAAGTAATTTGCATTGTTCAGTAATCATTTCCAGATCATTAGAAACAATTACTCTTTCATTTAATTTCTGACCGTAGTTAAAACCTGTGCTTGAAATTTGTTCTTTCTTCTCAGGACTACGTGTATATAAATAGACTCTGCAATTGTCACTAATCAGATTAGCTACAGCAGTTCCAAAACTTCCTGCACCGAGAACGGCAACAGTAGGGTGTTTAGATGACGGTTTCAAGTCCAAAGCCACTTAGTCTATTGTGATAAAAATATAGCAAATTCATATTATTAGATACAAATTCGTTTTCTTCAGTCAAAATGAGCGGTTTTACATTATGATAAACACCCAGATTTTTAAGTCCATGTTCAATTAACTGATCAATTGATTTATGAATTTGAGGATCCAATAAAATCTGACCGGATTCATTCATCGCTTTTAAATGCTGAATCAGTTTGTATAATGCATTCGTCATTAAATCATAAGAGATCGTCCGGTCGTCTTCCGGTAATCTTAACAGTTCATAAATATCTAATCGTTTATTATTCGATTTGATTATTTGAAAAGCCGCAAAGGCTAATAATTGACTGGAAAAAACGATAGTACTTTTTCGGTATTCTTTTAAAATATGATCGGCTAACAAACCAGTGAATATCTGATTACGCTGCTGATCTTCAACAATTTTCCCGTTCAATTTAAAATAGTCATGAATTTTAACCTGCTGTCCGTGTTTATCTGTACTGTTCCCTTCTTCATCTACATCATTTCCAAATATATCCATTGGTTTTCCAAATGAAATAGCCATCTCAGAACTTGTACTAAAGAATTTCCAGACTAAACTCATTACATTGTTTACACCTTTTATATCTGCTTCGTCATTTTTAAGATATTTCTCTTCACCGGTCTTTTTTAAATGCTGTTCAATTAATTGTTTCGCTTCAAGAACGAAATGATAATTAATGACAACCGGAACGATGAAAATCTTTTTATAAGCCTCTTCATTTTTAAGACAGTTTTCATATTGAGCATCTGTAATTGTTCCAAGCAAACCTAATTTAAAGCGAGTTTCCAATGCTCCGGATCGAGCTCTTGTTCCTCCCGGGTAAAATAAATAATGACAGCCTTTTTCAACAGAAAGCCTCGAATAGGTCTTTAATGTTTCAAGATAAATCGGGTTTTTCTTTCTTCGATCTAAAGTATAAGCGCCCAACCTTCCCATATAATATCCCATTATACGGGAATTAAAAAGGTTAAGACCCGCACCGTATATTAAAGGAGGAATTCCAATACTCTCTATTGCCCAGCCTACTAATATGGAATCCATATTACTAAAATGTGTAGGTACGAAGACAAGAGTACCTTTATCTACCAGAGATCTTATTTTATTAATAGGACCGGTAAAATGCAATACATCAGAAAGATGATATTTATTGGCGTAAAACTTTTTTAAATATTTTGCTGATGCTGAGTTTAACACTCGTCTTAAAATCAAGGGTGTCATTCTTTGAGCAAAGCGAAAAGTAGAAATCTTAAAATTTCCGGCAATTTCATTACTGTATCGTTTAACGATAGATTTTAAGACCTGATGAATTTCTTCATCTTCATTATCAATATTTCCAATACTTACTTCAGTAAGTTTCGATTTAACTTTTTTCCAGAAAGGTTTTTCATCTTCCGGGTCGATCTTATAAGGATCGGATTTCATCCTTATTTTTTCGAGGTAATACGTTTTCGCAATGATGTCCCGGATTCGGGAATTGTTACGCTTACTTTTTTTTAACTCTAATAAGGTCGCCTCAGCAACTTCACTAATGAATTGCTCTCTGTTAAGGCTCATTTGATATAAAGGCCAGTCTACATGATCCGGTAAAACGGGGTCAAACTGTTGAACATCAATGTAAATCGATTTTTCGGGCATACAGTAGGGTGAAGATAACCACAATCAATACAAATTAATGCTATCCTGTACTTTTTTGTTTATTTAAGACTAAATAGGCGATCTAATTTTTATGCAGCAGCTTTAAATGAGTAAATTCGTTATATGATGGAATTTTTGCCTGTTTTCCCACTCAATATTGTTGTCTTTCCGGGTAATCCAACCAACTTACACATTTTTGAACCACGCTATAAGTATTTGATTAAAGAATGCGTGGCAAACAAATTCACCTTTGGAATTCCATTTGTAAAGGATAATCAAGTACTTGAATTCGGGACGGAAATAGAAGTAGTCGAAATCGTAAAGACATATGAAAACGGTAATATGGATATTCGAACTAAAGCAAAAAGGATATTTAAAATAATGGAAGTGATTAAATCTGTACCTGACAGACCATATATGGGTGCAGTTGTCGCCTGGCAAAAGTCTGACCATAATCCCGATGAGCGTATACGTCCGAAAATTGAAATGCTGTTTAATCGATTTTATGAAGTCTTGAATTTAAAACCAAAAAAAGAACCTGATTTTGAAAATCGCGATTGGTCTGTATATGAAATTGCAAATCAGGTCGGCTTATCTCAAGAACAGGAATATCAGTTACTTCAATACGAACAGGAAGTTGAAAGGCAACAATATATATATCATCATTTAATAGAGATTATCCGTATTACAGAACAAACAGAGGCCTTAAAAGAAAAGATTAAACTCAATGGGCATTTTCAAAATTTGAAACCTCCTTTCTAATTGTACACTAATTTTATTTTTAGGACAGTCGTGTTTAAAATTTCAAAGAGCTCAATTGAGAAAAAAAACTTTGTGGCATTTAATAGTTTTAGCGCATAGATATTCAATTGTTTACGGATGTAAATAAACAATATACGTAACCATGTTCTTTTTGGCAAAATTATTGATAAGAGCGATTACAGATAAAGCATAAAAAAAGTTTGATACTCTTTTGATGTTTTTAAGTCTAAACAAAGCAAGCAGCAATGCTTCAAAGATATTAGGGTCGTTTAGTAGTTTTTCATTAAGCCTGTTTCATTTATGAAACAGGCTTTTTTCATGAAAATAAACGAGCCCTGACAGCTCTGATTTAAACACGGTTTTTCATATGATTTGATTGCAAAGCCCCGGCTATACTTTTAAAGATTCATTTCTTAAAAATAACATCGCAGTAAGGATCGCAGCGATACCCTTTATGATAAGAAACGACCTGAGCAGGGAGTAAATAGGCCGACAGCGGCAGGCCGGTTTACGACTATGCGAATGCGGTTCTTAGCATAATGCGTACAAGCGGAGAGCCTGACC
>JAHDHT010000162.1:5033-8468 GCA_020631175.1 Chitinophagales bacterium
AAAAAAAGACCGTCGAACATACATCCGACGATCTTTCAGCTTTATATAGAGTAACAGAAATCTGTTTAGTTAACGGTGAGCTTAAAGCCGGTACCGTGTACGTTTAGTATTTCCACTGCTTCATCACCACGCAGATATTTACGTAATTTTGTAATGAAAACATCCATACTTCTTGCGGTGAAATAATCGTCATTTCCCCAGATTGATTTTAAAGCAACTTCCCTTTCGGTAACGCGATTTAAATTTTTACAAAGCAGGTGCAGCAATTGCGCTTCCTTTGTGGTAAGTCTTTGCTTTTCGCCATCATCTTTGGTCAGCATCTGTGTTGTGAAATCGAATTTAAATTGTCCGATATCATAAATTTTTCCGTCTTCTTCTTCCACACGATTCGCCATTGTGCGTTTAAGCACTGCATTAATTCTGAGCTCTAATTCTTCCATGCTGAAAGGTTTGCTGATATAATCGTCTGCTCCAATCTGGAAACCGTTAATTTTATCTTCTTTCTGAGATTTAGCTGTAAGAAAAACGATGGGCACTTTTGTGTTTCTTTGGCGAATTAATTTCGCTAAAGTAAAACCATCCATTTTCGGCATCATCACATCTAAAATGCAAATGTCAAAAACATTTCTTTGATACAATTCGAGTCCTTCCTTGCCATCTCGGCCAAGGTGTACATCGAATTTTTTAAGTTCTAAAAATTCTTTTAACAGGGTTCCTAGATTGGGGTCATCTTCGACCAATAAGACTTTAATTCTGTTGTCGTCCATATCGCTGTATATTATTTAAAAGGGTAATTCAATGGTAAATTTGCTTCCTTTTCCGATTTCTGATTTTACAAAAACAGCTCCTTCGTGAGCGTCAATTATTTTCTTTACATAACTTAATCCGAGACCGAATCCTTTCACGTCATGCAGATTACCGGTTGGTACCCGATAAAATTTATCGAAGATTCTCTGCTGTTGTTCCTTACTCATCCCAATCCCATTATCTTCAACGCTAATTTGAATACCATTATTGGTATTCTCGGTACTGATTTTTATTTCAGGGCTTCCTTTACTGTATTTCACAGCATTTTCAAGCAAATTATAAATCACATTAGTGATATGCACACGGTCTCCATTAAGGCTCGACGGCGATGCATTTAAAACACTTTTCACTTGTCCGTTCAACTCCTTCACCTGCAAATTGATCTTTTGCATAGCGGCTTCAATGATTTCGTTGATATCAATATCTGCCAGCTTCAACTTCATTTCACCCCGGTCAATAAGGGCCATTTGTAAAACCCGGTCCACCTGATTTCCAAGACGCTTATTTTCATCAAATATGATATTGCTGTACTTTCTAACCTGCTCATTTACACTTGCGCCTTGCGCTTTAATCATCTCTGAAGCCAGCGATATAGTAGAAATGGGCGTTTTTAATTCATGGGTCATGTTGTTAATGAAATCCGTCTTCATTTCCGAAAGCCGTTTTTGCCTGAAAATCGTGTATATCGTAATGGCAAAGCAGATTATACTCACCAGAATAAATACCATCGATGAGGCCAGCATCAGCCACATTGTACTTAATAAGTACTTCCGCTGATTCGGGAAATGAAGGAATAACTCAGCGCCACGGTTAAAGGGATCGGTATCAAATAGTCTTACTTTATGTGAAGTGAGCATCGATTTTGCGCTTAAGCCCTGAGGATTAGAGCTTACTAACCGATTATTAGTCGGTACGCGTAGTGCAAATTCATATTCTGTATCAATTCCATTAATGCGCAATTCATTGTGCAACATCTGATTCAAAATATGCGGATCTACCCGATTTTCAATTGGGCGGTCATTGAACACCAGGCTAAAGGCAAGCTCCTTGAAAATATCGCCTTTCCGTTCAATTTCGTTTTGAATCATTAACATTTGACGCTCCTGCATCCATTGCATCGGATCAATACAGGCATTAAAATTATGCAGCCAATCTTGACCATAAACCGAATCACGCACAACAATCGCAGTTTGATAAGGTCTTTCGGGGTCGACATCGATGCGTTGATGTTCGCAATTCAATTGCTCACAGCAACGGTCGAGTTGTTTGCTGCTTGGCGGACTGCTAAGCATTATTTCCCGGTTCCAGGAATTTGTTTGTGCGGTAAAGGTATCGGTAATCAAGATCGAAAATCCATCCGTAGCCTTTACTTTATGCATGCGTTGCATAGCTATATTGGCGGCTTCATTCGCTTCGACTTTATGCGAAATATCTGTCAATATGCGATTTACCGTTGCGTTGAACCTCGCTTCCCTTAACTGAACGGCCTCATTGATCCAGTTGAACTGAATAATGGTCAATCCGATCATGGAAATCGTGATTAAAACAATAACGAGATTGATGTTAAACTTATTCACCTTGCAAATCTAACGCAGAACACCTTTCAATGATCTTTGCTTAACTTTTTTTAACTCCGTATAATATCGTGTCTATCAACGTATTTAATCCCTAAAAAATTTCCAAACAAGGAATCCTTTATGGCAAAACTTTTGTTTAATATTTGAATGGACAGACTGGTATTAGTTTAATACATTTGAAGAACGATAATTAATAAACACCCAGAGATAGAATGAAAGACAAAATTTGTTTGATAACCGGCTCCACTTCAGGCATTGGAAAAGCCACTGCAGAAGCGCTTGCAGCTAAAGGCGCGGTGGTTATTGTAGTAGGTCGATCGCCAGAAAGAGGAGAGGAAGTAGCAGAAGATATTAAGCGCAGAATGCATAACCAGCAGGTGTTTTTCGAGCAATGCGACTTGTCTTCCCTAAAATCAGTAAAAGATCTGGCTTATCGGATCAATAAAAATTTTCCAAGAATTGATATTCTAATCAATAATGCCGGTTGTTTTACGCAGGATTTGCAGTACACTGAAGACGGAATTGAAATGCAATTTGGCGTAAATCATGTGGCGCATTTTTTACTGACGCACCTTTTATTGCCATCTTTTCAGAAAAGTGAAGCAGTACGTATTTTGAATGTTTCTTCTGCGATGCACTCCAGAGCGAAAATTAATTTTGAAGATATTTATAACGAAACCAGTTACAACGGTATGCGTGCATATGCGCAATCGAAGCTGGCGAATGTTCTGTTTACTTACGAGCTGGCGCGTAAATACAAAGAAGAAAATATAGAAGGCATCACCGTTAATGCATTGCACCCGGGAGCTGTCGGAACCGGTTTCGGAGCGAAAAATTCCAAGCCTTTAATGAAAACCATATGGAAGGCCGTTACACCTTTTATGTTAACTGAAAATAAAGGAGCAGAAACTTCGGTCTATCTGGCGAGCTCTAAAGAAGTCGAAGGCGTGACATCAAAATACTGGGCTAAAAAACGGGCTGTAAGTTCTTCCAATATTTCTTACAACGAACAAGTGGCAGAACGACTTTGGAATATCAGCAAAGCATTAAG
>JAHDHT010000163.1 GCA_020631175.1 Chitinophagales bacterium
CCGTCTTCAAAATCACCATAGCTGTGCTATGCTAATTTTTCCAGACAGCCTGATTTTATTGCTCTTGTTGCTTTCATAACGATCTCTAATGCATAATCCGGGTTAAACCATTAATAATTAGTTAACTTTGAAGACAAACCAATTAGGTATAGATGCGCAATTTTGTAATAGTCTTAATTATAAGTCTATCTGGCGTTTTTACGTCAGTCGCTCAATGCGTATTAGCTGATTGTACCGGTAATGTTTTGTTAAGTGCCGGAACTCCTGTTTTTAATTCCAATGATCTTAGTATCGAAATTCCGAATGTTGAGGTGGGTAATTTCACCTGCGATGCTGATTTATTTTATGCCGGAATTGATGTTTATGCTTATCAGCTTTTGCCTAATGGAAACAGAATGGAGAATTGTTCTGTGGTACAACCGAGCCCGGATAATATAATCGGAAAAGCAACTGCCGGATTTGGGATGGTCGATTTATGTGGCGCCAGCGCGCAAATCGGAAGTTTGTTTTTAAATGCTGCTTCAGGTTTTCAGGTTTGTGACGGAGCTGTTTATGAACTGGAAGCTGTTTTACATGTAATTGAAAATGGTTTACAGGGTTTGGACTACACTGTTTATAATACTTTAAATCCTGTTTCTTTTGCTGTCTTACCGCTTGGAACTATAGAGACAAATTTTAGTAACGAATTTCCTAACGGTGCGACTCCCCTCACTACAGCTGTTTTGAGAGAATGGAACAGTAATGCTAGCGGTACACTAAGCGGTTCTTGCAATCAGAATATTGAAATTTATGCTGAAGGATTAAGTCTGCTTGCTAATTGCCCTCCTTATGAAGATCTTACATCAGGCATCGCTTCTGAAGTAGAAAATGAATTTTATTATCAAATAAATAATAATCCTTCTGTTGATTTATTGGATGGATTTATTTCTTCGGGTGGACAAATAAGCGGGATGAATGCTCAATTAAATGGTTTATGTTATGCAGGTATTCTTACAGCTGATAACCCTACCGTAATCGAAACCGCTTCGCTTGGTCTTTGCCCGGGTGATGTTATTAGTGTGACATTGATCACACGAGATATTTTTACCGGCAATGAAGTAAGTGATAATTTAAGTTTTGTATATGATGATAGCAGCTGTGAAGATTGTCAGGTTTGCCCCGATCAGTTTGATGTACAATCAAGTGCTCTAAATTTATGCAGTGGAGAGAGTGTTTCTTTTAATGCAATTCACAATGGTGATTCTGTTTCAATTGTTTGGACAGACCCTAACGGTACCGTTATTAATAACCCTGATGATGTAATAATTAATATTAATGCATGTCAACCTTTTGATGTTACTATTACTGCAACGGCAACTTGTATAGAAGATCCATCTGTTGTTTTAAGTGACGATGTTACAATTACCGTTTATCCTGCCAATATTGATAATTTCATTTCCACAAGTAACGGTGGTTGTACTGCAGTTGTAAATTTTGATCCGGCTTGTGGTGGAATACCGGAAGCGAATAATCAAAGTTTTGACCCCGGAACTTCGGGGATTGCGGATATTACGGTTAGCTATCCGGGTTCACCTTGTATTGAAGAGTTTACGGTTCAGGTTCCATACGATTGCCCGAATGATCCTGTTTGTCCGAATGAAATTATAAGTTTTACCAATGCAGTTTGCAGTGAAGAAAGTTTTAGTTTAATAGCAACAGTTGATCAGGGGAATTCAGAAATCACTTGGACAGATCCTAATGGAAATGTAATTGATCCGAACGACCTAGTTTTAATTAATAATAATTGTCAACCCGGTCAAGTAACTTTTGGGCTAAGTGCCAACTGTGCTGATGATCCTAATTTCATCTTAGAAGATAGTGTTACCGTTACAGTTTACCCGGTAAATATTGAGACCTTTGTGCAGGCTGAAATAAACGGCTGCAGTGCAAGTGTTCAAATTAGTCCCCTATGTGCTGATTTTGTCGAAGCAGAAAGTATAACTTTTAATCCGGGCGAAAGCGGAACTGCAAATCTAACGGTCAGTTATCCTTCCAATAATTGTATTGATGATTTTGATTTAAGTGTAGAATACGATTGTCCGGATGAAATTATTTGTCCTACTATTTTTGAAGCAAGTTCAACCAGTAATTCAATCTGCTCAGGAGAATCGGTTAGTTTAAATTTTAATATTGATCAGGGAATCGTAAATGTTGTTTGGACGGATGAAGGTGGAGCAGCTGTTAACCCTTCTTTAATTGTATTAACGACAAATAATTGCAGTGTTCAACAATTTGTATTTAATGCAACTGCGACATGTATTGCGAACCCTTCTATTACTTTTACTGAAAATGTTTTTATAGAAGTTTTTCCATCCGATATTTCTGCATTTGTTTCACCGGATTCGGGTGGATGTTCTGCCGGATTAATAATTGATCCTTCTTGTGGTAACCTGGTTGATTTTGAAGCTCAGGTTTTTAACTCCGGTGAATCCGGTACCACCTCAATTGAAGTTGAATTAAGTGGCGGTCTTGAAAATTGTATAAATCCATTTAGCCTTGATGTTGATTATGATTGTCCGGCTAATGCTCCTGACTGTCCGAATACAATTAATGCTGTAAGTGATAATTACCAAATTTGTAATGGAACATTTATAAATTTATCCGCTACAGTTGATCAGTTTTCAGCTAGTTATGATTGGACTGATCAGGATGGAACGATTATAAATCCTGATAATTTACTATTGAATAATTCAGGTTGCAGTCCCGAAACCTATACCTTTACCGTTACTGCTACCTGTACAAATGACAGTAACGTTACATTATCAGACAATGTGAGTATAAATGTTTATCCTTCACCAAATGATCTTGTGAGTTTTCTCACTCCTTCAATTCAGAATTGCGCAGTTAGTTTAATTATTGATCCTTTGTGCGGTAACAATGTCAGTTCAACTCCATTTCCTGTTATGCCGGGAGAAACCGGCATTGCTGAAATTGATATTACCTATGATAATGGTCCTTCTTGTATAAATAATTTTACCTTATCGGCTAATTATGAAGTGAATCAAATTGAGATTGAAGATTTTTCATTTTGCACACCGACTACAATTAACTTTAACGGGCTTCCTGAAAATATATCTTGTACATGGACACCGGCAATCGGTTTAAGCGATCCTAATATTTGTAATCCTGTTATTTCTGCTACTGAAGATATTACTTACACGATAAATATTACTGACCAAAATGGATGTAATTATGATGTGAGTTTTGATATTTCTGTCGGAGACTTAGAAGTTAATATTTCTGATGATTCTGTAATTTGTAATGGTAGTTCTACGCAGCTATTTGCGGATGGAGGTACAAATTTTGAATGGGAACCTTCGGAAGGATTGAGTTGTACAGATTGCCCGGAACCATTTGCTTCACCTTTAAGTACAACAACCTATACAGTTACCGTTACGGATGATAACGGCTGTAATGGTTCAAATAGTGTAACAATTACCGTGTTTGACAATATTGATCTTATACCTGAAGACAGTTTGACTTTCTGTTCAAATGTATCTGCTATTATTGATCCTGATTTTCCTCCTACCGATTGTACATGGATGGATATTACCGGAAATCTTATCAGTAATAATTGTGTGCTTGAACTTGACATTTCAAGTGATAGTATTTTTCAATTAATTCTCGATGTACCTCAATTGACCAATAGTTATGGTTGCTCTGCTGAACCTGATACTGTAATTATAATTGGTTCTCATGTTGAAGCGAATGCCGGACCTGATATATCTATTTGTGATGGAGGAAGTGCTATGCTAAATGCTTCTGGTGGAAATTCGTTTATTTGGTCGCCGGTCAACGGCCTTTCAGATTTCACAAGTGCTTCGCCGACTGTTACAATTGATGAAGCTCAAACCTATACCGTCACCGTTATGAACGAGGATGGTTGTTTAGGAGAAGATGATGTCTTTGTTGATGTTTCTGAAGAATTAATAGTAAGTGCAGGAATGGATGTCACCATTTGTGAAGGTGATTCTTATATTCTTCAAGGCAACGGTGCTTCAATATATAACTGGACAGGTACTGATGGCTCTTCTTTTTCCATTCAGAATCCTGAAGTAAGTCCTACATCCACAACAGTATATCTATTAAGTGGTTCGGATGGTATCTGCGATGGTCAGGCACAAGTTACGGTATTCGTTATCGCACCGCCAACTGCTGATACTGCAGAACCCGTTGAAGACTGCAATGGCTTAGCAAATTATAATCTTAACAGTAATCAATACATTGAAGACAGTAATGGTATTCAGTACAACGGTCCGGGTATCGTTTCTATCCCTGCTCTTCCCGGAACTCAGTTAGATGTTTACACCTGTAATGTCGGATGTTGTGTTCAGTCTTCCGTTTTATCAAATGCTATTAATTTATCTTTAACTGTGTTTAACAGTGGAACCGAAATATGCCCGGGTGAATCACAACAATTACAAAGCGAAGTTTTTGGTGATGTTACAAATTACAGCTGGAGCCCGGAAGCAGGTTTAGATAATTCAAATATTGCAAATCCGGTTGCCAGCCCTGTTACAACAACAACATATACGCTTACCGTTACAGACATTAACGGATGTGTTTTAACAGATTCTACAACTGTTAATGTAACACCTGTTATAACTGATAATCCTGTTTCAAATGCAGTAGAAAATGCATGTCTTGGTGATGAGATTACCTTTAATGCGGGAACTGAAGTTACATGGAATGAAAGTGTTAATAGTGAATCAATAAGCTTAATTGCCTTGAATGATACCATTATCCCATTTTATTTTACACAGAATGGTTGCACTTCTGACACCTTTATTGTTCGGATTATTTTAGACCCTTTGCCTGAATATTTAATCGAAGATACATTAATGATTTGTGCAGGTTCCGCATCTATGACGTCTGTTATTGCAGACAATAGCATTGTTAGTATTATTTGGGAGGATGCAGCTTTAGTAGATAATATAAATAGTCTTAATCCAATTATAAATGCTTCTTCATCCGGTTTTACAGGACTAGAAATTAGTAATGAAAGCTGTTCTGTTAGTGATTCCATTTATATTGATTTGATGGAAGGCTTTGCGGGTGATGCAGGTGATAACCAGGAAATTTGTCCAGGAGAAAGTATTCAACTCAATGCCATTGGAGGTGATTTTTATTCATGGCTTGAGACCGGTGATACTATTGCAAACCCGACAGTAATGCCTGAGAGCAATAGTATTTATTATGTAATGATTGGACTGGAAGGATCTGCTTGTTCTATTCTTGATTCTGTAGCTATAAGTATAAATGATACTTGTAGCAGCATTGAAGACAGTCTTATTATTTATAATGTATTCAGTCCGGATAATGATGGAATCAATGAAACCTGGGTAATTGATGGAATTGAAAACTTTCCTGAAAACCAATTAATTATTTTTAATCGTTGGGGTGAAGAACTTATACAAATACCTGCTTACACAAATTTAAATCCTTGGGATGGAAAAGTGGATGGAGTAGAAGTTCCGGCGGCTACTTATTATTACTTACTTGAATTGAATAATGAAGCAAGTGATATATTTAAAGGCACAGTAACAATAATTAGGTAATGGAAATTATATCTAACCCTGCTGCAAAAGAAAAATTCAAATCCTACCCTCCTCTTCCAAGAAAGAGACTCAAAGCAATTAGAAAATTAATTATTGAAACGGCAAGGTCGCTAAATGAAATTTCATATTTAGAAGAAACCTTAAAATGGGGAGAACCAAGTTATCTTACAAAATACGGAAGTACAGTAAGAATGGACTGGAAAGAAAAGAGCCCAAATCAATATGCGATTTATTTTAAATGCACCAGTAAACTGGTAAGTACTTTTAAAGAAGTTTTTCCCGATTTTGAATACGAAAAAACAAGAGCAATTTTATTTGATTTGAAAGATGATAATATTCCTGTTGCTGATTTAAAAAAATGTATTCAAGCGGCTTTACAATATCACAAAGTTAAGCATCTGGTTAAGCTTGGTATTACTAAATAAAAAAAGAGTGCTCCGGTTATTTGAAGCACTCTTTCTAATAATTTATTTATTCGTTTATTTTACGACTGAAACTTTACCTGTAACAAATTTACTATCTGTTTGCATTTGTAGGTGATAAATACCCGCTGCAAAATCATTCACATCTAAAAACCATTCGTTCAAACCTGAGGCTGCATTAAATTCAATCGTTTCCATTAATAGACCGTTGGTATTAAAAATTGAAAGCACAGCATTCTCCGGTTTATCTGCTTCGTATCTGATTCTCAATTTTTGCTTAACCGGATTAGGGAAAAGGCCGGTGAAACGTTCTGCGTATGGTGTTTGAAGATCATTAATGCCTGCAAAAATATTACCACCACTATCTGTAAATCTTCTTTTCCATTCCTGATAAAATTGATTCGCAATAGAAGCATCATGTATAATGATCGTATTTTCATCGTTACTGAATTGTGCGCTGTTTGACCAGTTATGTGAACCTGTTAAAACCTGAGGATCAGAATTAGGTGCATGCGCGTCAACAATTAAATATTTATGATGTAGAATGTAAGAATTCTCATCTAATATCCATTGACCCGGCACATCTTCAGCAATTACATCAAATGCAAATTGCGCATCAGAACCTATTGTATCTTCTACAATACCTGCTACAAAAACTCCTTCCGGAATCAATTGATCAATTTCAAAAGAAATACCAAATCGGGTATATGAAAATACTGCTGCATATAAATCGTGATTCGCAGAGTTTACGGTTTGTTTAATTTTATTTTCAGTATCATCGGAAGGAGAAAAATATAGTTCTACTTCCTTCCCGTTGATGTTGAATTTCTTCGGTGTATTATCTGTTTTTTCAGGACCGAAAACATTATCTACAAACATTTCATTAAACTCTACTTCAAAAGCTTTAGCTAAACTTTGATCCTGAATAATTACAAGGTTGTTTGCATCCGTATTAATTTGAGCATCTGTCCAGTTAGTAGAACCTGTCATTATAATTGGTTTATTCGGATCAGAATGATTTGCATCAGCAATTAAAAATTTATTATGCATTAAACGATAAGAACCACCTGAAGGAGAATTTTGAAAACCCGGTTCGGGACCTTTCTTTTTATTACTTGCACCAATTGCTACCTGATTATAATTATTATCACTGGTCTCAAAATCTGTAATAAAACGAACTGCTACGCCATTGTCGTATGCTGCATTAATTGCATCAATAATTCCATTGTTATTGTCAACATTATAAATCGCAATATCTAAAGTCTCTTCAGCACTTTGAATATAATGGATAACCGTATCGGCGAATGTTTGATTTAAATAAACGGCATTTTCAATTGTTGCCGCACCATTATCAACCGGTCGGTTAAAATAAACATCCATCCTTCCGGAAGAATTAGAAGCTGTCATCATAACCTGTACTCCTGAAACTGAAGATGCTCCATTTGAACCAATTGATGTACCTTGTACATAATAAATAGTAGCCGGGCTTAAACCTGTTAATGTAATTGAATGATCAGTTACTAAAGCAGCATCACTTGCTTCTGCAGAAAGATTTGCAGGATTAGTAGAATAGTTGATTACAGTTGAACCCGGCATTAATGTTTCAAAAGTAATATCAAAAGAAGACGAAGTGATATTCTCTTGATTTAAGGAAGTTAAAAATACCGGAGCCCCATCGCCAAAATCAAAATCAGTAAGTGCTAATGGCTGTAATTGATAAGTATCCTGATACTGACCCATGATGCCAACAATATTAATTACTTCAGAAGGTATCGGTGTACCTGCGATGTCTGTAGAACCCCATACTCTTACCGTTTGCTCAGTAACTCCATCTGTTATTGTATAGTTATCAGAACCACTGTTAAAGTTTCCTGAGTCGACAAAAGTAACTCCTTCGAAACGAACTAATGATCCCTCCCATGTTTCCTGAAAACCGGCAGCTAAAGAACCTAAAGTTTCCGCTTGAGGTATATCTTCCTGTGTAAGCACCTGCAAATCAGTTAAGCTCACAATTTCGCTTAAGTTGTTAAAGGGCTCGTAACTTCCGGTAACTTCAATTAAAGTTCCCGGAGTAATTGTATCATCTATAAAATCCGGATCATAAACGGCGATTCCGGCAGATTCATCCTGAATATACCTTAATGAAGTGTTGAATTCATCGAAGCAGGTAACAACTCCTCTAACAGTAACAGTAGATCCAACTGCCATTGTTTTGGCATCTGCAATAGGAATTTGAGCCTGTGCGATTAAAACGGAAAAAAGAAAAACAAGTGAAAGTATATAGTTTTGCATGCTTGATTGTTTGATGCAAAGATACATCACAGCAAAGCAATGCTACCTTTTTTTGATATTAATTTTCTAATACCCCTAAATGTAATAAGGCTTTTC
>JAHDHT010000497.1 GCA_020631175.1 Chitinophagales bacterium
AATTAAAATTGATGGTGATATGGGTGTTGCAATGAAATTGCAAAACTTATTTTAAAATCAACTTAGGAATAATAAAAAAGCCATCATTTTAGAAATGATGGCTTTTTATTTGAATATCTTCTAATTAATATTTTATAATTTTTTCAGCTTGCAACAATTGATTGTCGGCATAAACATTAATAACATAAATACCTGCGACAGAAAAGCCATCAAATTCGATATAACTCATTCCCTGAGGGTTTTTTCCTCCTTTACCTTTGCCGTCGATTTCAATTACTTCAATCCAAATATCATCGAAGTTGATAATCAAGTCATCTTCAATATTTATTCTAATCGCAGTTTCAACAGGAGAGGAGACGATGTCAATATAATCTCTTCCTTTTCCGTCATTTAAATCACTGTATAAATCTCTTCCATCCCCATTATCGGTAACCATTGGAGTGTAGGTACCTTCCACATAAAAATGATCAAATCCCGCTTCAACAATATGACCGGCACCAATATCAGAAGCTTGTAATATTAATTGCATATTAGCAGTGTAATCAATAACATTGGTTAAGTCAAATGACTTATCCAACCAAACAGACATAGGATTTGCAGTTGTAATATTTTCTAACTCAACTGTAGTCGCACCGTTGGTTATTGAAATAGAATATTCATCATTTGGTGCACCTCCCTGGCCTCCGCCATTGTAAAACCATGTTTTGAAAGTAACTACAGGATTTTCAACATCCGTTAAATCAAAAACAGGAGAAGTCAATATTACATCGCCATCATCTATATCATCGGTTCCGCCCTGACCGCCACCGTTACCGGTCACATAACATAAGTCACCTAAATCATTTGCAGCATCAACTCCAGGGTTAGAGGCTTGATATTCAAATGAAGTTCCTACCGGTATTTCTCTTTCCCAATCACCCGTTGCAGCATTACCACTTGGCGTCCATCCAAAATCAAAAATGAAATCATCATAATAACCTTGTTCAAGATAAATTGTAAAACTGTTTGAAGTTGAAGAAAGTGAAGCAGAAGAAATCGTTCCTGTAATGTAGCCCCATTTACCGGCATATACAGTATAATCGCCTGCTAAAACTGAACTTAACTCAATATTACCACCAGCGTTTGTAAGCCCGTTATAGGTTTCAACCGGACTTAAAATCTGAACGGATGCTCCTTCAATAGGATTGCCACTGTCCAGATCTAATACGTTTGCATTTAAAACGAATGAGGTACCATCACTTTCCATTTCTACATCTAATACAGTAGTCGAACCGTTTACCAGATCAATGTTGTTAAATGAAACAGGATTAAAACCCGGCTTCGAAAAAGTAACAGTATAGCTACCGGCATCAG
>JAHDHT010000498.1 GCA_020631175.1 Chitinophagales bacterium
TTCAGCATCGAAAGTGATATTTCCAAGTCCCGGTCCGGTGCTTCTTGGAGTATTAGAACCTCCTTCACAAGCAAAATGTTCGAAGTCATATTGCTGCTGAGGCAATACTGCCCAAACTTCCGGAGCTCCGGTTTGCGGATCTAAACGATAAACCGTTCCTGCAGCACTTAAATCTTCCGGACCGCCACCTATGTTTCCATAATTCACAACTCCCTGCTGTCCGAAATAAGCAGAACCGTAGTTGGAAGAAGCTGCCGCATATGCATAACCGCAGAAGTCCATCGCCAAACCATATACATTCCCTAATTGCTCAATATCATAATCCGGATGATGATACATTGCCTGTGATGCAGTAACATCAATTCTTCCGGCGGCAGGTAAAGCACCATTAAGATCGACAAGACCCATGGTATATCGACTTCCGGGCGTAACATACTCTGTAATTCCGCAGGTCATAGCTGCAATACCGGTATTGAAAATCGAATTACAATTTTCATTGAGATCCCAGGGTACCTGTTGAGCAGATAGACTGATACTAAAGATCAGACATAGATATAGGATAATGTTTTTCATAGATGTATGTGTTTGATTTATAAGATAATAAATCCTTGACTGGCCACTTTAAAGGTAAAATAAATTGTCTTTACTTTCCACATATAATTTGTACACTAATTGTCAGTTTTGTTGAGTAGTTCATAGCCAATCATACATTGCAAACATTTGCGTTCTGTACAGTAATTTTTAGTAAGGTGTAAAATTGCCTGGCTGTGAAAGGCAGTTTTGTTTTCGACCGATGTTGATTTCCATAATTTGAGCCATTTGTTTTGTTCGGGTGGAAGTTCGTTGAGTAAATAGATGGCTTTTTCTCTCCATTCAGATTGACCCGTTTCAGTGCCATAGAAAAACATGAATGGGATAAGACAGTTAATCAGAATTGAATTGATAAATCCTTTGCCGGGGGATTTGTTTTGGATGGATGAACATTTTCCAAAATGATAATGTGTTTTCCAGTAGGAGGGCAGTTCGATTTCAAATATTTTTTGGATGGATTTGATGTTATTTGCACCCAATAATTTCTGCATTAAATATTGATGTTTAATTAAAAGCGCCGAAAGTTGTGCTAACCTTATCGTCGGAAATGAAGCCGGTCTAATGCGTCCAAATTTCCACGTGAATTTTTCTACCGATTTGAGTTTACCTTTATTTTTCTGATGAAGATACTCGTTCAATAGTTTACTTGGATAGTTATCTGTTAATGATTCTTCCAAAAATCCTGCTTGTCCAAACAATACTGCTTCTACTGAAATTGGATTATGATTTATTTTTTGGATGGATTTAATACTTGTTGCC
>JAHDHT010000499.1 GCA_020631175.1 Chitinophagales bacterium
CAAAAGAAGAAGTTGTAAACGAAGTAAAACAATCGTCTGCACCAGAACCGGTTCAAACTACTGAGTCGCAAAAAGTGAAAGAAACTGAAGACATTCTGGAAACTGTTTCAGATGTCGAAGAAGAAAGCAGGAATCGCTTTCCGGCATGGATATTTATATTGCCACTTTTAATTTTAATGCTTTTAGGATTCCTCATTTATCAGCTATTCTTTAAAAAGTCAGGCCCAATAACTGAAAAGAAAAATCCTGTCGAGCAGATTAAAAAACAGACTGAAGACAAAACAAACAACACTGCTGTCTTAACATATAATACAACAGATAATCAGTCAGAATCAACTGAAAGCAGTACAGAATCGAATGCAACTAATACAAACGAAGCAGAAAAAATGGAGAATACTAATTCAACGACAACTGAAACCACTTCATCATCAAATAATGCTTCCACCACGAATAATACTGAAACCGGCAGTGAAACAAATTCATCCGATATCGATCAGGCTCCGAAAGGGTACTATTTAATTGTTGGATCAGTAAAGGGCAAAGCAAAAGCAATCGCCGATGCTGAAAAGATTAGAGCTCAAGGGTACAAGGCATATCTCCTGCCGGGACCAAGTGGTTATAATAGAATTGGAATTCTTGCCGGACCAAACAAATCTGACGCTTCCAATCAATTGCCAAAGGTTAAAGAAATGCTAAATAAAGATGCATGGATTCATGCTAATCTTTAAGATTTCAGTTTAATAAACAAACCTCCTATTTCGATGCAGGTTTTAAGTAGTTGATGGTGCCCCGCGACATCATCAATAATACTTATATACATTTTTTTTGATTTTATTAACATTATGATAATGTTCTCAATACATCTGTAAAAAAGAAAAACTTTTGTTCTATTTTACCGTATAGGTAAGGGATAAATAAAGTAATGAGAACATTCTTTGTAGGATTTCTGGTTTTCACCGCCTGGTGTGCTTTTTCAGTATATTATTATACCTGTAATATTAAAAACCTATGCACTCCCCCGGAACCGGTTAAAAAAGTAGTACCCTTTGAAATTAGTGATAAGTCAAACTTTAACTTCAAGACAAGTGATAATATCTATTTCAACTTAGCAGAAGACGTACCTGAAGTGGAAGGAGAAATGAATAATATTCTTGGAGAAATTGGCAAATACTTAAACAAAGAAGACGCTATTATTCTTAGACTTTCAGGAAAAGCATATAAAGAAGAAAGTTCTAAAAAGGATATGGATAAAGTCGCAATGGCGAGAGCAAGAAAGATTAAAGAAATCCTGATGAGTCAGAATGTAGATTCGAATAAAATCATCATTGCAGGAGAAACCGGCTCTT
>JAHDHT010000500.1 GCA_020631175.1 Chitinophagales bacterium
TGGGAGGATTTATGATTGGCTTTGGAACAAGATGGGCCGGCGGTTGTACTTCAGGTCATGCTATAAGCGGTCTTTCTAATTTACAACTTCCATCATTAGTTGCTGTAATTGGTTTTTTTATCGGAGGACTGATTTGTATTCACTTAATATATCCAATATTATTTTAAGCATATGAGAAATTTTATTTTTTTATTGGTTGGAATTTTATTTGGTATCATTATGACAAAGTCAGAAGCCATTTCATGGTATCGAATTCAGGAAATGTTTCGTTTTCAATCATTTCATATGTATGGAATAATTGGAACGGCTGTCGGAACTGGTTTAGTTTTATTTCAATGGATAAAACGTAGCGGATTTAAAACAATTGATCATAACATGCCCGAAATAAAACCTAAGGCTAATAATTTTATCGCAGCTTTGGCCGGAGGAACAATCTTCGGTTTAGGTTGGGCACTAACCGGTGCTTGTCCGGGTCCCTTATATGTTTTAGTTGGAAATGGTTTTTTAGTATTTATCCCGGTTATATTAAGTGCGGTAGTCGGTACGTTTGTTTACGGATTGTTAAGAGATAAAATGCCGCATTAAATTTTGTTCATATTCTATGAAAACACTTTTCGATATCAATAAAAATCGTTGTCCGCGCTGCAGGAAATTTGTCATTTTCAAAAAGCCATTTGATTTAGTAGATCCTTTGGCAATGTATGATTATTGTGAAGACTGTGGATTAAATTTAAATCCTGAAGTCGGGTTTTACTGGGGAGCGATGGTGATTTCATACATGATTACATCCGTTCCTTTATTGGTAATTGCACTCGGTTTAACATTGTATTATCAATGGTCTGTCTGGGCAGCGATTGGCGTGGTGCTGTTAGTAAGCGTACTTTTTTATTTCAAAGTATTAAGAGTTTCAAGAACTATCTGGTTATATGTTATGTGGAATAATCCTGAATTTGAGCAAGAGAAAAATACTATTGAAAAACTGAACGACAGCAGACAAAAAGAATTATAATTTTCACTTACCTTCGGAAGGATGGAATATCTGCACGGCTACGCATCTTATGAACAACAAAGATTAATTGATCAGGCTTATTTCTGGAAAGAAAAAATTATTCTTCCTTGGACGGATTATAGTAAAGGTGGTAAATTACTGGATATCGGATGTGGAGTTGGTGCTGTATTGAATGTTATCGCTGAAGCTTTTCCAGAAATTGAATTAAACGGTATCGATATTTCTGAAAGTCAAATCAATTTTGCAAATACTTTTCTTAAAGATAAAAATCATAAAGTAGGAACGGTTCAGGTAGCAGATGCTTTTAACTTACCCTTTGAAGATGAATCGTTTGAT
>JAHDHT010000164.1:0-2468 GCA_020631175.1 Chitinophagales bacterium
CGAACATGATGAAAGAATACCAACGATTGGCTGAAGAGTTACAGGCTCAACAAGCTTCAATGGATGATTTAATCTTTCAGAGAAAAGTACAGGATTTAAGATCAAGAGAAGAAAGCATCGGAAAATTTCAGATGGGTGTTCAGGAGAAAGTAGCTAAGAAAAAGAACGAACTCTACACACCAATTTTGGAACAAGCAAATCAAGCTGTACAAGATGTATCAGCAGAACAAGGGTTTACCTATGTTTTTGATTCAGCGGCTTTAGTTTTTGCAGGTCCTGATGGTATCGACATCCTTCCTTTGGTGAAAGCGAAGCTTGGAATACAGTAAAATACCGTTGATTTGAAAGAAGCAAATCAACCTATAGGAATATTTGATTCTGGTATTGGCGGCCTTACGGTCGCCAATGCTATTTATAACCAACTCCCTACCGAGAATATCATTTATTTTGGCGATACGGCACACCTGCCTTATGGAGATAAATCGCCAGAAACTATAAGAGAATACGCATACAATATTGCCGATTTTCTCCTTGAACAAAATTGTAAAGCTATTGTGATAGCCTGCAATTCTGCTTCCTCACATGCATATGAAGCGCTTAAAGAATACATTGGCGATCAGGCATTATTGATTAATGTAATCGATCCAATTATTACGGCTTTAAAAAGCAAGAAATATTCAAACGTTGGAATAATAGGTACCAGAGCAACCATTGGTTCTGAAGTTTATCAAAATAAAATTGCTGCCGAACTCAAAGGCGTAAAAGCAAGCCCCAAAGCAACGCCTTTATTAGCATCTTATATCGAAGAGGGATTTTTCAAAAAGCCTGAAATTACGCAGCTTGTTCTGAAAGAATACCTGAGTGATCCGGTATTAAACGATATAGATGTACTCATCCTTGCATGCACACACTACCCATTAATCAAGAAAGAAATTGACCAGTATTATGATAAAAAGGTTGATTTAATGGATAATACCAAAATTGTGGCAAAGTATGTGCAAGAGTTATTAGCGAAGGAAGAACTCTTAAATAAAGTGTATTCGGATACACATCATTTTTATGTTTCTGACTATACGTCTTCATTTGAACAAACTGCTAAAATGTTCTTCAAACAGAAGATTAAATTAGAATTATTTAAGGGTTAATCTGTTGTTTATACCGTAACTTTAAAAAAAATAGTCCCATCATGAACCAGATAAAAGTAATACTGATGGCATGCTTCACTTTAGTGATGATGTCTCAAACTGCAAATGCGCAGGATAAAAAGCAAAACGGCATTGAATTCGAAACAGGTACCTGGGCAGAAGTTTTAGCCAAAGCAAAAGCAGAAGATAAACCGATCTTTTTGGATGGATATGCCAGCTGGTGTGGTCCATGTAAACGAATGATCAAAACCGTTTTTACAGATGGAGGAGTTGGTCGTTATTACAATGAAAACTTCATCAACTACAAATTAGATATGGAAAAAGGGGAAGGTCCCGCTTTAGCAAGAAAGTATAAAGTGAAATCTTACCCGACATTTTTATTTTTCAATTCAGACGGAGAACTCGTACATCGTTCTTTAGGTTATCAGGAGCCTTCTAAATTTTTAGTTACAGCAAAAGATGCAACAGATCCGGATAAAAGTTTGGTGAGTTTAGCTACTCGCTATGAAGCCGGTGAACGCGATCAGGAATTTTTAAAAAACTATTCGGTAGCATTGAGAAATGCAAGTATGCCATATAGCGGAGTAGCGCAGGAATACATCGAAAAACTAGATGAAAAAGAGTTAGAAACAAAAGACGCAAGAGAATTTGTATTCTCTTTTGCCGATAAAATTGAAAGCCAGAGTTTCGCCATTTTAATGGATAACAAAGAAGCTTTTATTGATCAGTTCGGTGCCGAAAAAGTAAATCGTAAAATTCAGCGTTGTGCATTAAAAAGTGTGGGTGCTGCAGCTGTGAGTAATGATGACAATAAAATGTCTGACATTAAAAAGATTCTGAAAAAGAACGGTGGAGATAACAGCAAAGCAATGATCAATCAGGCATATATGGCTTACCACAAATTAAGACAAGAGTGGAATGATTATTCGAAGTACGCCATCAAATTTGTTGATTCTTCCAAAGAACCGGGCGCTTCAACTTTAAATAATATTGCATGGGATTTTTATGAGCATGTAGATGATAAGAAAGCATTAATGCAGGCAACAGATTGGGCGAAACGTTCGGTCGATATTGATTGTCAGTATTATAATTGCGATACTTATGCCGCTTTATTATACAAAACAGCGCAATACGAAAAAGCAAAAGATGCGGCTGAAAAAGCTATTCAGCAAGCGATGAAGTCAGGAGATTCGTATGGAGAAACGCAACGTTTGTTAGATAAGATTAATGAAAAATTAAGTTCGTAAGAAAAAGAACTTTAAAATAATTTTGAAAAACTTCCGTCCGCTAAAAGTGGGCGGAAGTTTTTTTTTAGATATAGAT
>JAHDHT010000164.1:2568-4239 GCA_020631175.1 Chitinophagales bacterium
TATCCGAACTACAGTAAAAATCTTAACTCCTTAATGGTTTAAAAAAGAATCAAGAAAAAATTTAATATCAGGAAGTGGTGGAAACTTATCTTCAGGGTTTTTAATCGCCTCTAATTTCTTAATTGTGTTTACCAAACCGAAAGAATGCTGATCTTCATAAACAAAATCAAATTGCTTCGATAAATGTTCCGCCAAAACTTTTTGTTCGGTCTGTCCCGGGGTAGGAATAAAACAAGCTGATCTGTTCAAACGAACCAAATCCATCACCGTACTATAGCCTGACCGGCAGATAATATGTTTAGCTTTTAGCAAGTGTTCATTGATGGTCGAACTATCTGCTAAATGAATAAAAGAAACATTATTTGGAGGAGCAGTTTCAAGAGGTAAATCCGTTCCGCGTATTAAAATGAATTGCTGTTCACTTATTCCGGCAGCCCGTTCAATCAATATTTTTTCTAAAATACTTCTTTGGGGTTCAGGTCCGCTTAAAAGCAACAAAACAAAATCTTCTTGTTCAACAATCATTTTTTCAAGCCTGCTTAAAGGGCCGATAAACTGCACTTTAGATTTTAAATAATCCGGAGGGATACTCATTTTACCACTAAGCAAATGATCTTCAAAATCAGGCACCCAAATTTGATCAAACTTTTTTAAATAATGATGATTCTGTTTTTGAACGGCAGGCCGAAACCACCACAAATGTTTTTCTAAAGGAATATTAATCTGATGACTTAAAAACACAGAACGAACATTATCACTATAACATCCAAAACGACTATCACTAATGATTAAATCAGCATTCACTTTACGGCCAAGTGCAGTAATTTGTTTTTGCTCTTCAGCGATTACTTTTAACAAACCCGGCGTCTGTCTTAATAGAGAAAGAAACATGGAACCCGATTTCGGATACTCAACATTATATCCTTCCAGATAATATTTATCCAGATCAGGAAATTCATTACTAAGCCATTCAATCGACAAACCATCACCGGCGAGCACAATCCGACGTCCTGCTTCCAGCAATGTTTGAATCACCGGAGCACAACGGGCAGCGTGCCCTAATCCCCAATTCAGTGGCGCTATAATTATTGTTTTCTGAGCTGACAAAGCAATATATTTGACCTTGATCCTTTAAATAAACAGCATTTAAACTTTGAATGCTTATTTTCGTCTAAGCGAATGTAAATAATATATTATGAAAAAGTTCTTCCTTATTCTTTGCTGCACCGGAATCTTATTTTCACTCAGCTCTTGCGCTATTTTCCAGCCGAATAAATGTAACCGCTGCCCCAAATTTAACCAGGTAGAACCGGCAATCGATGTAGACGCAACAGCAAGCATAGAAGCAGAAGCCGTCGAAAATCACTAAGAGAAAACTGTCCCGCTTGCAAAGCATGCTGTAAATCTGAAGACCAAGCCGTAAAAACTGTCCCGCTGGCGGGACCGTATTTGCACCGCAAATGCGAGGGTGGACATTCGGGCACATTTTACTTCTCCGCTAAAGCTCCAAAGTAAAACCGCGCTTTCCATTCAAATGCGAAACTCTTTCAAAGCGCTTTATTAAGCACTCTTTTGTTTTTCCGCTAAAGCTCCAAACCAAAACAGCACAAATAAAGCTGCTCCTCAAAAGCTCCGCATAACCATTCCAATCGCTTGCGCAAAAAATCAAAT
>JAHDHT010000164.1:4339-6801 GCA_020631175.1 Chitinophagales bacterium
GCTACCAAGTACTACACGACAAACCCATTTCCATCTGAATTTAATTTCAACTCTTGTTGTTATCCCCGTAATCAAAACCCATTAGTATGGTTGCTGCACCAATATGGATTTCATTCCTTTTTATACTCTGCACCGTTTATGCAATCACTTTATTTCATTACTCCAATAATAAGCCAACAAAAATTACACTGCTCATTATAGTCTGGTCTATAATTCAGGCAATTTTGGCTTATAATGAATTCTATCTGGACTTCGAAAGTACACCACCCAGATTTGCATTCGTGTTACTGCCTACTACTTTGTTAATTATTTTCAGCCTCCTTCCCAAGCAAAGAAAAAATATCATTGAAAACCGAAATTTAAAAGTATCGACATGGCTTCATACATTGCGATTGCCTGTTGAGATCGTTTTACATCAACTGTTTATTTACGGATTTATTCCGCAATTAATGACCTATGATGGTAGAAATTTTGATATCATAATGGGAATAACGGCACCAATAATTGGACTTTTATTAATTAAAAATTTCCTCCCCAAAAAAGCTTTATTAACCTGGAACATTATTGGCACATTTTTAATCTGCTTTATTTTAACAAACGGAATTTTATCTGCCGAACTTCCATTTCAGCAATTCGCATTCGATCAACCGAATAGAGGAATAGCTTATTTCCCATTTATCTTATTGCCGGCTACAGTTGTTCCTCTCGTATTATGGACGCATATAACAGATATTTTTAAAATTGTTCAGGATTTAAAATCAAGCTAAAGTGAAGTTTTTAAAAAGCATTTTTCCGATTCTTTTAACGATCTCTCTTTTTTCGATTTGGGCCGTTTTCGCACTTACTGTTGTTAATGCTTTCTTTTATAAAGATTTACCCGGATATACGATTGGTCGAATTTGTATCTGGGAGGGAGTAGCATTGTTAATTTCAGGGCTTGTTGCATTTCTAATGATCAAAAAATGGGGTAATATCAGAATAGAAACACGCTCTGAAGAAACAAGAATTTCCATCCATCCAAACTATGGATGGTATTTTACTTTTTATTTTATTGCTGCCATTATTATTTCAATCTGGCAGTTTTATCTCTTTAGCCTAAAGTTTTAGTTATCCTTATTTATTCTGATTTTAAATAAGCATGGAGACTTACTTTTATGAAACATTGAAGCTATCTTCGTTGTTATAAGCAAAAAGATATTATGTTAGGAAAAGCAATAGAGAAAGCACTCAACAGACAAGTAGGAATGGAACACCAAGCCTCCCAAAATTACCTGGCAATGGCTTGCTGGTGTGCATCAGCAGGATTAGCCGGATCGGCAGAATTCTTTTATAATCAGGCAGATGAAGAAAGAGAGCATATGCTCAAAATTGTGCACTATATCGATGAAGCCGGAGGTACAGTAGCAATATCTAATTCTGCAAAACCAACTGCCATTTTTAAAGATATTAAAGCAGTTGTTGAAACGGCCTATAAACAAGAACAGGAAGTAACAAAATCGATCAATAAAATTGTTGATCTGGCTTTAAAAGAAAGTGATCACCAAACCAATAGCTTTTTAAGCTGGTTTGTCGATGAGCAGTTAGAAGAAGAAGCACAGTTCAGAGATATTCTCGATATGATTAATTTAATCGGGATGGATGGACAAGGTCTCTATATGATCGACAAAAAGTTGAGACAAAAATCAACCGAAGAAGAAAAAGAAGCATAGTTCTGAAACGAATCAATCTCTGGTCTTCACCAAGAAATGTATCAACAGCATTTATGTATGCTTTCGCACAGCGGAAGGATACTACTGTTGTCGATGAGCCCTTATATGCTGCTTATCTTGAAACAACTAACGCTCAGCATCCCGGTCGTGAAGAAATTTTAGATGAACAAAGTGCGGACCCAATTGAAGTTTTGGAAGAAGTACTTCTATCAGATCATTATGAATCTGATCTTGTTTTTTTCAAACAAATGACGCATCATTGGGTAGCTCTAAATCTGAAAGAAGATTATCTCAAAAAATGTGAGAATATCATTTTTATCAGAGATCCAAGATTAATTATTCGATCATATTCCAAAGTTATGGAATCCGTAAGTATGGAAGCTATCGGCATCAAAGATCAGTTAGAATTATTCCAGCAATGTAAAAATGCAATTGTGCTCGACTCCAAAGATCTGTTAACGGATCCGGAAGCGATGCTTCAGAAGTTATGTGAAGCATTAGAAATAAAATTTGATTCTTCAATGCTTCAATGGAAACCGGGCAAAAGAATTGAAGATGGTTGCTGGGCGAAATACTGGTACGATGGCGTACATCAAAGCACCGGATTTAAAACATATAAAGAAGAAGATTTTAAGTTGTCACAAGAGCATGAAGAGCTGGCAGAACAATGTCTTCCATACTATAAAACTTTACTGGAGTATAAATTGTAAAACAGGTTGTAGAGTCACGATCAACTACCTCTTTTGTCCCGCT
>JAHDHT010000164.1:6901-8315 GCA_020631175.1 Chitinophagales bacterium
AGTCGAGTATAATAAACATCTTCGGGGACATTTCCTTTTAATTAATATAAACCAAATTATAAACCTGTTTTAGTCATAAACTTTAACCTAAATATTCACTCAATTCAGAACCACCCTTTTCATCCTGTAATCGTTGCGTTTTATATTTATCCGGATTATTTCTCAAATATTGAATAAAGGGTTGAGCACTTGCGAACGAGGCATTGTCTGTATAGATCAATGTTCCTTTCTTGAATTTTGGTTCAAGCATTTTTAATAATGGTAAATACAACTCATTCCATCCATCCAGCAAAAGGAAATCAATTCCATCATCTACATTCGTGCTTAATGTTTCTAAAGCATCTCCTTCCCGTAAATCGATATAGGGAGAAAGTCCGCTTGCTTCAAAATTTTCCGCCGCTACTTTGCATTTGTTCGGAAGGATTTCAGTAGTAATTACTTTTCCATTGGTTTCTTCAGCTGCAGCTGCCAGATAAATTGTCGAGATTCCAAATGAAGTTCCGAATTCAACAATATGTTTCGATTTGTTGCGTACCAATAAATCGAAAATATACTTTCCCTGACTTTCAGAAATCGCCAGATAAGCCTTCTTCATATCCAGTGGTTCCATTTTTCTGAAAATACTTTTAGAAAATCCCTTCATTATTTGAAGAAATTCGCTTGAAGATTCTCTATGCAATTGAGCTAATGTTTGCTTGGTTGCGTTTTTTGAAATTTGATACATAATCTTTTCTTTAGTGATTTGATAACATTAACCAAATCCCTATCTTTAAGTTCCATTTGAAATGGTAGTAAGTATTTTATTACATAGTATGTAAAATAAGACTATTATTGTGATTGCTTAAATATTAATTTCATTTATGAGCGAAAAAAAAGTAAAAAAAATTGATGTTTTTGAATGCCCGGTAACCTATACCATGCAAAAGATAGGAGGGAAGTGGAAACCGATTGTGCTTTTTTTAATTGTACAGGGGATAAACCGTTTTGGAAAATTGCAGCGTTCCATAGAAGGAATTTCCAAACAAATGCTAACCAAACAATTAAGAGAATTAGAGGCAGATGGAATTCTAGAGCGAAAAGTTTATGCGGAAGTTCCTCCGAGAGTGGAGTATTTTTTATCTCCTTTAGGGGAAAGTTTAATGCCGGTTATAAAGAGTATGAAGAAATGGGGATTGGCTCAAATGAATAATGATAAATAGAGCTTGTTTAGAATTTTAAAGATTGTAATTTCGAATGAACTAAATGAAAGGTAATGCTTCAAAAATTCGACGAAAGAAATAAAGATCTTCAGATTTGGATAGGGGATGGATTGGTACATAGAGATGAAGCGAAAGTTTCTGTTTTCGATAGTACGGTACAAGGCGGTGATGCTGTTTGGGAAGGAATAAGAGTTTATAATGGAAAAATATTTTGT
>JAHDHT010000501.1 GCA_020631175.1 Chitinophagales bacterium
CAAAAGAAGAAGTTGTAAACGAAGTAAAACAATCGTCTGCACCAGAACCGGTTCAGTCTACTGAGTCGCAAAAAGTGAAAGAAACAGAAGACATTCTCGAGACTGTTTCAGAAGTTGAAGAAGAAAGTAGAAATCGCTTTCCTGCATGGATATTTATATTGCCACTCTTAATTTTAATGCTGCTGGGCTTCCTTATTTATCAGCTTTTCTTTAAAAAGTCAGGACCAATAACTGAAAAGAAAAATCCTGTAGAGCAAATTAAAAAACAGACTGAAGACAAAACAAAAACGCCGGTTTTAACAGACAATACAACAGATAATCAGTCAGAATCAACTGAAAGTAGCCCCGAATCGAATACGGCTAATACGGACGTAGCAGAAAAAATTGAGAATACTAATTCAGCGACGACTGAAACCACTTCATCATCAAATAATGCTTCCACCACGAATAATACTGAAACCAGCAGTGAAACGCATACCTCAGATGTAGATCAGGCTCCGAAAGGGTACTATTTAATTGTTGGATCAGTAAAAGGGAAAGCAAAAGCAATTGCCGATGCTGAAAAGATTAGAGCTCAAGGATACAAGGCATATCTCTTGCCGGGACCGAGTGGCTATAATAGAATTGGAATTCTTGCCGGACCAAACAAATCTGACGCTTCCAATCAATTGCCAAAGGTTAAAGAAATGCTAAATAAAGATGCATGGATTCATGCTAATCTTTAAGATTTCAGTTTAATAAACAAACCTCCTATTTCGATGCAGGTTTTAAGTAGTTGATGGTGCCCCGCGACATCATCAATAATACTTATATACATTTTTTTTGATTTTATTAACATTATGATAATGTTCTCAATACATCTGTAAAAAAGAAAAACTTTTGTTCTATTTTACCGTATAGGTAAGGGATAAATAAAGTAATGAGAACATTCTTTGTAGGATTTCTGGTTTTCACCGCCTGGTGTGCTTTTTCAGTATATTATTATACCTGTAATATTAAAAACCTATGCACTCCCCCGGAACCGGTAAAAAAAGTAGTACCCTTTGAAATTAGTGATAAGTCAAACTTTAATTTCAAAACAAGTGATAATATCTATTTCAATTTAGCAGACGACGTACCGGAAGTGGAAGGAGAAATGAATAATATTCTGGGAGAAATAGGTAAATACTTAAATAAAGAAGACGCCATTAATCTTAGACTTTCCGGAAAAGCATACAAAGAAGAAAGTTCTAAAAAAGATATGGATAAAGTCGCAATGGCGAGAGCAAGAAAGATTAAAGAAATCCTTATGAGTCAGAATGTAGATTCGAATAAAATCATCATTGCAGGAGAAACCGGCTCTT
>JAHDHT010000005.1:0-3355 GCA_020631175.1 Chitinophagales bacterium
ACTTACGACTTGTACCTTACACCTAACTACGTTTTAATAACCGCAGCAGGGATTGCAGAGGAAATACTTTTTGGCAAAAGTTTAGTGCGGCTTAGCTGATTGGAGCGACCGGCGGAAGCTACAAGCAAATTTAGCGGCACTTGGCTTTTGGCTAAAAGATTGGAACGTAAAGCCCGGCCGCTGCCCAAACAAATCAAACATTATGCGAACAAAAAAGGCCTCCCAAAATGAGAGACCTTTTTGACTTAACGAAAGCCTTTTTACGTATTTCGTTTAATAAAACTGATGGCCAATAGGACCAAAATGGCTCCGACGACTGCAGGAATGATAGCTGCGATGTATCCGCTTCCGATAGAAATACCTAAAGCTGAAAACAACCATCCGCCCACAAATGAACCTGCCAGACCTGCCAGCAAATTACCAACGAAACCAAGACCTCTCCCTTTCAAAAGAAATGCGCCTAGAAAACCGGCTGCTAATCCAATGAGCAGCCAAACGATTAAACCTTCCATAGTATAAAAATATATTGGTTAAAGAATTCAACCTTTAGAAAAGGGTTTCATAAAACCGTCACTTTCAAGGGCTTAAATATTGTATAGAATTTAGCACAACTAAAGCGTTAAACAAGGATAAATCCTGCATTTTCTGTTATTAAAAAATTATTTTAGTGTTTCGAAAAATCAGCAAAGCAATAGTGCAAAATGTTATAAAAATTTTAGTGGCGATCGTCTTGTGTATGGCAGCATATTTTGTTGGTTTTCACCTGATTCCTTCTTATCAATCTGCATCTTCTGATGCTGAGGTTTCTGAACCGATATTACAAACAGAAAACAAACTGGTCGCGCTTAAAACGGAAGCGCCGAATCCGGTGGAAGAAGAAAATGCTATTCCGAAAATGCTTTTCGGTTTTGCGACCGATTCGTTCAAAGTCGTACAGGAAAAAATTCGCAAAAATGAGTTTTTAGGTGAGATTTTAACGCGCCATCATGTTGATTATGTGCAAATTGATAAGCTGGCGAGAAAGTCAAAAGATACGGCCGATGTGCGAAGTATTAACTACAACAAGCCGTATACGATTTTTCTAAAAGAGGGTGATTCGCTTGATGTCGCCCAGTATTTTGTCTATGAGCCGAACGTTTATAAATATGTAATTTATGATTTGACGGATGAGACGAATGTGGAAGTGGTTGAACGTAAAATCACTAAAGAGCTGCGGCAAGCGAGTGGAGTTATCCAGTCTTCTTTGTATGAAACAATGCTGGATAATCATTTGAGTCCTGTTTTAGCGAATGCATTATCAGAGGTTTATGCATGGAGTGTTGATTTTTATCGCATTCAGAAGGGCGACCGTTTTAAGGTTATTTTTGAGGAGGAATATATTGATTGTGAGCCGGTTGGTGTTGGTGAAATAAAGGCAGCATGGTTTGAGCACAGAGGCACGGATTTCTATGGATTTATGTTTGAGCAGGATCATATGTGGGATTATTATGATTTGGAAGGAAAGAGTTTGCGAAAGCAGTTTTTAAAAGCGCCATTAAAGTATAGCCGAATCAGTTCACGTTTTTCCCGACGCCGATTTCATCCCGTAACTAAACGCTATAAAGCACATTTGGGAACCGACTATGCGGCTCCTAAAGGTACACCGATTCGAGCTGTTGGGGATGGATCTATTACGGAAGCGCGGTATAAAAAGTACAATGGTAATTATGTAAAGATCAGGCATAATGGAACGTATACAACGCAGTATTTACATTTATCAAAATTTGGAAAAGGTATAAAGCCGGGTAAAATGGTTCGGCAGGGCGATATTATTGGCTATGTTGGACAAACTGGTTTAGCGACAGGTCCGCATTTATGTTTCCGTTTCTGGAAAAATGGAAAGCAGGTCGATCCGTTTAAGCAGAAGTTGCCACCTTCTAAACCTGTGAAGGAGGGCTTGATGGATGATTATCAATTAGTAGTGGATGCCTGGAAACCTGAGTTAGATGCTATTCCTTTCCAAAATTTACCTGTTGAAACAGATGTTTCTGCCGATGATGATGCTAGTTCGGATGAGACCATTCAAATGCCTATTCCATCTGAAGATGAAAGTGCTGAAAATCAATTAAAAGTAAGTGGAGGTCAATAGTTTATTTACTTAAAGTATTAGTTTAATTTGAATGGCGCAACCATTTGAAAAGCTGGTATTTTAACGTCGAACACTTCTCCGTCAATAATCCTTTCCATTGTGTAGAAACCAAACATTTTACCGATATCTGTTTTAAGATGGCAGCCTGATACATACTGATGGCTGCTTTCAGATTCGATTATTGGTTGTTTTCCGATTACGCCTTCGCCTTCTATGACTCTTTCTTTGCCATAAGCATCGACAATAATCCATTTGCGTTTGAGTAGTTTTACTGTATTTGAGCTTTGATTTTCAATTGTAATGCGATAAGCAAACATATATTCGTTGTTTACCGGCTGCGAAATATCGCTCTGATAAAAGGTCTCAACGCTAACTTTAACGCCTTTGGTTGATAATGATACCATACATTATAAATATAGGGCAAAAATCAATTATTTGCTAAGTCAGGCCTTCAAAAATTTGTTAACTATCTGATATACTGATGTTTTAGCCTCTTCGAGTTTGTCATTTAAAACAATTTCATCGAATTCTGCTGCATATTTCATTTCAGAAGCAGCTTTTTTTACTCTTCGCTGGATGGATGCAGAACTTTCTGTTGCTCTTCCTTCAAGGCGTTTTTTCAGACTTGCAATATCGGGCGGTTTTATAAATATGGCCAAGGCGCGGTTTTTATATTGTTTTTTGATATTGAGTGCTCCTTTTACATCAACATCGAAGATTACATGTTTTCCTGTAGCGCCAATCCGATCGATTTCGCTTTTAAGAGTGCCGTAATAGTTGTCTTCATAAACTTCCTCCCATTCAACAAAATCACCGGCTTCAATTTTTTTGCGGAAGGATGCAGTGCTTAAGAAATAATAATCTTTTCCATCGACTTCATTTGGGCGCTTTTTCCTGTTGCATGCAGAAATTGAAAAGGAGAGCTGACCGGGCATAACATCGAGCAGATGATGTACAATCGTTGTTTTACCTGCACCTGATGGGGCGGCAACAATAATTAATTTCGGTTCAATTTCTTCTGGCAGCATAATTTATGAACTGTATGATTTATTTGACCGGCTAATTAAAGTACGTTTAATAATTGTTCTTTAATTTTTTCGAGCTCGTCTTTCATCTCTACTACTTTTTCCTGTATGCCGGCATCATTAGCTTTGCTTCCCATGGTATTTATTTCTCTTCCCATTTCCTGGGCGATGAAGTTTAGTTTTTTTCCTTTCATTGCAGTGT
>JAHDHT010000005.1:3455-16113 GCA_020631175.1 Chitinophagales bacterium
TCTCTTCCCATTTCCTGGGCGATGAAGTTTAGTTTTTTTCCTTTCATTGCAGTGTCTTTATTGAGTTCACTTATGAAGTTTTTAACGTGTGCACTTAAACGAACGATTTCTTCCGTTATGTCAAGCTTTTCAAGATAGAAGATCAACTCTTCTTCAATTCTGTTTTTGTTGATTTCATCTTTATGTCCCCACTGGTGAATTTTGTTTTCCAGTTGCTCTTTGATTTTTTTACTTCTGGCCGGTTCAATAATTTTTACTTCTTCTTTTAAAGATTCAATATTTTTCAACCTGAGGGTAAAATCATTTAATAATGCTTTTCCTTCTTCTTCCCGAAAAATGGTTAACTCATTTATTGCCTGATCGATTCCTTTCAGAACAACTGTCCATTCTTCAGCATTTAAAAATTCCTTTTCCGGATTTAAAACCTGAGGTATTCTTAATATGCTGCCAACAATATCATTTTTATCACTTCCTAATTCATCGCATAGTCTCGAAACCGTTCGATAATAGGCTTTAAATAAGCTTGCATTAATTGGTGCTTCCGCAGCATTTTCGTCATCCAGCAACTGAGTAATAATCATATTGATTTTTCCTCTTTTAAGATCTGCGGCCAGTTTCTTTCTTAGAACAATTTCTTTCTCATTATAAACTGGTGGAATTTTCATGGTGACATCAGTATACCTGCTATTGAGGCTTCTTATTTCCACAAAAATCTGTTTTCCGGCTATTTTTACTTCGGCTTTACCGAAGCCTGTCATCGAATATATCATGCTGCATTTTTAGTAGCCGTGGGTCTGATGTGTTGAATTAAATATACTCCGATAAAGATAAGCAGAGCAGCAATACATTTCAAAACATTCAACTCATCTTTACCCATAGATATAGCAATGAGCGAAGCAAGCAAAGGTTGGAGGTAAATATAGAATCCAACGACTGAAGGGCTTACTTTTTTCAAAGCGTAAATATTTAGGCCATAAGTGAAAACAGTGGCAAATAATATAACAAAAACGAAAGAAGCCCATACAGGCATCGTAAATGTTGCCCATTCTACATGATTAAACTGCTGTAAACTAAACGGAATGATAAAGAATATTCCAATGGTAAAAATCCAACGTATAATGAATAATGGGGGATACTTTTTCATTAATGGTTTTACGAGGATAAGATAAAAAGCATAGCTGCTTGAATTTAACAATATAAACAGATCACCTGTTCGGCTCCCTGCTCCATAGCTTTCTCCTGCTCCAATCAAAAGAAAAGCCCCTGCTGCTCCGGCTAGTATGCCTACCGTTCCTTTTATGCTCCATTTTTCTCCTAAAATAAAACCGGATAAGACCAGGACTAAAATTGGCGTGGTAAGCATAATGATCGATGCATTAATCGGGCTGGTTAAAGAAAGACCTTTAAAAAACATAAGTTGATTAAAAGCTACTCCGGTAAATGCGCAGGCAAGAAACCTCCAACGGTCTTCTTTACGGATGGATATTTTTTCTGTTTTCTGAAAAATACTTATTGCCCAGAAAACTACGAGACCGAAAGCTACCCTGCACAAAATGAAGCCGAAGGGTTCTATAAATTCGGGCAAAGCAATTTTAGCTATCGAATAGTTTGCACCATAAATAAGGGCAACAATGAACAGAGCAAGGTGGGCTTTAGAGTTTTCGTTCACTGCTCTAAGGTACGCATAATCTAATGTTAAATATGTATTCGACTAAAAGTCTAAACCGAAACTTAAATATTGAATGTTGTCTGTGTTTTTTCCATTATCGATTCCCCATGCAAAATCATACTTTAGGAAATAACCAAATAGTTTGGAGCGAAAACCTACACCGTATCCACCGATGAATGGATTACGGAAATAATTTACGGTTACCAGCACACCACCGGTATCTCCTCCGGTGTCGATGGTGTTTTGAATAAATGGTGTTTCTTGTCTAAAGGGACTTGCTCCTTCCCATGCTGTTCCGAAATCAAAAAATGGTACTACCTGAAAATTTCGTAGAAATTCTGATCGAACAGTTTTATTGCTAAAGGTGGATAAAACAGGCACCCGCAGTTCGGTATTGATAATGGCAAAACTATTACCATTTCTACCGTTTACTTTAAAGCCACGTAATTGATTTGCCTGTGATTGAAAAACATAATTTACATTATCTGAAACGGGCGTTGTGTAATCATAAACCTGAGCTGCCGGACGATAAAAGTTGATCCAGTTTTCAACGCCACCTAAATAATACAACATTCTTTGTTTACCAAAAGATGTAGCGGCAGCAAATCGACCTGACAAGGAAATCTTTTTATACAGTCTCTGATAATGGCGCACATCAACTCCGGCAATACCCATTATGCCTGTCTTATTTAAATTGAATTTAACTTCTCTGTCATTAATTATTCCGGTAAAATCTTTATGTACTTCTGTGTAAAATTTGTAACGGGTCCCTTCTCTTAAATTAAGCGCTAGGTCTTTCGTATTATCGAAAATATATTCGAGTTTTAAGAAAGCCCAGTTTTCCATTTGGTCGGGTAAATTTAAACTAACAATTTCTTCAGAAATAAAACTGCTTTTTTCATTTCTCCATCCAACATGTCCCCGAATTGATCTTGCAAAATCAAGCGGATAAATTAAACTACCCTGCATATAAGTAAATCGGTTTCTGGCGAAATACTGATTTTGAAAAGAGTAAGTACCATCAGATAATTGTTCAGGAGTAAGTTCCACATCAGATTTTCTGTAATACAGTAATTTTTTATCGAGTCGCTTTTTGAAATTCTGATATTCCAGAAAATACTCCATCCCGTTAAAGCTTAATGGGAATCGATAACCTCCAATAATCCGGTAATCCTCAAATAAATCACTAATTGAGTATTTATTGGTCGAGTTTAAATCTACCTCTCCGAATAATGGAACTTCAAGAGCTGCTAATTCACCTAAATCTCCATAGTCAAAATATTTTTCATAAGGCGTAAAAAGAATATTGTTATCTAATTGAGCAGTTACACTTTCAATCGCAAATTTATTCGTGTAAGTTCGAACTTTAGTTGGTTTAAATAAGGGCTCATCTTTATCTCTTTCATCATAAGCTGATTCAAATTCAACTTTTATATCTGAGCTTTCTCTTTGATTATTGGCATTATAGATTTGAATCTTTATTTCATCATCATCTTCTTCTGCGGGCGAATCGGTTTCAGCATTGTCAAAATCGGTTTCAAAAGAATAATCATCTGTATCAACTTCATCTGTTGTTTCTACATCTTCAATTTCAATTTCTATGTCGTCGTTTTTTAAACTATCGCTTTCTGTGCCGTTAGTTTCAAGTATTATTGTATCATTCTTTATGTTTTCTTCAAGTGAGCTTTCCGGCGCAGACTTTATACTTTGTTGATACTCGTACTGATTAATAACGGTCTGTTTATAGGGTGTAAGTTTTAAATTGTGATCTTTAAAACCGTCTTCCACAGGTTTATTCTTCAAATCGAATAGCCGATATTTTCCGTCGGTGTATTTCAGGAATACACTCTTGTTCTTTTTATAAGCAATGTCTTGCTGTAAAATGTTTCTGTTATAATTTGAATTTGGATAGGAGACCGCTATAGTAGCATAAATATTTTCTGTACCTAAAGAGTCGATTTCTCCAGCTTCTTGTAAAGAGTCAATATTTAATGTGGTGTTGTTGCTTATAATGCCATCTTTAAAATAAATTAATGTGTCTTTACGTACAAATGTTGAATCCAAACGGCCCACATATTGGTTACGAATTCCATTCAAATCCGAAGTGTATGAAATCCATCCGTCTGTATACTGAACAGGATCTTTTTCATTGGCATGTTCTGTTTCTGTTAATCTGGCGACAACATCTGTCGGATTATCAAGATCGTAAAAGAACACATCAAAATTTCCATCCGGCAAAATCGTGTCGAGTTTTTCTGTAGAAAGTGTGTCGTTTATTCTGTTCGAAGTAAAAAGAATTCCTTTTCTCAAACTATCCTGATAAAATGAAGGATGTAAATCATCCCAATAATCGTTTGTGATTTGGGAGATTCTTGTGGTGGGCATATAGTAAGTGTAAATATCAGAGTGCCCGTTTCTAACAGCCGATAACAACACCGTTCTTATATCATCGGTAAAAGATACATCTATTACCTGTTCGAATTTTGTTATTTCTGCAATTTCTTTTTCTTTTGTTTGGGCAGAGTAATTCATTAAAAATAAACGGTCCCTTTTTTGATAAATTAAAACCAGGCGGCTACCTTTTTTACTCCAGGCTAATTGCGGATAATTTGTATTCACCGGTAAGTCCTGAGAGGCTAATCCTCCTTTATGTAAAAGTGTTTTCTGGTCTTCTTTTAAGTCATATAACCAGACTTTATATCGCCCGTTTTTATTTTCACAGAAAGTGAGATACTTTCCGGTAGATGATAGAGCGAGATTTGTAATTTTTACATCCTTTTTCTTTTGGGCATAAATCAGATTTTCTTCGGCCAGTGCATTACGCTTTTTTTCATCAAGCGCATAGAGTTGTTTATTGTACTGTTCCCAATCTTCAATAGTTGTTTTTAAGCTTTGACCGATCACATAAACAAAACCACTTTCTAGGCTTCGATTAACTCTGGTAATGTAAAGCAAATTGGGAATCGTATTTCTGCCGTAATTATTCGCTATATAATGCCAAAGTGCATGTCCGGCAAAAACAGCCTGTTCATTATTTAATTTGCTGAAATCTTCAATGCTATATCCATCCAGGACCATATCTTTTAAGCGATTGTCGAGCTCTGTATTCCATCCTTTTCCGATATAACTAATTAATCCCTGCCTGAACCAATCCGGTAGATTTAGTAAGAATGCATTTTGTAAAACTTCCTGTACATTATCGCCAAAGAGCATATTACTCACGTACACTTCTGCTATTCCTCCCCTGATTTGCTCTTTTAGATTTTGATGATTTCCATCGAAATAGACAAATACTTTATTTCCTATTACTCTTGCTGTACCGCCTGTGTTCCGTTCATTTTCGTAAAAATTTCCAATGTTAGTTTGATTTTGATCAGACACATTATGATAAACCAGAATTTCAATTTTACGATCTACATTATATTCTAATTGATTTTGCACATCCGACAAATGCTCTTCTGCAGTAAGTGTGCTGAATTTCCCCAGTTCTTTTCCTCCCTGATAGAAATACACGATAAAATTTGGACTTTCATAAAAGGACCATTCGAAATCGTGATATTGTACTCTGTTTTTACCAAAGTCGGTGAAGAAGCCCTGCGCCTTAAGTGTATTTCCGGATGTGCCTATAAGTAAGCAGGCCAGTAAACAATAAAGTAGTATGTATAATCTTTTATTCAATATTATTTCAGTTTTTAAACCGTATAAAACAGCAAGGAAATTTTGCAGAAAATACGAACTCTTCATCAATGATGTATACATTTGTTCAATCCTGCTGCAATAAAACGAATAAGCATGCTACATGTTGTAAAATTTACCTTTAATCCATACCAGGAGAACACTTATTTAGTGTATGATGAAGAAAAGTCGGCAATTATCATTGATCCGGGCTGTTATGAGCAGGCAGAACGCGATACTTTAGAAGATTTTATTCGAAATGAAGGATTAAATCCGGTTAAACTGATCAATACCCATTGTCATATTGATCATGTTTTGGGAAATGCATTTATCGCCCGAACTTATAATTTAAAGCTGGAAGCGCATAAGGAGGAAATCCCTGTTTTGGCTCCTGTTACTGAGTATGGAGCGGCTATGGGCATCACGGTTGACCCTTCTCCGGATATCGAAATTTTCCTGGAAGAAGGAAAAAACGTACTATTGGGTGAACATAGTTTACAAGTACTGTTTACACCGGGTCATTCTCCGGGAAGCGTTTGTTTGTATTCAGAATCGGGAGGATTTTTGATTGGAGGGGATGTACTTTTTCAGATGAGTATTGGCCGAACTGATCTTCCGGGAGGAGATTATCAGACCTTGATTAACAGTATAGAGCAAAAATTATTTAAATTACCGGCAGAAACGATTGTTCACCCTGGACACGGACCCGCGACTAATATTGGATTTGAGCAAGAAAACAACCCTTTTTTCAAAACTTAGCTCTCAGAAAGTCGTATAAAGTAAAGGCTACTAATAGTGAAGTTAGAACGTAAATATCTTTTTATAATATTGCTTACAGCATTATTAATTGTTGTGAATCAGATTGTTATACAATTTTGGTTGTCACAAAAGCGCTATGATGCTCAAATCATCAATATTAGTGGTAAGCAACGTATGTACAGTCAAAAGCTGTTAGCGAAAATTCAACAATATCATTTTAATCCATCTTCAGAGTTAAAATTTGACATAGAAGACCTTTATAATAATTGGGAAAGCACTCATTATGCGCTTATCAATGGCAATGAAGAAATGAACATTGCTCCAATTGAACAGGCATTGGCTAGTAAATTGGATTTATTAAGCGGTAAATTAGAATATGCAGAACAGCAAATAGCGGTTCTTGACGAGTTAGACAGTGATAAACTTGCAGTACTCGCAGCCAATCAGGAGCAATTTCTTTCGGGAATGAATAATGTGGTTTACGACCTTGAGCTTAGTTCTCAAAAGAAACTTCGAACGATTATCATTCTTGAAATAATGATGGCTCTAATTACCTTATCGGTGATACTATTTGAATTTCTGGGGGTTTTCAAGCCAGTAATTTCAAGTCTTACAAATCAAAATAAAGCCTTAAATCAGGCTTCAAGATCTTTAGAAGATTATGCTTTTATAGCTTCCCATGATTTAAAAACGCCTATCCATAATATCAGAAACTTTTCAGGTTTATTGAATCAAACAGCTAAAGAGAAATTATCTGATGAAGAAAAGCAATTTCTGGCCTTTATAACTTCCGGAGTAGATCGAATTGAAGCAAATGTAAACGATTTGTTATTGTTTTTGCGGGCAAATAAGGTGGTTATAACAAACTTAGAGTTTGACCCCATATTAGAACAGTTAAAGGCACAATTAAGTCCGGCAGAGTTAGCCCGTGTTAAGTTTGATATAGAAGGTGTTGATGCAATAAAGGCTGATAAAAAGTTATTTGGCATTTTAATGGAAAATCTGATTTCAAATGCTTTAAAATTTTCAAAGGAAACGGTTACAGTATTAGCTCGTCAAAAGAATGGTAAAACACTGGTTGAGGTTCGTGACCTGGGTATAGGTATTGCTAAAGAGTACAAAGATCATATTTTTGGATTGTTCAAAAAGCTTCACAACCATCACGAATATCCGGGAACAGGAATCGGACTCGCCTTATGTAAACGAATTATTGAGGCACACGATGGAAATATATGGATTGAATCAGAGCCCGGAGCCGGAACAAGTGTTTTCGTAAGTTTATAATATAATAATTAGTAAAGATACATGAGTTATAAGAAGGTAATATTGATCGATGATGATTATGCTACAAATTATTACCATCAGTTTTTAATCAATAAAATTGATAGTCAGATCAAGCCCATAATTTTCGATAAAGCTTCTGAAGCCCTTGAATTTCTTGATGAGTTAAATGGAGAGGTTCCGGAATTGATTTTATTGGATATAAATATGCCCGTAATGAACGGATGGGATTTTTTGAATCAGTTTTGCGCTAAGAAGAAAGATTCAGGGGTGCAGGTTTATATGCTCAGTACCTCCTCTGAAGAGAGTGATAAAGAAAAGGCAGCATCTTTTGCTTGTGTAAAGGGCTATATTGAAAAACCAATTAGCCTTGAAAAACTTAAGGAATTATTGAGTAGTTAAGACTGCTCAATTAATACAACCGCATACGCACTTACTCCTTCCTCTCTTCCTACAAATCCCAATTTTTCAGTAGTCGTAGCTTTTATAGATATCTTTTGAACTTCTATGTTCATTGTTTCAGCTAGGACCGCTTTCATTTCAGGCAGATACGGCATTAGTTTTGGCTTTTGAAGACAAACGGTAGAGTCTATATTACCTACCTTATATCCTTCCTTCCGAATTAAAGCCATCACATCCTTTAATAATATTTTAGAGTCAACACCTTTAAGGGAAGGATCTGTATCAGGAAAGTGTTGGCCTATATCTCCAAGATTAGCGGCCCCAAGCAGTGCATCACAAATAACATGAATTAATACATCAGCATCAGAATGACCTGTGGCACCTTTATGATAATCTAAAACAATACCACCCAGAGTGAAGGTAGCGCCCTCCTCCAGTTGATGAACATCATAACCAAAGCCGACTCTAAAGGCCAAGCTTAGTTTGCTGCATTAACATTATCGAAATCGAATAATAGCGAGAAACGAAGTGTTCTTGCTAAAGGATGCTGGTTACCGGTAGTTGGCGCAAGGTAAGAAACATTAAGTCCGAATACATTGTACTTAACTCCCATACCCATTGTAAAATACTTACGATTTCCTTTGGTAGCATGCTCATGGAAATAACCCATTCTCAATGCAAAAAGATCATTGTACCAATACTCTAAACCGGCAGAATACATAAACTCTCTTAATTCTTCTGCTCCACCACCCGGTGCATCACTAAAAGAACCGAAGATTCCGGGAATGGCATTGAAGTCTCTGTGATCAGGCTGACCATTACCATCTAAATCATCTGCAACAGGAGTAGGAACCAATAATTTATTTACATCAACGGCAATGGTTAGTTTGTTGTAGTCATCAAATAAAAGATCAAGTGCTGTTCCAACACCTAAATTTGTCGGAATGAAATCTCTAACGGTATTGTCGTCTGTGTATGAAATCTTATTTCCGATGTTACTGATATTCATACCTAGATTTAAAATAGCATCAGAACTTCCTAAAGCGATATCGTTGGTATAATAAAAGCCAACATCTGCGGCAACAGCCTGACCTACTTTGATCTGGCTTCCGTTCACATTTTGCCCTTGAGCAAGATCAGAGTGGATGTATTTTAACACTAAACCAAGACCAACTGAATTAGATAGTTTTCTTGAATATCCGAAATCAAGATAAAATTCATTCGGTCGGTACTGCTGAAGATCCATCCCGTTAATGTCGGTAAACTGAATACTACCAAAAGAGAAATATCTAAGAGAACCTCCAATAGCCTGAACATCATCCGGCTTTACATAAGCAGATAAGTTTGATAAATAGATATCATTAATTCCTAATTGTCTTAACCAGGGAGAAAATGAAACAGAAACACCCACCGGGTTTTCCGCAAAAGCCAGCTTACCTGAGTTCCAGTATAAAGAATTGGCATCAGGAGAAATGGCAATACCAACATCTCCCATAGCACCTGAACGAGCTTCTGAAGTAGCTCGCAACAATGGCACAGCTGTACTTACAACATTTATACAATCCTCTGAAGATGTTCCATTCGCTTCGCAAAAGCTAATTTGAGCAAATGAAGTATTAGAGATAACAGAGAATAAAAATACGCAGGTGAAAAATGAATATAATCGCGTAATCATATAGATCTTAAAAAATTAGTGTGCAAAAATAACACTTTTTTAGATGAATTATTATTGCAGGATAACTAATTTTTGAAAGTCACTGATAATATGTTCGTCACCGTCAATCAGACTTATTTTATATAAATAGGTTCCTCTTCCAATTCGATTGCCGAATTCATCTAACCCATCCCAGCTCAATCCGGTAGATCTGAACCCTTCGGAAGGAATAACACCCTGTATGCTATTAATCATTTTACCAGACAATGAATATATATTTACTACCGCTTTCAGGTCTCTTCCGGGGCGGTTATGTTCGAACATGAAAGTTGTATTCGTTGTAAACGGATTAGGATAATTAAGCACCTGACTTAATTGCATATCCTCATCATCTACAACAATAAACTCCAGATAAGCTTCTCCCCAGTTATTACAAACATCAAATGCTCTGACAACTACTGAATGCTTTCCGGGTGAAAGATTACTAAGCGGATAGCGAATGGTTCCTTTGGTATAATCATTCACTTCCGACAAATAAAATTCATTCAGAATGATAGCATTTTGTTCATCACCGTCAATAACTGCAGTTAAATCATGACCAATTCCGTTACCTACTGTATTTATTCCCATTTGATCTTCCAGCTCTATATATAAAACAGGATTAGCATTCGTCATTCCACCCGAAACAAAATTATTATCATTCATATATATATCAATGTCCGGTCCCGAAGCATCGCAATCTGTTTCATCAGAAATGCCACCGATTAAAATAGAATCATCATAACCATGCGCATCGATCGAATTATTATCGTCTAGATAATAAGAGATTTTACCCTGACCAACTTTGAAGGTGATATCTTTAGGAACAATAAAATCGAATTCAAATAATCCATTAGTTACCGAAGCTGCTCCTTTAAATACAACATTTCTCTGAAGCATAAATGAGTCGACCTCACTATCCGGATCGTTAGCTCTCGTTTTATACTGAACAGCTTTATCAAATATGGTAGGGTAAACAATTCCATTAAAATCAGAAAGCAGTTCGTTGTTGTTCCCGGTAATCTGACCGGAGATTGTAACCTTACTTAAAGCCTTAAGGGTGTCCGTTACCTGACCTATATCCTGCCCGTTCACTTTCGTAGTGCTTACATTGTATTCGGGGTAATTTAAAACTAAGGCAGGATCACCTAATAAAACAAACTTTCTTAAGTTAATTAAAATACCTTCAGGCATCGATAATAAATTATCAAAATAATCTTGTTTAGATAATTCTAAAACACGGCCTACAGGCATGTGTTCTCCATTCTCTCTGTTAAATAAATATTTTAAAAATGAACGGTTTAATGCGAGATTTTGATTAGCGTATACTACCCTAACCGTTGTTACAATCGCAATGCTGCCTCCTTCGGCTTTAATACACACTTCTTCACCGGCGCTGTGTTTACCCGGATTGTCGAAATGACTAAAGCTACAAGTAGCCGTAATGAATAGAGGAAGCTTATATTTGTTCGTCCAAGAATCGATGTCTTTGAATTGAAGTATGCGCTCATGAGCCCAACCATTTTCTCCACCATGACCAATATAATTCACGGCAAATGTTCCCGAAAATAAACGTTGATTTATAACCTCATTTACATTGCTGTATCTTGATCCGCCGGTAGTACTTTCCTGCTGATAAGTGTCGATATAAACTTTATCTAAATTAATTTCAGGATGGGTGACTTCCATATTGTCCATATGGATTTCTGCATGATCAAAATGTAGGTTGCCGTCTTCGTCATCTGCAACAATTGTAAAATTGTTTCTCCAGTCACCTAATGTTTCCTGTACTTTATAATCATAGATTTTATCTACATAATCTCTTGCTTCCTGAACGCTCTTTGCCGGAATTCTACCAATGGCAAGATCAGGAATTCCAATATTATCCAGGTCATCACCTTCATTTAAATCTAATAAACCAAAATAATCATCGGTGGCATAAGTGTCGGTAGGGTCATTTGAATCCCAGGATTGGAAGGAAGGAACAAAGTTCGTGTTATCCGCTTTGAAAACAATATTTTTAAAGTCATACGAGGCATCACCAAAAAGTAAAAGAAACTTAGGCATTTCAGCTTCTGAACCAGCACGATCATAAAACATGCGAACAAAATTACGGATAGCCGTAACATCAGTCATCCCTCCTGAAAACTCATTATAAATTTGCTGAGGGCTTACGATTTCAACGCTGTATTTTTCTGAATGAAAATCTGCAACACGCTGAGCTTCACTTTTAAATTCTTCAGGAGAAACGATTAAATAATCAGTTTGTGGAAGTCCATGAAGGTTTTGATTTTCAACAGCACCTAGTGGCACCGTTTGAAAAACAGCACTTCCGTCAAAAGCAATATATTTTCTTAAAGTATTGCTCTCAGCTTTAAAACTAATTTGTCCTCCCGAATTACTAGTTTTCATTTTTCGGATGGATGAAACATCACTTACTTCCCAAATTTCCGTACCAGCGGAAGCATTCGAAATTTGATATTCTGTTGTAGAACCTAAACCAATACTATTCCAGTCAGAAAAAACAAATTGACCATTATGCTGCTCAAGATTTAAATTTCCTCTTGCATTAATTTGGATATAATCTAACCAGGCAGACGATGAAGCAGTAGGTTGATTGTATACCAAGTTAAAATTTAAATTATTGCTGCTAACGTTGTCGATATAAGTTGTTCGGTCAATATCAGTAAACGGGTATAAATAATTATCTGAAACCTGAGAAAAGAAATGTTGATTTGCGGCTGAACCATTTATAAAAACATCCATTGTGCTGCTTGAATTTGTCGAACGCCCGGCAGCTCTTGTGGTAACTTTTATTGGATTATTAGTGATTAATGACGGTAATTGGAAATTAAAATCATAGGAAGTATTAAATTCAAATACTTCACCAAACCAGTCACGCCCGCTCCCAATTAAACTTGCCGATTCGGTTTCATGAACAGCCAATAAATCGTAACTATCAGAAGTTTGATTTGCAGGTCCGTCTATTTCATCGGCTTCCTGAATATTTCCTCCATCCGTATCATTAACGTTTATGAAAACATAGTTTAATGTATCGTATAAATGATTTTGAAAAATATAGCGCGCTGCAATTTCATCATAATACCATTTGTCTGGTCCCTCTGCATAAAACAAAATGCGATCTCCTTCATCCATGCGATTATTTCCGTTGGCATCCT
>JAHDHT010000005.1:16213-21293 GCA_020631175.1 Chitinophagales bacterium
ATTGAATTTAATTCCGGCAACATTCCTGCACCAAAATGGTAAATACCGATTTTATCTAAATCAACTGAATTTGGATCAGCACCCAATTCAGTTAATGTATTACGATTGATCTGATGTATTCCACTTTGCTCTATTCCGGATTTAAACCAGCTTCCATTGGCCAATGCACTATTTGATGCATAAGTGTTTGAAGAGCTTCTCAAAAGTGGCGCGTCGATAAGATCATATTTAATTGAATAATCACTTAAAATTTCAACTTGTCCATATCTATAACGGATAGGGTTAACTGCCAGCCGATTCATTGCTTTTTTTCTGACATACTCAGTTCGAACATTTACAGAAAAATCTCCCTGAAGTGTGGTCGGGTCTAATCCCTTAATCTGAACCTGCTCCGTTTTTTGATCGATAATCTGCACATTACTGATCGTTTTACCGGCGGGGACATCAATTTTTTGGTATTGAAGTATGGGCATTTCTGATTTTACACCTGCTTTAAGGTGTTCTTCAAGACTTTGCGTATAGCTTTCCACCTTATTCTGGAAGGATTTAACTCCGGCAAAAGAGGTTGAATGGATTCCGATTAAAATCAGAAGGATGCAGCCGCTGATGACAATATTTTTTCGGGATTTCATAATATCTATTCAGTAAAGGTGTTTATTATTCACTTAGGTGTCACTTACAACGTACAAATAAAGTAAGGCATTGTTTCATTAAATGTAAAAACAACTACATTCGCATTCATTTATGCTCAAACAAAGTTTAAGATATGTCGCCGTGCTGATGCTTTTTTTAAGCATTCAGCAAACAATTAAGGCTCAGGATCCGGAATACAGTATGACTCATATGGCTCATTTACAGTTAAATCCGGCTATGACAGGTTTGTCTTATACCCCCACTTTTGCTTTACAGTACAGAGATCAATGGGCTCAATTTGATCAGGCTTACAAAACCTTATCGTTTTCTTATGATCAGCATTTTGATCCGATTCGAAGTGGTTTCGGACTGATGCTGATGGCAGACAGAGCAGGAGATGGTTTAGTAAACACCTATCAGGTGATGGCTTCTTACAGTTATTTTTTACCGGTTAACTCTGAAGTTGGGATTAATTTTGGCGTTCAGGGAGGAGTAATGCAGCGTAGTATTCGCTACAGCAGTCTGCTCTGGGGAGACCAGATCGATCCACTTGCAGGAGTTCAAACCGGAAATATTCCTACACAAGAACAAATCGGCGCAGATGAGAACCGAACCTTGTTCGACCTTTCGGGCGGACTTTTAATATTTACAGGTACTTTTTTTGGAGGTGCTTCCTTTAAGCATATTACTTATCCAGATATTTCGATTGGGCAGATTGAGGAAGAAAGCATATTGCCAATGCGTATTTCGTTGCACGCAGGTAATACCTTTTATATGAATAATCGTGGGACACAGGAGTCCTATATTGCTCCTTCCCTGTTTTATGCCAATCAAGGTAAGTTTCATCAGATAAAGGCTGGAAGTATGTTTGGATATGGGCCTGTTTCACTTGGATTATTCGGCAGACATACTATTAGCAATTTTGATGCGTTAATGGTGATGCTAGGTTATCAGACAGGGGTAGTTGGTCTGGGATACAGTATTGATGTTTCCATGGGTCAACCGGCATCTTTCACCGGATTAACACACGAAATTGCAGTGAAAATTACGCCCTTTGAAGATGCAGACAAAGCAAAGCAACGAAACCGAAAAAAGGGGCTAAATTGCCCTAATGTTTTAAGGTAAAGTAGATTACACTAACATCTGTTGGTAAATTTACTTTTATTGTTATTTTTGTTTTTCTCTATAAAACCATTTATAAAATGATGTTTAGTATGAACAGACTGTTTCAATTGGTTACGCTCTTATTTGTTGTTTCAGTTTTAAGTTCTTGTAACAAGAAAACTTCTGAAGCCACCGGATGGAATTATAACGATCCGGATTGGGGAGGTTTTGAAGTTGCAGACTTTAAAGGACAGGAAACCGGTCCCGGTTTGGTATTGGTTGAAGGTGGAACATTTGTAATGGGTAATTCCGAACAAGATGTAATGTTTGAATTTCATCACGTTCCAAGACGAGTTACCGTTTCTTCTTTCTATTTAGATGAGACAGAGGTTACAAACGTACACTATCGCGAATATCTATTCTGGTTAGATCAGGTATTTGGAGAAGATTATCCTGAAATTAAAAGGAAGGCATTGCCTGATACTTTAGTTTGGAGGGATGAACTTTCGTACAACGAACCTTTCGTTGAGTATTATTTCCGTCACCCGGCTTATAATGATTATCCGGTAGTTGGTATTAACTGGCTACAGGCTAATGAATATGCTAAGTGGAGATCTGATCGTGTAAATGAAGGTTTATTGATTAAACAAGGTATTCTTGAAAGTAATCCAAATCAGTTAAATGAAGATCACTTCAATACTGATGCTTATCTATTAGGCGAGTATGAAGGTATCGTTAAAAAGAACCTAAAGAACTTAGATCCAAACGGACCTGAAGAAAGAAAGGTGAAATTTGACGATGGTATTCTTCAACCGAATTATCGTCTTCCGACTGAAGCTGAATGGGAATATGCGGCATTAGCATTAACCGGTAATAAAGTAAATGGCGATGAAGCAATTACTGACAGAAGAATTTATCCTTGGGATGGAGCGAATGTTCGTTTCGGTCGCCGTTCAAAATGGCAAGGTAAAATTCAGGCGAACTTCAAGAGAGGTCGAGGTGATAACATGGGGGTTGCAGGTGCTTTAAATGATAATGCTGAAATTACAGCTCCGGTAAAAACTTTCCTTCCAAACGATTATGGTTTATTTAACATGGCCGGTAATGTTTCTGAATGGGTATTGGATGTTTATCGTCCGATGACTTCTTCTGATGCAGAAGATTTCAACCCACACAGGGGTAACGTTTTCAAAACTCGTCAGTTAAATGAAGATGGATCAGCTGTATTCGACAGTTTAGGTAGATCTTCTTTCCGTCAGGTAACAGAAGAAGAAAATATTAACAGAAGAAACTATCGTGCAGGTTATGCTATCGATTACAAAGATGGTGATGAGTCTTCAGGTGTAGCTTACGGTTACGGTATTACTACTTTAATCTCAGATAAATCAAGAGTATTGAAAGGTGGTAACTGGAATGATCGTGCTTATTTCTTATCTCCGGGTGCAAGAAGACATCTGGAAGAAGATCAGGCTTCTGCTATGGTTGGTTTCCGTTGTGCAATGATTCGTTTAGGATCTCCTGCAGGTAACAGCTTTAAAGGCGGAAACAAATTCAAAGGTAAAAAAGGAAGAAAGTAAAATTTCTTTTCAAAATAACTCAAGGGTCATTTCATTTTTGGAATGACCCTTTTTTAATGCGAATTGATTTAATTTTACACTATGCCAATTGAACAATTACATCAGCTCTTTCTAAAATGCAGCGGAGTTTCAACCGACACCCGAAGCATTCAAAAAGATGAATTATTTGTTGCATTAAAAGGTCCCAATTTTAATGGAAATGCTTACGCAGAAAAAGCGATTGAGGCAGGAGCAAAATATGTAATGATTGATGAAGAGGAATATTTCAAAGATCAGTCAAAAACGATATTAGTACCCGATTGCCTTAAGGCATTACAAGAACTGGCAAGATTTCATCGAAGACAATTTACTTTTCCTGTTTTTGCTTTAACGGGTTCAAACGGTAAAACGACCACTAAAGAATTACTGGCATCTGTTCTTGAAAAGAAATATAATGTATTAGCGACGATTGGAAATCTTAACAATCATATTGGTGTGCCTTTAACATTACTTCGGATGGATGAGGATACTGAATTAGCTATAATCGAAATGGGCGCAAATAAACCGGGCGATATAAAAGAGCTTTGTGAAATTGCAGAACCTAATTACGGTTTGATTACTACCATCGGTGCCGCCCATCTTGAAGGTTTCGGAAGCCTTGAAGGCGTTCGTAAAACGAAAACAGAATTATTTGACTGGATTTTAAAAAAAGAAGGTATTGCTTTTATCAATGCTGATCAGCAAGTAATTTTAGATGAAGCTGAACGCTTTGATTTTAATTCGAAAAAAACGTATGGCCAGAGTCCCTTTGCAGATACGGTAGGCATACCGTCTGAAAGTAATTATGCCACTGTTTTCTGGAATCAGCAAAACATAGAAAGTCAACTTTTCGGTCAATATAATTTTATCAATTTAATGGCGGCTATTTGTATAGGTGAATATTTCAGAGTTGAGGCAACAGATATTAAAGCGGCACTTGAAAACTATATACCTTCAAATAAGCGATCGCAAGTAGTTCATACAGCAAAGAAGAACACCATCTTATTAGATGCTTATAATGCCAATCCAAGCAGTATGCAACTATCAATTGCAGCATTTCAAAAAATGGACGGTGCAGATAAGGTGTTGATATTAGGAGCAATGAAAGAATTGGGCACTTATGCTGATGAAGCTCATCAGAAAGTTGTTGACCAAAGCAATGTTTCTGATTTTAATGAAGTTTATTTTGTAGGCGATGAATACAAATCTACATCGGCGAAAAAAGTGTTTAAAGACACGTTTGATTTATTAGAACGTATTGAAACCGCTACTTGGAAAAACAGAACCATTTTATTAAAAGGGTCCCGTTCAATAGCGCTTGAAAAACTGCTCGAGCACTTATAATTATTCAAGCCAAATTAAACTACTCGGTTTTCTCCCCAGTTATTTATTTTCAGATAAGCCCGCATCCATCGTTCAGGGATTTCTTCATTACAGGCGTTGAGATAATCATTGTAAGAGCAAGGTACTAACTGATGACGATTTAATTTCTTATTCTTCTTAGTAAGAATAGGGACCTTCATCCACCATCGATCTGATTTTTTACTTTTAATAAATTCAATCTGATGATCAGTATGTTCAAAATTAACGGTGTACTTAAGGGCCGTTTCATTTTTAGGTGTGCTATCTCCCTTACGTTGATAAAATCCTTCCACGAAATGCCAGATCATTTGTGCAATTAGTTGTGAAGTCTGATCATAATAATCAAATTCAGGATGGTATTCATAAATACCGAAACAGGAAAGCCG
>JAHDHT010000005.1:21393-24959 GCA_020631175.1 Chitinophagales bacterium
CCAAATATTCCTGATATGCAATTAAGCTAAGGTTAAATAAGTTTTTAGATCGCTCATCCAGTATTTTATACAGGAACGATTCGTTGTTCAGCGTTTCTTCCGGATGGTATAAATTAATTTTTTCATCGATTACAGCCAGGTTCACCAAGCCCTTATCTTTCACTAAACCCATATACTGACCGTATGTTAAGTCGTGGCTTCCTCCCAGAATGATAGGAATAATATCAAATTCACGCAATTCCTGAATCACCAATTGTAATGCGGTATAAGAATCAGATACTTTTTCTGTAAGCTTTATGTTACCCAGATCGGCGAGACCTAATTCGGGTTGTTGATTATACAAACGATAAAACTGTCTTCTGATATCATCGAGCCCGTAAGCGCAGCCTTTGTTTTCGACGGCATTACGATCTTCTTCCACACCAATAATTGCCAGGTGTACATTCGACAAGTCCGGAAACTTTTCATGATGTAATTTAATGTGATTTGCCATCTGGTTAAAGGCATATCGATCCCCGTAACTGATAGCGTCGAGGTTCAGCGGGCTTAGAATTTCCTTCAGCATATTTCCATAAATAAATCTGTAGTGAAGCTACGATCAATTGAAGTAATTTGAGTGCTGCATATACACAAAGTCAATGTGAATTGTCGGGGTGAATCACTACCTTTGCAGCGCTTTAAACAGAGCTATGCAGGAACGATTAAATCTATTTAAAAGAAAAGAACCCGCGATTGTATTTGAATGGAATGATCCGGAGTCAGAAGCACAGGGCTGGGTGGTCATTAATTCACTCAGAGGCGGCGCCGCAGGCGGTGGTACCAGAATGCGAAAAGGCCTTGACCGAAGTGAGGTTGAGTCTTTGGCAAAAGTGATGGAAATTAAGTTTTCTGTTTCCGGTCCGCCAATTGGTGGAGCTAAATCGGGCATTAATTTCGACCCGAACGACCCGCGAAGAGACGAAGTACTGAGACGTTGGTATGAAGTGGTAAGTCCGCTGCTTAAGAATTACTACGGCACCGGTGGGGATTTAAATATAGACGAAGTAAAAGATGTTATTCCGATCACTGAAGATTTCGGTATATGGCATCCGCAGGAAGGTATTGTTAATGGTCATTTCAGACCAAGAGACAGTGAAAAAATACACTTAATCGGTCAATTAAGAGCCGGAGTTTCTAAGGTTGTTGAAGATATTAAATACACTCCAAGTATTGCTGCAAAATACTTAGTAGCCGATATGATTACCGGTTATGGAGTAGCTGAATCGGTCAGACATTTTTATAAAATTTTTAAAAGTGCAGATCTAAATGGTAAAACAGCAATTATTCAGGGGTGGGGAAATGTAGCATCTGCAGCAGCATTCTATCTGGCTCAGGAAGGAGTTAAAATTATCGGTATTCTCGACAAAGATGGCGGTTTATTGAATCCGGATGGATATTCATTTGAAGAAGTAAAAGCATTATTCAACAATAAAAAGGGGAATAAGCTAAGCGATGAAAATATGTTGCCTTTCGATGAAGTGAATGCGAAGCTTTGGGATATGAAAGCAGATATTTTTATTCCAGCCGCCGCTTCAAGATTATTGAGCCAGGAGCACATGAATCGCATGACTTCTGCAGGTGTGGAAGTGATCAGTAGCGGTGCCAATGTGCCTTTTCAGGATGAAGATATTTTCTTTGGTGATACGGCAAAGTTCGTTGATGGAAAATGCAGTCTGATACCTGATTTTGTTGCCAATTTAGGTATGGCAAGAGTTTTTGCATATCTCATGCAGAATAGAGATGTTGAATTATCTGATGATGCCATTTTTGGTGATGTAAGTCATACCATTCAACAGGCAATTCAGGAAATATATAATCAAAACAATAGTGGATTGAATGTAGCTTCAACTGCATTTAATATTGCATTAAATAAAATAATGCCCAATTAAAAAACAGATATGATGAAGAAACACATTTTCATTTTAAGCCTTTTATTTTTTGTGGGTGGATGGATGATGGCCGAGCCTTCAGGAGATGTACAGGAAGTGCTCGAAGCCACTCAAAATCTGGTTGAAGACAATATCGATACAACTGTCGATGAAGATTGTGAAGATTTTGAAATGACCAAAAGCGGTGAAATTGTTTCACATGCTGGTGGTGGTCACGGAGCTGATCCGGCACCATGGTCAGTTATTCCTTTTGTTATTCTATTGGGAATGATCGCAACCGGTCCCTTATTTTATGAGCATTTCTGGCATAAGCGTTATCCTGTAATTGCAGTGCTCTTAGGTGCAATTGTAGTGATCTATTACCTGGTGGTATTACATAATACGATTTCGCCGATTCATTCGCTGGCAGAATATGCCTCCTTTATAACCCTGATTGCTGCGCTCTTTGTGGCTTCGGGTGGAATATTGATAAAGGTAGACCGGAAGGGAACACCGATGGTCAATATTGCATTGCTGGTATTTGGGGCGGTAATCGCCAATATAATAGGAACCACAGGAGCTTCGATGCTCTTAATCCGCCCTTTTATTCGATTGAATAAGGAGCGCATTAAGCCTTATCACATTGTCTTTTTCATTTTTATTGTTTCCAATGTAGGTGGTGCTTTAACACCCATTGGCGATCCGCCATTATTTTTAGGTTTCTTAAAAGGGGTTCCTTTCTTTTGGACGGCCACACATTTAATTGGAAAGTGGGCATTTGGTATTGCAGTTTTATGTCTGTTCTTCTATTTCATTGACCGTCGAAATGTATTAAAAGATAATATTGATGATAGTACTCAGTACAGCGGAAAAATATCTATCAGCGGAACTAAGAATTTAATCTGGTTAGCGATTACCATTTGTGCGGTATTTATCGATCCTAATGTATTTGATTGGGTACCGGCTATTCATTATAACGGAGAAAAGTTTTCATTTATCAGAGAGCTGATCATGTTAGGTTGTGCTTTTGCAGCTTATCAGTTTGCCGATGAAGAATGTTTGAAAGCGAATGAATTTGATTTTGAACCGATTCGTGAAGTTGGCTTTTTATTCATTGGAATTTTTGCGACGATGATGCCTGCCCTACAATTAATTGGAGCTTTTGCACAAACTTCTCCTGAGCTGATTACTACTAACTCTTTATACTGGCTAACGGGCGGCTTATCGGGTGTATTAGATAATGCGCCGACTTATCTGAATTTCCTTGCTGCCGGTATGGGTAAAGCACATTTGGATATTGGTTCTAAAGCAGACGTTTTAACTTATGTAAACGGATCAACAGTTGAATTGATGGCGATTTCTATTGCTGCCGTTTTCTTCGGTGCGATGACTTACATTGGTAATGCGCCGAACTTCATGGTAAAATCAATTGCAGAACAGATTGGTATTGATATGCCTTCATTTATGGGTTATATCGTTCGATATTCTTTACCGATTTTATTGCCAATGTTGTTTTTAACCTGGGTGGTGTTTTTCTCGGGTTGGTTGTTTTAGATTAAGTACTTAGAAGCACGGTATTTTGTAGCACAGAAGTGGGGGTTTAATTTTAAGCTCAAGCTCAAGTGTCAAATTCAAAAAAAGAAGATCCTTCGCTTTGCT
>JAHDHT010000005.1:25059-26837 GCA_020631175.1 Chitinophagales bacterium
TAATCGCTCAAGTTCAAATTAGTTCGGACTTCATATAATTAACGCAGCGTTTTTAATTCGTAATCAGTAATTTCTCATTCGTAATTAAAAAAACCTATCTGTGCTACAAATTACCAGATACTGTGCTACATAAGAAAGACCCCGCATAGGGATAGCAGCGGTACCCACCCGACTGTGTGGCGACCTGAGCAAATAATGCAGGGGCCGACAGCGGCAGGCCACTGTATTATTATGCGAATGCGACATACGGGCGCGTGCGTTTAGCGTATAGCCCGGCCATGCGCCAAAAGAAAATGTCAAACACTTTGCAATGTATAATTTCTTATTCCTAACAGAACCAATAGTAGCAGACAAAGGCATTTAAAATCGGGTGAATATTGGTTTTGATGCGTATTTTACGCTTAGAAACTATTTGATTATATGAAACGGATTTTACTAATACTTTTTGTGGCACTTGGATGGATGTCTCTTCGTGCGCAAATCACCGACCCATCAATTACACGGGGTTTATTGTACACCATTCCCGAGCAGGTTGCTGACGGTTATGTTGCGGTTGCTCCTTTGAGTTCGAATTATGCTTTTTTACTGGATAAATGCGGACAGTATGTTAAGCAATGGGAATTCAGTTCGAATTTTAACGAGGCTTGTGCTTATATAACGGAAGAAGGAAACTGCGCGATGTTGGTTTCCAATGGTGGCGGAACGGCTGTTTATGGTGATTCTTGTTTTGAAGTGAAAGACTGGAACGACAATTTGGTTTGGTCTTATTGCTATCCGGGATTACATAATGATATCGTGCCTTTACCGAATGGTAATTATTTAGGTGTTGTACAAACGGAGCATTCTATTCAGGAGGCGATTCAAAGAGGTATTGATCCGGCGAATATTGGTAATTCGAGTTCTTACAGAAGTGAAGCAATTATTGAATTTCAACCGGTTGGTGTTGATGATGCAATCATTGTATGGGAATGGAATTTATGGGATCACTTAATTCAGGATTTTGATTCTACAAAAGAAAACTTTGGAGTAATTGGTGATAACCCGCAACGTTATGATATTAATATTGGAAATTTTGGTTTTTCGAATGTATCGTTCACGCACATTAATAGTGTTGAATATGATGCTGCAAGAGATATCATTTTAGTTTCGATGTTTTCGATTCATGAAATTTTTATAATTGACCACAGTACAACCTTATATGAAGCGGCGGGTTCGATCGGTGGTAATTTCGGAAAAGGTGGTGACATTGTTTACCGATGGGGTAATCCTCAAAATTATGATCGCGGAACGGCAGCTGATCGACAAATCAGAGGTCAGCATGATGCAAGATGGATTCCGGATGGATATGTGAATGAAGGTAAAATTTCGATGTATAATAATGATAGTGGAAACGAATCGGAGCTGGTAATTTTTGAACCGGAACAAGATGCTGATGGTCAGTTTTTGTTTGCGAACGGTGGGACTGGCGCCTACTTGCCGGAAGAAAAATTCTGGACATGGAGAGATGACGTTTTAGGTATGCCTCCTCCGTCTACTTTATTTATGAGTGGTGTAGCGCCATTGCCGAATGGAAGTATGTTAATGTGTGATACCGAGAGTGGAATTCTTGCTGAGATTACGCCTGCACAGGAAATTGTTTGGGTATATCAAATTCCAAGGGTATACGGTGACGGTTCGGGTGCAGATCAGGGAACGACTTCGAATAATACGGAAGGAGAAGCATTTAAAGTGCGACAATATGAACCAAGTTATCCGGGTATCGTTGGCAGAGAGTTGGT
>JAHDHT010000005.1:26937-28736 GCA_020631175.1 Chitinophagales bacterium
TTACAATTGTTACCGTTAATGGAACGACAGATGAAATTCCTGCGAATAATACAGCAAGCATTGATTGGGAAACTACATCTACTATTGCTACTTCGGGTGATTACACGGTGAATGTTCAAACCGACGGTTATGGCTATGAAATATTAGTGCGCATTTTTGATGATGCCGGAACAGAAGTGTATTCTGTAACTGATTTTGGAGATGATTATTTATTTGAAGGTCAGGTTAATTTACAGGATGGATGTTACACCTTTAGAGTGGACGATGGATATGGTGATGGAATTCTTAATGGTGGATATGTTAGCTTAACTGATCCTGACGGAAATGAACTGTTTAATTTTGATGGAGGATCTTTTGGATCTGAAGAGGAAGAAAATTTCGGTGTCTTAACCATTGAAGCTCCTGCTGCTATTTTTACTTTGGAAGATACCGGAGCAGGAACCATTGTATTGGAAAATCAATCAACCGGTGGAGGCTTAAGTTATTCTTGGGATTTCGGTGATGGGAATACTTCCGATGAAACATCTCCGACATATACTTATGCAGAAGACGGTACCTATACCGTTTGTCTTACAGTAACGAACAGTTCAGGGTCAAGTACTGAGTGTGAAGAGATAACGATTTCGTTAGTAAGTGTTGAGGCTTTTGAAAGTCGACCATTAAATTTATTTCCAAACCCTGCTGAAGATATGATTCAGTTAAATATGAATTTAGCTGATTTAAATAATCTTCAGGTATTTAACACAAAAGGTCAGGAAATGCAGGTAAGAATTAACACTTCAAGAATAGATATCAGCAATTTATCTTCGGGCATTTACGTTTTAGTATTGACTGATAGAGATAATGTACAACGCCAGTTGCGTTTTACGAAATTATAAATTAGAGAAAAGGGGATAGTTCATAAAGGCGAATACTTGTAAAGGTGTTCGCCTTTTTTGTGCACACAAATCAGTTAATGACTTATTACTAAATAAATACCAAAATATCCTGTCCTCCTAGCGAAGGAGGACGGTTTTGTCACTGAGCTTGAAAAGCGAATGGTTACAAAACTGGTGGTTGTTCTCAACAAAATCTGTTAATCCCTCCCATTTTGTTACGAATCGCCGCTGGCTCTTCGACAAAATTAACCCTCCCTTGGAAAAAAGTGAGGGATGATAAATACGTGAGCAAAGATTAGCTGAGCTGGCCACAGCCAGAGGTGGTTTCATTTCTTATTAATCTTTAAATCTTTTCCCCGACAAAAATTATTTTTTAATTAACCTTCACGAACACTTACCTTTATTCCGAATGAGTGGAATTATAGAATTATTACCGGATAACATTGCCAATCAGATAGCCGCAGGAGAAGTAATTCAACGCCCGGCAAGTGTGGTGAAAGAGCTCATGGAAAATGCGGTGGATGCAGGTGCTGACGATATTCAGTTAATCATTAAAGATGCCGGGAAAACATTAATTCAAATTATAGATAATGGTTCGGGGATGTCTCCATTAGATGCCCGTATGTGTTTTGAACGGCATGCTACCAGTAAAATAAAAGTAGCGAAAGATTTATTTGATTTACATACCAAAGGTTTTCGCGGTGAAGCTTTAGCTTCTATTGCTGCAATTGCTCAAGTCGAAATGAAAACCCGCTTAAAAGAAAATGACCTTGGCACCGAAATTCATATTGCAGATGCTAACGTTTCTTATCAGGAAGCTTGTCAGTCTCCTTCCGGTACAAGTATAGCAGTAAAGAATCTTTTTTTTAATGTACCTGCCCGACGAAACTTTTTAAAATCGAACCCGGTAGAAACCAGACA
>JAHDHT010000005.1:28836-30049 GCA_020631175.1 Chitinophagales bacterium
GAACAAGAGGCGAACAGTATTTTTTTGTCAATAATCGCTTTATAAAAAGTGCTTATTTAAATCATGCTGTCAATAATGCTTATGCGCAAGTAATTACTAAAGAGCAATATCCATTATATTATATTTTCATAGATATTGATCCTTCCCGAATTGATATAAACGTCCATCCAACCAAACAAGAGATTAAGTTTGATGATGAAAAAGTAATTTATGCATTTATTCATGCTGGAGTAAGGCATGCATTAGGGCAATTCAGTTTAACTCCAAGTATTGATTTTGAACAGGAAGCGCATATTCAACATAATACAACACTTACTGATCAGGAAAAAGCAGCTTTAAGTTCCAAGTTTGATGGAGGAAGTTTTATTAATAAAGGAATTAAAAAAGACTGGTCTTCACATGATGGTCGAAAAGCACATAGCGGTGAGGTTAAAGGATGGAAAGACCTATATGAAATCGCAAACAATTCAGGTTCAACCGAGACCCTTACCGTTCAATCTAAATTAAACACAGCTTCGGGTCCCGATAAAAATGAACTGGCATTGTTTGATTTGGTTTCATTTGAACCGGTTCAGGTACATCAGAAATATATTTTAACCCAGTTACAATCAGGAATCATTTTAATTGATCAGCATGCGGCCCATGTTCGTATTTTGTTTGAGAAAAACATTCAACGACTGGCATTAAGGAAGAGAGAAACACAGCAACAATTGTTTCCGGTGAATATTAATTTAAATGCGGCAGATGCATTATTGTTAAAAAGCATTTTGCCGGAGATTAACGCTTTCGGTTTTGATATTCAGGAGTTTGGTCAGAATAGTTTTGTCCTACACGGATCTCCTTCTGGGTTGAAGATTGGAAACGAACAACAAATGATAGAATCCTTGTTAAGTCAGTATAAAGCTAACCTTGAAAAACTAAATATCGATAAGCGCTCTCAATTGGCTTATCACCTTGCGAGTCATACGGCGATACGACAAGGAGAAAAATTGGATAAAAGCGAAATGCAGGCTTTAATTGATGAACTATTTGCCTGCGAAGTTCCTTATCTTACACCGGGGGGTAGACTTACATTTATCACCTTTGGGCTCCGCGATTTGGAGCAACAGTTTGAGAATAAAATAAACTAGTACATGCAGAGTAGACCGCAAATGGGTTTCAGCTATTTGCCTGTTGTGATAAAGAATTTAATTATCATAAATGGCTTGTTTTT
>JAHDHT010000005.1:30149-33477 GCA_020631175.1 Chitinophagales bacterium
CATTTCGCACACTTGGGAGGAATGGTTTTTGGTTATCTATTAATAAAGTATTGGGAGTCGAAAGGCAATAAATATTTATAGCAAAAAATGGCCAACACAAGTATCATAGACGATTTAAAGCATCAGTATTATGCAGGTGGTTTTTTAAGCCGCATAATCATGGTGAATGTACTCGTATATTTGGTCTGGATCCTTATTCTGATCGGCTTCAAAGTGGCCACTGGTGATCCGAATAATATCGCCTTCTTTAAATTTCTGAAATGGTTTAGTCTTCCGTCTGATCTCGGTCGCCTCATAATGCAGCCATGGTCAATATTTACTCATTTCTTCATGCATGATATGCATTTGCCGGGAGGTTTGTTTCACTTGTTCTTTAATATGTACGGTCTCTACATTTTCGGTAAAATTTTGACCGTTTACATGAGAGACAAGCAGTTCGCTCCTTTGTATTTTATGTCTGCACTTTTCGGCGCATTTACCTATGTACTGGCTTACAACATATTTAATCTGGATGGAGATCACTCTGCTTTCGCTGTAGGTGCATCGGCCGCAGTAATGGGGGTTGTGCTGGCTACTACCGTCTACGATCCTAACTATCAATTAAGGTTGGTTTTCTTAGGTAATGTTCGAATATTATGGATAGCAGCCATTTATGTTTTGGTGGATGTTTTCAGCTTGGGAGGATCAACAAACCTGGGTGGACATATTGCCCATTTAGGAGGAGCTTTTTTCGGAGCGATGTTTATGTTGCAATGGAAAAGAGGAAACGACTGGAGTATCCCAATCAATAAATTCTGGGATTTTATAAGTCGCCCTTTTCAGCGAAGAAAAAGCCCGAGAGTTGCTTATATTAATGAAGAGAAATTAAAGAGAGCCACATCATCTCTTAAAAAAGCCAAATCAAATTCCGGTACTTCAAAGAGTAAGCAGCAACGTATCGATGAAATTCTTGATAAAATTAGTGAGGAAGGATATGAGAATTTAAGCGGGGAAGAAAAAGAATTTTTGTTTCAGATCAGTAAAGAAGAATAGCCATTGAAAATCCTGAAATTTATCGGTATGATGCTAACTGTGCTGGCAGCATTAGCTTTGCTGATTGCTAATCTTGCGCCATCAGTAGCTCCTAAAAGTTTCTGGCCAATCGCATTTTTAGGCTTAGGATTTACCTTTATTTTATTCTTTAATGTTTTACTATCCATTTTTTGGATGATCAGAAAAAATTGGAAATTCATTATTCCAATTGTTGCTATTGCATTGTGCTGGAAAAACGTTCAGCATACCGTCTCTTTCAAAGACCCTGGGAAACCGGGAGAGAAAAATAAAACCTTAAGGTTGATGTCTTTTAACGTGAAAAACTTTGATGTTTACGATAATGAAGATCATAAAGCACACCGAAAAGGTATGATGGATTTAATTGAATCGGAAGGAGCAGATATTGTTTGTATTCAGGAGTTTTACAATCAGGATAAAAAAGGACATCAAAACATTGCTTTCTTTTTGGATTCTTTAGGATATCGACATCATTACTTTCACATTACCACGCGTTTTAAAAAGGTACATGAATTTGGATTAGCTTTATTTAGTAAACATCCGATCATTAATAAGAAAGCCATCAAGTTTGAAAACAGCCGAAATAATGCATCTATTTATGCGGATGTTTTTTTTGAAGGAGATACGGTGCGTGTTTATAATGTTCATTTACAATCTATACATTTCGGTGAGGCAGATTATAAAGTTGCAGAAGACATTGTCGACCTTTCTGAAGTAGATATGCAAGGAACAAGATCAATTGCAAGAAAAATAAGAACGGCATTTTATAAACGCAATGATCAGGTTGATTTATTGAAGGCGCATGTAAGTAACGCTCCGCATCCCGTGCTTTTGGCGGGAGACTTTAACGACACACCTGTTTCTTATACCTATGCCGGGTTTTCTGATTTGTTAAAAGATTCATTTAAAGAAGCCGGAATGGGTTTTGGAGGTTCGTATAATGGTCCCCTTCCGAATTTCAGAATCGATTATATTTTTTACGATGATGCTTTCCGGTGCTATGATCATCAGGTACATAAAAAAGACCTTTCAGATCATTATGCGATTGTAGCCGATCTTGAAGTGATGTAATTAGATGCACAGTACTATGTAGCACAGATGGTTTTTTTAATTACAAATGATTAATTACGAATTACGAATTCTCCCGAGCAAAGCCGAGGGAACTTTCGGTTCGAAAAAGATTAAGTAATTAATTATGAAGGATTCACCCCTTTCCGATCTAATTTGAACTTGAATTTTACACTCGAACTTAAACCTCTTTCCGAGCTACAAAATACTGTGCTACTAAAGTAAAATCTAATGCGAATGAGCTCTTACCGGTAAACCGGCACTTTTCCAAGCCTGAACACCACCATCTAAATCATAAACTTTTGTAAAGCCTTGTTCTTTTAACATCTTGGCAGCCTCACCTGAACGACCACCTGAAGCACAGTACAACATAATAGGCTGTTGTTTATTCAATTGTGGCAATACTCTTTCAAATCTGCCCGCATTAAAATCTAAATTACTTGCACCTGCAAGAGGACCGATCTGATGTAATTCAGCATGCGTTCTTAAATCAATTAAAATCTCATCATTTAATTCATTCAGTTTATTCTGAAAATCTTGCGGACCTAACAAGCCTGCATCAGAAGAAGAACCCTTAGCCCCACCGTTGCCGGCACCACCCGAACTACAAGCGGCTAACTGAAAAAGCATAAAAACGGCGAATACTATTTGAAATATATTTTTCATCTTAAATTGTTTTTATTTTATCTGTTAATGGAATATTCATTTTTTTAATTGCACCAAAGCCACCATCTATTTCGATAAAGTTATGAATACCTCTCAACTTTAAAATAGATGCAGCAATCATACTTCGATAGCCACCTGCACAATGTAAATGAAAGCCTTCATTTTTAAAAGTGCTTAGGTGATCATTAATTTGGCTTAAAGGTAAATTTTCAGCTTCATCGACATGGCCACCTTCATATTCTGAAAGTTTTCGTATATCTGCGACCCAATTCACTTTTCCTTCCGTCCAGTCATTTTCAAATGCTTCAGCAGAAATACGATTAACTGTTTCTGTAGATTTACCGGCAGCAATCCATCCTTCCACACCACCTTTTAAAAATCCAATGCTATGGTCGAAACCCACTCTTGCCAATCGGGTAACCGCCTCTTCCTCTTCTCCCGGATTTGCTATTAATAATATCTTTTGTTCGATATCTGCAATTAAAGCTCCGACCCAGGGAGCAAAACCTCCTTTTAAGCCAATAAAAATTGAATTAGGAACATG
>JAHDHT010000005.1:33577-36975 GCA_020631175.1 Chitinophagales bacterium
CGACCCAGGGAGCAAAACCTCCTTTTAAGCCAATAAAAATTGAATTAGGAACATGGGCTTCTGCAAATTGACCCGGTGTACGAACGTCAAGCATAATAGCTTCAGTTTGCTCGGCAGCAGTTTCGAAAGCATCAGCGCTTAGAGCCTGTAATCCACGATCTAAAACTTCATCGATAGAATCATAACCGAATTTATTAAGCTTTACATTTAATGGAAAATAAGCCGGCGGAGCCTCTAATCCATCCGTTACTTCTTTAATAAACTCCTCTTTTGTCATGTCCGCTCTCAAAGCATAATTCATTTGCTTTTGATTGCCTAATGTGTCGACAGTTTCCTTCATCATATTCTTTCCACATGCGCTACCCGCACCATGAGCAGGATAAACGGTAACATCATCCGGTAAAGGCATTATTTTATTACGAAGACTATCAAATAAAATTCCCGCCAGATCTTCCTGCGTTATATCAGCTCCTTTTTGAGCGAGATCAGGCCGGCCAACATCTCCTAGAAATAAAGTATCACCGGTAAAAATGCAGTGCTCTTTTCCTTCCGTATCCAGCAACAGATAAGTAGTACTTTCCATGGTATGTCCGGGCGTATGTAATACCCGAATTTTCAATCCACCCAATTCAAAAACCTGATCATCCTCTGCAATAATAGCTTCAAAAGAAGGGTTTGCATTTGGCCCATAAATTATAGGCGCGCCGGTTTTCTCAGAAAGCGTTACATGCCCGCTAACAAAGTCAGCATGGAAGTGTGTTTCAAAAATAAATTTCAACTTTACCTTATCTTTTTCAAGACGATCTATATATGGCTGCACCTCTCTTAAAGGATCAATAATAGCCGCTTCACCATTATGATGGATATAATAAGCGCCCTGTGCCAGACATCCGGTATAAATTTGTTCTATATACATATGAATATATTGCGGCTCAAAGATAACGAAGCAAAACAGAATCGACAAGATCAAGCATTGCTTGCTAAAGGAAAGCATTCCCTATCTTTAAGCCATGAAATATCTAAATTATTTAGCGGTCGCAGTTTGTGTTTTATTTTTCGCGGCTTGTGCAAGTGATAGCAGCTCTTCAGGTGGTAGTTCAGCAAGTAAAGAACTCAAAGAAGCCAAAGGAGGCAAATATTATGGCGGCATTTTCCGCATCAATGAAAACGAATATCTGCGTAGCTTATATCCCCTTAATATAACAGAGGTTGTAGGACACAGAATTGCCAATGCCATGTATGAGGGCTTAGTGAAATTAGACCAGGCGAACCTGAGCCCAAAACCGGCGATAGCAGAAAGCTGGGAAGTAAGTCCGGATGCGAAAACCTTCACTTTTAAGTTAAGAAAAGGCGTACGCTTTCATGATAGTCCTTGTTTTGCGGATGGAAAAGGAAGAGAAGTTACAGCGAATGATTTCAAATATGTTTTAGATCTTTTGTGTACGCCCGATGTCGACAATCAGGGTTTTCCTTTTGTGAAAGACCGAATCAAAGGAGCTGAAGCACATTTTGAAGCGATTAAAGCAGGCCAAAAACCGGCAGGAGGCGTTGAAGGTGTTAAAGTAATCGATAACTATACTTTGCAAATCGAGCTGGAACAACCATTTGGTAGCTTTTTGCAGTTAATGGCGATGCCATTTGCATATGCAATACCAAAAGAAGCAGTAGATCATTTTGGTAAAGATATGCGGATCAATGCGGTTGGTTCGGGTCCCTTTAAATTGAAAGCTGTTCGCGAAGACGCCGCTGTTGTGATGGTTCGAAATGAAGATTATTGGGGGAAGGATGCCGCCGGAAATCAATTGCCATATCTCGATGCCGTTAAGTATTCTTTTATTAAGGAAGGAAAAGCGGAGTTGTTAGAATTTGAAAAGGGTAATCTCGAATTGAAATTTCGTTTGCCTTTAGAACTGGCTGATGATATTGTTGATCGGGAAGGAAATCTGAAAGGTAAATATCAAAAATTTGAATATCAGGATGTGGTATCGATGTCATTATTTTATTATGGCTTTCAGCATATGCGCGATTTGTTTAATAATAAAAAACTGAGACAGGCATTTAATTATGCCATCGATCGGAAAGCTTTGGTTGATTATACCTTAAAAGGACAAGGCGAACCGGCGACTACGGGAGTTGTTCCTCCGGCTTTTCCATTGTATAAAGCGAATATGGTGAAGGGTTATGATTTTAATCCGCAAAAGGCGCGCGTTTTATTGAGTGAAGCGGGTTATCCGAATGGTAAAGGATTTCCTAAACTGACACATTTTATTAATTCGGGTGGAGGAAGAAACGAACAGGTAGCGGAAGCAACACAGAAGATGTTGAAGGAGAATCTGAATATTGATGTTGAGATTACTAAAATGCCATTCGCACAACACCTTGAAAATCTGGAAACCGGTAAAGCGCATTTCTGGCGCAGCGGATGGATAGCTGATTATCCTGATCCGGAAAATTTCCTGAATCTTTTATACTCTAAGCACATCCCTGAAAAGTTAAGCGATAAATCGTACATCAATTCATGCCGATATGAGAGTCCTGCTTTCGATAAAGCTTTTGAACAGGCATTGGCTACGGTCGATGAAAATGCAAGAATGGCTAAATATCGTGAAGCAGATCAAATAGCAATGGATGACGCAGCTATGTTGCCTTTATTTTATTATAAAGACATCAGATTGGTTCAGCCGAATGTGCGCAATTTCCCTCAGAATGCGATGGAGTATCGGGATATGACGGAGGTTTATTTTGTGCCTGCTGGGGAGTAGGAGGAAGTCTTTAGGTGTAAGTTATGAGGTGAAAGTTTTTAACCAAATTCGCTCCTTGTTACCAAATAGTCTCGCTGTGAAGCGGTCTCGCATCCGAAGGCGATCTCGCCTCTCGCAGCGAAGCGATCTCGCAATCGAAGGCGATCTGCAAAACCTCAAAAAACCTCTTTTACCTTACTAATCCCTGTTGGGTAAATCGTTCACTGTTATGGATATAAAAAACAAAATGTGAAAACTTAGCAAATTGTCATTCCGAACATCGTAAGGAAACTTGTTTTTCAAAAATAGAATCTTGTCTTTCTCCAATTCTCATTCACATACCAAACAGCTCCTATAAAATAAATTCCAAACGAAGTGAAGGAATCTTTTTCTTCTGAGAAATTTAAGCTCCCTTTTATTCGAAATGCTTTTAATTAACTCATCTCAAGATCTTTCGCTCCGCTCAAGATGACAGTACGGGGCTTGACTATTCTTCTCGCAGCCTCAAGCAGTCAAGAAGAACCAAAAAACCACTTTCATCTTACACCTAAAAAACTTTCTGACCAAAAAATGACAATCAAATATTTGCATTAACACAAGACGTAACGTATAATTGCGTTATATAACTGATTTTTACGTTATACAACTTAAAATTAC
>JAHDHT010000005.1:37075-42893 GCA_020631175.1 Chitinophagales bacterium
GTAACGTATAATTGCGTTATATAACTGATTTTTACGTTATACAACTTAAAATTACGTTCAAATGCAAAAACTAACCAAAGCAGAAGAAGAAGTAATGCAAATTATCTGGGAGCTCAATGAATGTTTCGTGAAAGAAATATTAGAAGAGATGCCCGAACCCAAACCACCTTACAATACCGTCTCTTCCGTCGTTCGTATTCTGGAGAAAAAAGGCTTTGTCGATTTCAAAGCCTTCGGGAAAACACATCAATATTTTCCAATAGTTTCAAAAGACGAATATGGAAAATCAGAATTAATCAAAGTGATGGATGGATATTTCAGCGGATCATTTAAAAATCTGGTTTCTTTTTTTTCCAATGAAAAACAATTAACCGATAGCGAAATAAAAGAACTGAAGAAAATTATTAAAGCTCATAAAAACGCCAACTCATGATTCAATATGCAATAGAAGTACTCAGTTTATCAGCGGCGTTTTCTTTATTCTATATTTTGTTTTTACGTCGTCATACTTTTCACCAGTGGAACAGAATTTATTTGTTGGCAGCCATGCTGCTTTCGATAATTATTCCATTTATAAATGTTGAAGTAGCGAATGATTCAATACTATATGCAGCCACTTTAGATGAAGTATTGTTTGAAGAAAATATTCAACAAGCGAGTCAGCAATTTCAATTGACAACATTTATTCCATGGTTGTTAGCATTGGTATCAGGATTTATGTTGCTTAAGTTTATTTACAACTTAAATCATTTGAATCGATTAATCAGAAATGCCAATGTAAAAGACAATGTATTTTATTCAGACAAAATTGATAGTCCATTTTCGTTTTTTAATTCTATTCTTTTACCGGATCAAAAATATAATTCTTTAGAAGAGGCAATTATAAAAGAACATGAGCAAATTCATATTAATCAGAAGCATAGCATTGATCTAGTATTAATTGAATTTACCAAAATATTTTTCTGGTGGAATCCTTTTGTTCATTTTACCGGTAGAGCAATTACAGCACAGCATGAATTTTTTGTAGATCGAAAAATGCTTGCCAATAAAACAAATTTCGAAATGTATGGCAATACTTTAATTAAGCAAAGTACGGCCAACTATCAACCTAAACTGACTAATAATTTTAATTACATAAACATTAAAAAACGATTTCAAATGATGACACAACCTATCAGTTCTTCAGGACAGCGATTAAATTATTTATTTATTGCTCCTTTATTATTTACCCTTTTATTGGTTTTTTCCTGTACTAAAAATACACCTGTTGCAGATAATCATGACATTTATCAGGTAGTAGAAAAAATGCCTGAATATCCGGGAGGACAGGATGAGATGCTTATGTTTATTTATAAAAATATAAAGTACCCGGCTGAAGCCAAAGATCTTGGAATAGAAGGTATGGTTGTAATTCAATTTGTTGTAGAAGCAGACGGTACAACTAGTAGCCATGAAATTCTAAGGGATATTGGAGGTGGATGCGGAGAAGAAGCTTTGCGTGTTGTTCAAAAAATGGAAGCATGGACGCCCGGTGAACAGGAAGGAAAAAAAGTTCGGGTAGAATATAAATTACCGGTAAGATATAAATTAAGTTAAGCTGAAATTAAAGTAATATGAAAACCCTTGTTCAATTAATTATAATTTTTTCTCTTGCTTTAAATTTAAGTGCCCAAACTTATGGCGCATTAATTTCTGAAGGAGATAAATATTACAATGAAAAAGATTACAAAGCATCTTTAAAAAGTTATCTAAAAGCGTTTAAAGTCAAAGATGCTTCCAGCACACATTTATATAATGCGGCTTGTTCTGCATCTTTAGCCGGTAAAAAGGGAAAGGCGTTTAAATTATTAAATGAATCGATCGATGCCGGATGGATTGATGTTAATCACATGAAAAAAGATGGTGATTTAAATAATTTACACGACTCCAAAAAATGGCAAGAGGCAATTACAAAAACCGAAAAAGCTAAGGAAGCATTAGAAGCTAAATGGGACAAACCATTACGAAATGAATTGATGGATATTTTCGCCAGCGATCAGGATATTCGAAGAGCATATATTGACATGAGTAATACAAAAGGATGGGATGCTCCGGAAACAGATAGCCTTGCAAAAATAATGATACATACAGATTCAGTGAACCTTGTTAGACTCGAAAAGATTTTGAATGAGCGCGGTTGGGTTGGTCCCGATCTGGTAGGTTCAAGAGCGAGTCAGGCAATTTTTTTAGTAATTCAGCATTCTGATTTAGAAGTGCAGGAAAAATATTTACCGATGATGCGTGAAGCTGTTGAAAAAGGAAATGCAAGAAGTGCATCACTCGCACTACTGGAAGACCGTGTGGCTTTACGACAAGGTAAAAATCAAACTTATGGAAGTCAGGTAGGAAGAAACCCCGACACCAATGAAAGTTATGTTTTACCATTAGATGATCCGGAAAATGTTGATGAACGAAGAGCTAAAATGGGCTTAGGTCCGATAAGTGAATATGTTTCGAGATGGAGTATTGAATGGGATCCGGTTAAATATAAAGAGATGTTACCGACATATGAGAAATGGTATCGGGATCGATAATGTTTAATTAAGATATTTCTGATTAATGTATAAAACCGTTTGTGCTTTTTTTGAGTGTGGGCGGTTTTTTTTGTTAGGTACAAGAAGTTTTCAGTTTCTAGTTCTCAGTTACTAGTCTGAAGTCCCATGCCTGAAAAGGCTTGACCGTTTATAGTTTTTCGTTTACATAAACTAGCTACTAGGAACTAGCAACTGACAATTCCATCCACGACAGCAATTTCAGCAGTCATTGTTTTTGTTTGACCATGCCTGAGTAGGATTGACTGTTTTTAGTTTACATTAACTCGCTACCAGGAACTAACAACTGATAACTCGAAATGCGACAGCGATTGTAGCGGAAATACTTTTTGATATCCGATTTAGAGCAAGACCGAATATGGAAGCGACCGGCGGAAGCTTACAGATGAGGATCGGCTCTTAATTGATAGCAAAAAGATTGCAGTGGAAAGCGCGCCCGGTCGCCCAAAAAATCTGGACTTCCATAAACGACAAAAGGCAGGAAAACCCGCCTTTTGTAAACTTAACCCACGCTTAAAAAATTTCTTTTAATTACTCATATAAATTCTTGAGTGTTTTGTTACTTGTACGTCGAATGAGAACTATTGGTTACAAAAATTTAAATTTCGTCTTACTTGTTCTACTCTGTTTGGTCTTCAAAGATTCTGTCAAGGGAGAAAAAATGAAGCGCGCTCAAGCAACTTACACAACCAAGACGGTGGAAGTGGATGGATGGTTGGATGAGGAGCTATGGAAATTTGCTCCGGCGGCAAAAAACTTTCAAATGAACTACCCGGTCGACGAAGGCGAGGTCAGCGGAAGTACTGAAGTTTGGGTCGCTTACGATGATGAAAATCTTTATATCGCGGCTAAATGTTTTAATGCCTCTCCGGTTGAAAATTATGTGGTGCAGTCGTTAAAAAGGGACTTTTCGTTTCCGGTGAATGATGCTTTTGCGGTTTTTTTGGATCCTTATAATGATCAATACAATGGCTTTAGTTTCGGGGTTTCGCCATATGGTGTGCAGCGGGAAGGATTATTAGTTGAAGGGGGGCGATTTGGAGTCACGACTTCATGGGATCAGGCTTATTATGCGGAAACCAGGCGTTCTGCCGATTTCTGGACGCTCGAAATGGCGATTCCTTTTAAGAGTTTTCGTTATGATATGAACGCTGATTCATGGGGAATAAATTTTGCCCGAAATAATCTGCATGCAAATGAGCAAAGTACCTGGTCGTATGTTCCAAAGGGTTATAATGTGGCGAATATGGCTTTTAATGGCAAGCTTGATTTTCCGGATGGAAAATTGCCGAAAGCGATTCCCAATATTGTTGCAATACCCTATTTTACAATTGGTTTTGGGGATGATTATGTGGCGGATACACGTGAAAGTTTAATGAATGTTGGTGGTGATGCGAAAATTGCCCTGACTTCTGCATTAAATCTGGATTTAACGGTAAATCCGGATTTTTCACAGGTTGAAATTGACCGGCAGGTTACTAACCTTACCCGTTTCAGTATTGCTTTGCCGGAACGGCGGCAGTTTTTTCTTGAAAACAGCGATTTATTTGCTACGCTTGGAAGGTCTGATGTACGACCCTTTTTTTCGAGAAGGATAGGCCTGGCTTCTGGAAGGATTATTCCCATTTTATATGGAGCCAGGTTAAGTGGTAAGCTAAATGAAAACTGGCGACTTGGCTTAATGAATCTGCATACCGGTGATTCTGAAGAAGCGGGTATCGATGCGCAGAATTATTCTGTGGCTGTTCTGCAAAGAAAACTATTTTCAAGAAGTAGTTTTTCGTTTTATGGAATGACGCGTTCAGCCTTTGAAGATTTTGATCGCCTGGATGATTTCAATCATATTTTGGGTGGAGATTTTATCTTTCGTTCTGCTGATGGAAAAGTAAATGTTAAAACCTTTATTCAGTCTGCTTTTCGGGATGAAGATGAAGAAGATAATAGCACCTATTCTGCAGAAGCCGGCTACGTTTCCAGAAAATGGGAGTTCTCAGCGGATGGATTATATGTCGGTGAAGGTTTTAGAGCCGAAACAGGATTTGTACCTCGTTTAGCCAATTTTGATGCTTTGATCGGATCTACTTTTTATGAATCTTATTATGAATTTGGAGCATCAGCACGAAGATGGTTATATAATGGTCCCGCTGCTATTTTCAGACATGGTCCGCAAATTAGCTGGACAAATTTTTACGACACTGATTTTTTTAATGTTCAAGGCATTTTGAATGCACGATATACGATTGCATTAAAATCACGGGCTACTTTTAATATCAATTATCGTTTTAATGATGAAAACTTAAAATACTACACTGCTTTGATCGGAGGTTCTTTCGAGCCTTTGCCGATTGGTAATTATAAATATCAATTCTTTTCTGCCGATTATATTTCAGACCGAAGAAAACGCTTGTGGTATAGTGCTTCTGTAAATGCCGGTGAGTTTTATAATGGCAATAGAAATGGTTTTCAAGCTGAGTTAAACTATCGTATTCAACCGGTTACTCAATTGGCTTTAAATTTCAGGACGGATAATATTCAGTTTCCGAATCAATATGGTTCGCGTCGATTGTATTTAATCGGAGCCGATGCCGGATTTTCATTTACCCGTGATGTAAATTGGACCACTTTCATTCAATATAATACCCAATCAGATAATTTTAATATTAACAGCCGTATGCAATACCGTTTCCGTCCGATGTCTGATTTGTTTTTAGTTTATACAGACAACTATGATGGAAACTTTGAAGGTAAATCGAGAGCTTTAATTTTAAAATTACAATGGTGGCTTGGCCTGTAATGCTTTTCGTTCTGTAATCCATCGTTCAATCTTGTCGCAAACGCTGTCGGTATAGTGCATAACTTCATGAATGTTGAAATTCAGTGTTTCTGATTCTAAGAGAATGGGGTTCCATGGGTCGTCTTTGAAAACATGGTTATGAACGACTTTGTCTATCATAATTACTAATCCGACTTCTTCACAAAAGAAATCTACGATTTGATTTTCTAAAATTACTTTTGGTTTAAATTCGTAGCCTAACATTTTCTTACGCCTTAATTTATTCCATAAGATTTGTTCAGCTGGATTTAAATTGCGTCGTTGCCGACTGGCTTTGTAGATGAGGCTGCGTTTGTGTGGAAGATAGATTTTTTCCATGATGATGTAATTTTTTGAGGTGAATAAAAATTACATCCGCCCGAATGATGGTTAAATATAAAATGATTTATTTTTT
>JAHDHT010000165.1 GCA_020631175.1 Chitinophagales bacterium
GTAACATCATGGTCATGGGATTTTGGGGATGGAAATACTTCTACAGAAGAAAACCCGGAACACATTTATGCAAGTGCCGGTACCTATACCGTTTGTCTTACTGTAACAAATGATGCTGGTTCTTCCACGAGTTGCAATGAAATAGAAATATTACCTGCTTTACCAATCTCAGCCTTTGCTTATTCTGAAGGGGCAGATGTGGGAACGTTTGACTTTCAAAACACCTCATCAGGAATTGTAGATAGCTGGTCATGGGATTTTGGGGATGGAAATACATCCACACAAGAAAACCCGGAACACATTTATGCAAGTGCCGGTACCTATAACGTTTGTTTAACTGTTAGCAATACAGCAGGTGATGATGTTTATTGTGAAAACGTGAGTTTTGTACTTACTTCTGTTGAAAGCTATAATGATTCTAAAATAAACTTATATCCGAATCCAGTTAAAAATAAATTGTTCATTGACCATAATACGTTTATTAAGAATATAAGCATATTTGATCTGAATGGTAAGTTATTAATTCAATCAAATTTGACGGAGCAATTTATTGACTTAGGTAGTTTAAATGAAGGAATTTACTTAATCGAAATTTTGAAGACTAACGGAGAAATTGAAACAGACAGAATTTTGAAGACCAAATAAATTGGGTTTTAATGTTTAACTAATTTCTCTCTTTACAAAGCCGAATTTATAACAACACACTTCTTCATTGAGAGTCTTATATTCCGGTAATCTAGAATTGCGTATTATATAGCCCTATTCCCTAAACGAACCTTCTGTTTATTAAGAAAATTTTTGTTTGGAATTTGATGGGGATTCTTGTGTTATTTTAAACATTAACATTTCTATACTGCCTATCTACTTAATAAGTAAGAGTTTATCGCGTGATCAAAAAATGTATTCTTATTTTTAATTAGGTATGTCTGAAATATCCCAAAATATAAAGCAAGAAATTACTGAGATTCGAGCGCAGTTAAGTCAGCATCCAAAGACGGCTATTGAGAGATTATACCTACTTAAAGATAAAACGGATAAACTTGAAGAGTATGAAACTAAAGCGATAGTCTTTGTACTACTTCTTCAGGCAAAAATGTCTCTTGGTCAGTTTAATGAGGTTTTGAATGATATTAAAACCCTTCCAACTGATGAGATGAGCCTGTTTCCAATAAGAGAAAAGATCGACTTACATTTATTAGAGTTATATATATACTATCAGATTGAAGATTACCAATCTTTAGAAAAGGGCTTAAATCAATATCGGTCCATTTGTATACATGAAGATTTTCCATACTCCAAAGTACGCTTCGAAATTGCAGAGTTTTATTTACTTATTCATAAAAAAGAATATCAAAAAGCAGAACAACTAATTGAACGTGTGATTAAGTTTTCAAAGAAATTAAATAACAAAAACTTAATTGCAAGATTAAAAAACAATAAAGCAACGCTGTTTATTGATCAGTTTAAATTTAATGAAGCCATTGTCATCTTAGATGACTTATATCCGGTTTTGTTTGAATTAAATGAAACCTACGCTATAATGCTAAATAAACTCAATCGAGGAATTTGCAATCGAAATTTAAATAAGATAAATGAAAGTCAGATAGATTTTGAAGATGCAGCAAAAGTTGCTACTTCAAACGGATTTAAAGAATTTATTAATTATATACATCTCGAGAAAAGTAAAACTTTTTTAATTGAAAAGTCTTACGAAAAAGCCTTCACATCGGCCTATAGTGCCTATCGTTATTTCAATAAACTTTCAAATAAAAATAATTACCTGGCTTATGCTATTCTCAGTTTTGTTGAAGCAAGTTTGAATCTTAACATTACTGAAGGACTTTCATCTCTTCTTGCTACTTCTGGTAAATGGATTGCGGAACTTGGAGAAAATGACTTGAGAATCAAACTCAGCGATCTCGAGCAAAATCTCAATCAAAGACTCGAGCCAAGACTTAACTAAAACAACTAATAATTCAATCTGATTTAATTTCATTATTTTCATTAAAAATAATGCCTATGAAATATTCCGTTTTACTTATTTTCTTAGCCATCTCTTCATGGATTTTCGCCAATCCTTCCGAAAGAAACAATCCGGCTTTAGAGCACCATGAAAAGATATTTACTTCTTTGATAGATGAACTTGCTGCAATCGACGCAAAAGACAAATTTTCAAAAGAAGATGACAGACTTACTGCACTTCTAAATGCAGTCGAAGAATATTGGAAAAAAACCAGTCCGCTTTGGTCTTATATGTCAGGCGAACAATCTTTAAGCGGTTTGTGGTGGGATAATTCAGTTAGAGGAGACCAGTTATACCAAAAAGCGAATTCTACTGTCTTGGAAAAATTAGCTGAGATCGATAAGAATACCTTAAGCAAAGAACAAAAGCTGAATTACAATTTATTGAGCAATGAATTAGAGAATAACCGAATATGGTATAAAGAAAACCTGAACCTTCTTGCCATAGAAAATCAATGGGGCATACATTCGGTTATAACCGGCAGCTTGAGTGAAATCAGATTAGAAAAACGATCTGACTGGGAGCATTACATTTCTTTACTTGGTAGTGCAGATATTTTAGTAGATAATGTTATTGAGAAACTTAAAACAGGAATAGATAAAAAGATAACAAAGCCGATCGTTACCGTAAATAAAGTCGAAGAGCAGATAGAAAAATTAATTCAGAAAAAATCGATTCAAAATACATTTCTTGCGCCATTAAAAGAACACAAATTGCCATTCGACGGGAAAATGATGGCAGCAAAAGAAAAGGAAGCTGAGGAGCTTATTAATCAAAGGCTTGTACCTGCACTTAAACGGCTTAAAACTTTTATGAATGAAAAATATATGCCGGCATGTACTGAAAGTATAGCCTTAGGAGATTTGCCGGGTGGTGAAGATAAATATGCCTATCAAATAAAATATCACACGACCACCAATTTAGGGGCAAAAGAAATTCACGAAAAGGGATTAGTAGAAGTTAAAAGAATAAAAGCTGAAATGCTTAAAATTATTGAAGAGCTTGAATACGATGGAGATTTTAATGCTTTCAATGAATTTTTAAGAACTGATCCACAGTTTTATTATACCTCAAAAGAAGACTTGCTACAGGGCTATAGAGATATTTGCAAAAAAGTAGATCCACAACTGATCCGTTATTTCGGACATCTTCCCAGAACCCCTTATGGTGTTAAGGCAGTTCCTGACTATTTAGAAAAAACGGCAACGACTGCCTATTACAGCGGCGGTTCATACAAAGGTGGAGAGCCCGGTTACTTTTATGCCAATACCTACGATTTAAAAAGTCGCCCAAAATATGAAATGACTGCTCTTGCATTACATGAAGCAGTACCGGGACATCATCTTCAAATTGCTATTGCAGATGAATTAAGTGAACAGCACGAATTCAGAAAAAGAATCAGCAGTACAGCTTATGTGGAAGGATGGGCACTTTATGCTGAAAGTCTCGGCGAAGAAATGAATATGTATGAAGATCCGTATGATAAATACGGTCAGCTTACCTATGAAATCTGGCGTGCTATCCGTCTGGTTGTAGATACAGGAATTCATGCTTTTGGATGGTCAAGAGAAGAAGCCATTCAATATTTTATCGAAAATAGTCCGAAAACAAGACATGATATTGAAGTGGAAGTAGATCGTTATATCAGTTGGCCGGGACAGGCGTTAGCCTATAAAATCGGTGAATTAGAGATTAAAAAAATGCGAAAAGAAGGTGAAAACAAACTCGGCGAAAACTTTGATTTAAGAGGATTTCACGATTTGATACTTGGAAATGGGGTTTTACCTTTAAATGTTTTAGAATCAAAATTTGAAGAATGGCTTAGTAATTTCTAATAAAACATCTCATTGAAAACTTTTTACACATGACATAATATCAAATATTAAGTTTATCTAATAGCTACGGCATGATCATTGTCTTCAAAAATGATGTAAAAGTGTTAAATTGACATTATCCAATAACCCGCAATTAGGATAAGGCATGGTGGACGATATTCACATCCGGAAAATGATTAATACTGCGTTAAAGCTCTTAACGCAAACACCTGAAGAAGCAGAACGCATTATTAATGCTATAGAAGAGGTTTCGGTTTCCAATATGAATAACCATCTTTTATTGGAAGCTCAGATACTTAGACTCAGACTCTATATCAGCAGAACAGACTTAGTAAAATTTGAAAAAGAGAGACAAAAGATTTTAATTGTTCATGATCTTGAAGATCTTCCTGTCCGATACAAATGTGAAATCGATTTACTCAAGCTACAGCAATTGAGTCTTAGTTTTAAGTTTGATGAATTCAAAAAATTATTGCTTGATGTAGAAGAAAACATTTACAAAACTAAAGATCAGAAATTGATTAGCCGTTATATGTTACATCAATTTAATCTGGCAAAATTTGAACGCAGAACTGATGATGCTATTGAATTGGTGCAACAAGTTATCAATAATGAAGAAGCTGATGTGAAGACATTGGCATCTTGTTATAACAATCTGGCAACAATATACATGGATACCGAAGAATACGATAAAGCTTTGGAAGTCCTTTCAACTGGAAAAAAAATATTAAAAGGAAGTGAAGAGCAATACAGCCTGATGATTAATTGTCTTAACTCCGGTGTAATATATCTTGATAAAAAAATGCCTGCATTGAGTTTGGAAATGCTAACGGAAGCAGAAGCAATTGCTAAACAAAATGATTATTCGATGTATGCGCATCATATTAATAATTTAATTACCGAAGCCTACATTGATTTGCAACATTTTAAAGCTGCACAAACCTATAATAAGATCGTTGTAAGTTATTGCAGAGAAAATAATATAAGAAACGATTTTTCAGCCAGCGCTGAGATAATGCGATTGAAAATTCTTAAAGAATTTCATGATATGTATGAAGCGAAGAAAGAGTACGACCATATTGAAGACTGGATACTGCTTTTAAACAACAATGATTTACACAAAGACTACCGTAACCTTAATCCGGACCGTTGGTAGCAAAAAATTAATTATACGTCTAATCAATTTGAAGATAAAAATGAACACTGCCCACGCTCAAAAAAAATTAAAAGAGGTTAATGATATTATAGTAATGTATCCGGAGAAAGCAAAAAAAAATTTCGACCAGATAAATACTAAATCACTAAGAAAAATATATGAAGAAAGGTTCTTAATTGATCTTGAAATAACCAAAGTTAAATTAGCTCTTGCTTTAGGTAATCTCCATATAATTGAAAGTACCGTTCAGAATTGTTTTCTTCTTTTTTCCAAAGACAGATTCACAAAAGATCAACTAGCTGAACTATATATTTTTCATATGCAATCATTTAACTTACAAGGTGATGTAGAAAAACTGGAATTGCTATTAAAAGAATATAGTATTTTTTTTCAGGGCGTTACAAATCCAAAATTCAAAGAAAAATTTAGTTACATTCAATTTTCCTTATTTAAATTAAATGGAGAAAAAAGAAAATCTATTAATTTGATTAAAGAACTAATCGATAAAAGCAACGATTCAGTTAAAAAATTATCCTACCAAAATAATCTTGCCGCAGCTTATATTGAAAATGCAGATTTAATAGAAGCAGAAGAATTATATAAAAAAATCATACCTCAGCTTAAAAATAAAAACCTTCACTTAAGTTTAATTCATGCACATATGAATTTGTCTATGATTTATAACCTAAATAAAGTATACACAACAGCACTTGAACATTTAATTTTAGCTGAGCAATATGCTTTAGTCTATGGTTTTGAAAGCCTGACTTTTCAAATTTATCAGTCACAAAGTGAAATCTACGCTACAAATCAGAACTATCCACTTGCATTCATCTTTTCAAAACTCGTTTTTAGCTATGTAACAGAAAAAAAGTTGAAATCGGATTTTGCAGCAAAGGCAATACTTCATTTTCTGGAATTAAGTATGGAACTCAACAAAAATCGAACTGAGATCAAGCAAATTCTGTCCGAAAATATCGACTGGATACTAAAGATTGATCAATATAAATATTCGGTCAGATGTAGTAAAATTCAGGAAAACTATCTTAATTAAAAATTACACTTTTGCCATACTGAGGAACATCTGCATCTTTATCGCTCAGTAGTTTTAACATCTTCATATGCTTCACAAAAGCAGACGCAAAAGTCGGATTCTCTTTATACTCCAATCCAAATTCTTCAGCCGTATCTTTTATGATTTGTGTAAGATCTTTATAATGTACATGACAGATGGTTGGAAACAAGTGATGAATCACGTGCAAATTAATTCCTCCCATAAACCAGGTTGCTATATCCCTTCCACGAGAGAAATCAGCTGTCGTTTCAAGTACATGTAAGGCGTAGTTATTTTCAATATTTCCGGCATCATCCGGTAAAGGATAATGCGTTCCATCATAAACATGCGTTACCTGAAAGATTAATGCAAACATTAAGCTCGAAGGAATATGCAACATTAAATAACCTACAATAATCACCCATGCCGGTACATTCAACAACATAAATGGTAAGATTAAGGTATAGCCGAAATAAAAAATCTTAGATAAAATTAAAATCCACATCTCACTTTTCGGATGTTTCATTCCCTTTTGATTTCCAATATTATCCTCCAGAAAAAACCATTTGAAATCTTTGATGGCCGTCCAGTGTAAACTGGCAATAGCATAAATAATCGGCGTATACCAATGTTGATATTTATGATAATTTCGGTAAGGCTCATGCGGTGTAAAACGGAACAAACCATGCGATTCTAAAGTAACATCAATCCCATGAATATTTACAAAGGCGTGATGAGCATCATGCATCCGGGTAAATAAATAAGAATTACCGCCAATCAAATTCATTGAATAACCCAAAATGCGGTTTACTTTTTTACTCTTGGAGTAAGCATTATGACAAGCATCATGCATAATATTAAAGGCAATGTAAATATTAATGAAACCAAGTACTGTAAACGCAAGAATAGTGGCGAGATAGCTGAAACTAAAAGTATTACTTAAAATGAGTACGACCATTAGCAACCATGAAGTAAGCGCAAAAACCGTTTTAAAAATCATACGGCCATTCGCATGTTTACTTATCCCTTTTTCCTTGAAATAAGCATCAACATTCCCTTTCAGCGTTTTAAAAAACTGATCCTTACGGGGGTTACTGCGGTAACGAACCTTTTTGTCAGTGGTCGTTTTCTGAAACATAGAGCCTGCTTTAAGATGTAAAAGTAAAAATTTAACCCCAAAACAGACAGGCATATTGGATAAAATAATGTGGATCATTTCCTTTTGTGGAAGAGAAGCGAAAGATTTGGCTGTCGAATCCGGCAGCAGGCTCGCTTTCCGCTGCAATGCGCCTCTTTTTCAAGCGCTTCAACATAGGTTTTTTTTGTCTTCCCGCAGGTCAGCCGGCAAAAAACCTTGTTTCAGTGCATGCAAAACAGCCGGATTTCCGCTGCAATCGAGGCTATTTTGATAGTATATTCTTGATTCTGGTCATCAGTTTTCAGTTATTAGTTACTAGCAACTGAAAACTAAAAACTAGTAATCAACTTAAATAGAAAAAGGGAAGCCTCCTGGAGACTCCCCTTTTATCAATGGCTACGCGGTATCTTTCTATTTAACTGTTCGGCCTCTGGCAACTTTCGAGTTCACATCAGTCTTTCTGATCTTGCGCATGTCAACCATGAGGTACACATTTGCGCTTTGTTGTGATGTTTTGTAATCTATGCCATTATATGTTACCGTGCCTACTTTTCCTTCCCAATCGGAAGCCAGCAAATAATATCTTCTTTTTCTTTCCGGATTCGGACCAAAGGTTAAAAACTGTTCGGATCCTTTGTCCAGGGCGATGCCGTATCTCTGATCTTCTTCCTGCCAGATCGCAACACCCGGTGTACCTTTTCTAATTACAACTTCTTCAATTTCACGTCCGTTCTCAAATTTGATCTTACCTTCAGCAATTCTGGTATCGCTCTCTGAAACCTCCCGATATAAAACAATATCATCAGAAGTATAAAATTGAATGCGTTCGATTTGTGATTCACTCCAACCATTGCTTTCCGGCAAATTAGCTGAGTATGGAACTAAGTTTTTGGAGCAAGAACTCAACATTAAAACTGCAAAACCAAGAAGTAGTAAATTTCTCATCACAAATGTCGTTTGTTTGCATCTATGACGATGGTGAATCGGAAGCGTTTAATGATTTTGAAAAAAAAATT
>JAHDHT010000166.1 GCA_020631175.1 Chitinophagales bacterium
GGAAATTGCACATTAGATGCAGGAGAACAAGGAATTCCAAACGTTCAGGTAAGTTTAAATAATGGTCAGGAAATAACCTTTACCGATACAAATGGTTTTTATGAATTTGGGGTGGATATTGGAATGAATAATATTTCCATTTCAGGACCCAATGCATTATGGAATGCCGATTGTGGTGCAAGTCAGGTTTTAAATGTTACAGCTTGCGGAAACTTTATTAATAACAATAATTTCGGATTAACTTTTACTGACGAATGTCCTTATCCATATATTGAATCGTCAACTCCAAGATTAAGAATATGTGATGAAAATGTATTTACAGTTGACTATTGCAATCTGGGAACGGAGGAGCTAACGGATGCATATGTAAGCCTAACCCTTGACGAAGAGTTGACCTTAACTACTTCTTCCATCCCTTTTACAGGAGGAGGAATAGATCCTTATATTTTTCAGGTTGGAGATATTCCGCTTGGTACTTGTTCTTCTTTTACCTTTAATACTTTTGTCGATTGCGATGTAATGTTAGAACAGGAACTGTGCGTAGAATTAGTATTACTGCCGGAACCATTATGTGTTACAAATCCCGGTAATGATTGGGATGGATCAAATTTAAGGGTGGAGGGAATATGCGTTAACGATACCGTTCGCTTTACCATATCAAACGATGGCTTTGATATGGCCGGCCCTTCGAATTATAAAATTTATGAAGAAGATATTTTAGTCGATGAAATTTATTTTATAATTCCGTCCGGCGAATTATATGAAGTAAATATTCCTCAAACAACCGCTACCGCAATTCGAATCGTAGTAGAACAAAGAAGTGGTCATCCATCGCTTGATGATCCTTCAAAAACGGTCGACCTATGTGGTGCACCTGCATACTCTCTTGGTTTTGTTACTTCAAATCCTCTACCTGATATGGATTCGAATGTAGATATCAATTGCCTGCCATGTTTCGGAAGTTTTGATCCTAATAATAAATCGGTAATTCCTTCCGGAAGCGGACCTTTACATTTAATTGATCCGAATATATCAATGGAGTATAGAATTAACTTCCAGAATACGGGTAATGATACTGCTAGAAATGTATTTCTGATCGATACTATACAAACTGATGTTTTAGATATCAACACTATTGAAGTTTTAACATCCAGCCATGACTACCGCATTGATGTAATGTCTCCGAATATTGTGATGTTCAGTTTTGATAACATTATGCTTCCGGATAGCGCTACCAATCAATTGGAAAGTAATGGTTATATAAAATTTATAATAGAACAACAGCCAGATTTATTACCGGGAACAATAATTAAAAACTTTGCGGATATCTATTTCGATTATAACCAGCCTATCAGAACAAATGAAACGTTTAATGAAATTCGAGAAGAATCCGAAATTTGTATCAGTAGTGAATTTGTAAATGTAAGTAATTGCGATACTATTGAAGTAAACGGTATGCCTTACGGAGAATCGGGACAGTTCGTTCAAACCTTAACCAACGTTGCAGGATGTGATAGCTTTCTAACCATTTTTGCAGAAATCGAATTAATTGAAAATGAAATTTATATGCTGGATGGAATGACATTGAAAACGGATACAGAAGCTGATGCTTACCAGTGGATCAATTGTGAAACAGGTGATGCTATTCAAGGAGCAGTAAATCCTGAATTTGTTCCGTCTGAAAGTGGAACGTATGCATTAGAAATGGATAAAGGCGAGTGTTTTGAAGTTTCGAATTGTATTTCAATTACGATAGTCGAAATTGAAGAAGTAGAAATAATTGTAGAAGCAGAAGTCTGGCCGACTTTAGTAAGCGATGAAATTAATATAAGAACTCAGACAACGACACCTATGCAAACCGTTAGAATTACAGGACTCAATGGCCAAATAGTTGAACAGCTTAATAATTTACATTCTGAACAGGTAAATGTAAGTCTCAGATCTTTAAGACAAGGCATATATATAGTTCATATTGAATATGTTTCCGGAAAAACAGAAATACACAAGTTCGTAAAAGAATAAACAATTATATCCCCTGCTTTATAATTTCCCGGGCTCTGCATTATGCAGAGCCCTTTTTATTTGTTGTCTAATCATTAGATTTTCTTTATCTTTTCAAACATTAAAAAATATAGTATGAAACATTTCACCAAGATTTTAGCATTGGCTATGCTGGTAATTTTTGGTAACTCTACGATTTTCGCGCAATGCGAACCCGCTTCACTCGAAGCACCTCCTCTTACAGATTATTGCCAGGGACTTAGCAGTCCGGGCGATTTCGTTTCACAGGGATTTGAAGATTATCCCTCATTTAACTATACAAATAATTACATTTTAACTTTATCAGATGGATCATTTGAAGATGCTACAATACTTTCATTTTCTAATGATTCAAATTACGATTTCGAGAACTTAGCCCCGGGAGAATATTGTGTTACTTACGTTGTATATGATCAGAACGATTTTGATTACATAACTTCAGATCCGACTTTTCAAACTTTATATCCCTGCGCCGCGAATACAAATTTGCCTTACTTTGTTGATTGTTTAAATGCACTTTACGGAAATGTAACCTATGCATTTTTAGACTCAATAATGAACGAAGCAGTTCCGGGCATAATTCCGGGTTTCGAGCCGTGCTTTGAACTTACCGAAGAAGACGGTTCCTATTGCATAAATGTTCAGGCCGACTGTGAGCCGATACCGGGATGCACCGATACTTATGCATGTAATTTTGATCCGGATGCAAACGTAGATGATGGATCATGTCTGGATTATTTTATTGCCTGCGACGATGGCGATCCTAATACAGTTGCGGATTTTATTGGTATAAATTGTGAATGTGTAGGTTTAACAATGCCCCTTGAATGCGATGAACCTACCGCTGAAATACCGGAAACTCCTTTAACGATTTATTGTTCTTCATATAATGCTCCCTCAGATATTGCAATACAGAATATTCTGACACCGCATAGTGGAACCACAGATCATACATACATTATAACACATGCTCCATTAGATGAACTTTATGTAGAAGAAAAAGAGCGACCGATAATCGAATTCTCAGAAGATGGTGAATTTAATATAGGTTCAGAAGGACCCGGAGAATATTGTGTCCATTCCTTTGCGTATAACCAATCGGATCTCGATAATTTTACCAACTTTTTCGAAGTACAACAATACATTTATAATGATTACGCGGAAGGATGTATTCAACCCGGTCAAGAAATTGCTCCATTTGTAAACTGTGTTTCTACCGCTTATTACTACGGAGACCCAATGCCTTTGGGCTTTGTGGAGGATTTTTGGACGGATATGTATTATGAATACATTTACCCTACATACTACTATTATTATTACGGCGATACTCCGGTTGCTTGCTTTGATTTAGAAACCGTCTATTGCATTACAGTTGACGATGAAGAGGCTTGTAATGCAGCAGATGCTGACGGGGATGGATTAACTAACAATCAGGAAGATGTTAACGGCGATGGCGATTATACCAACGACGATTCTGATTATGATGGAATTGCTGATTTTTTAGATGAAGACGATGATAATGATGGCATATTTACAGCTGATGAAGATAATAATGGCAATGGCGACTGGACAGATGATGATGAAGATCTGGATGGAATTCCGGATTATCTTGATGAGACTTTTACCGTTAGTATAGATGAAAATTTTTCAGCTTCAATAGCATTATTTCCAAATCCCTCATCAGGTCATTTTGCTATTCAGGGCCTCGATAATTTTCCTTTTGAAGTTCGTGTTTTCGATATGAAAGGAAAGCAAGTAGATTACTTCCGGGAAAACGAAAATTTCAAGCTTTTAAACCCGGTTACAGGGATTTATTTTGTTGAAATTAATACCGGTGACAAGACATTCCATTTAAAACTCAAAATCACAGATTAATAAACCGTTAAAAGAAGCACAATATCAGTGGCTTAAGTGGTCTCTCTTATTGATTTTTCATATCTTTGCTGCTTAGCAAAAGAATAGAAAAAACTTTAATATTTAAAGATGGACAAAACTTTACATTACGCCCTGATATTGTGCTGTTTACTATGCTTCGGCAATATGGTTTCAGCACAGCAAAATGCGGTGGAGAAACAAATGATTGTGGATGGACAAATGGAAGCTCCTTCATTTACTCCTTCCAATGTGGGATCTGATTATAATTTTATTCAGCCTAAAATGACAAAAGGCGGTGGAGGATGTTTCATTGAACCGGATAGTACTTACACTACGGTAACCTATGAAACCTGTTCTTCATGTCCTGAAGATGATGCTTCTTCAGCATTAATTCCATTACCATTTACATATGATATTTGCGGGTTCCAGTTTGATGCTGTTTATATCAACACTAATGGTAATATCACCTTTGATGCACAGTTTACAACATTCACTCCGGTAGGTATTCCAAATAATACTACTGCAGTAATGGTTGCTCCTTATTGGAGTGATGTAGATTTCAATGGAACTTGTGGTGAATTTTCATACAAGATCGAACCAAACAGAATGATTGTAACCTGGGTAGAAGTAGGATATTACCAGGAAAACTGTGATCTCTTTAATACTTTCCAGGTAGTTATCACTGATGGTACCGACCCAAGTGTTGGAATTGGAAACAATACAGCTTTCTACTATGGAGATATGAACTGGACAACTGGTGATGCTTCTCAAGGTGTTGGTGGATTTGGTGGTGCTCCTGCAGTTGTGGGTATCAATGCAAACGATGGTGTTACTTTCGATGTAATCGGTGAATTTGATCAGGCAGGTAACTCTCCTTCATATATTGACCCTTATGGCGTAATCACTCCGGGTGGAGTTGATTGGTTAGACTTTCAATGTTTTGAATTCCCGGCAGGAAACTGTGCCGTAGATGTGTGTGCATTCTCAAATGCTACAGCAACAGGTGTTTGTGACGGAACTGATTACAACATTGATATTGTTTTTGGTGCTTCTAATGGTGGTGCTTCAGGATATCAGATTTTCGCCGGAAATTATGTTTTAGGTCCATTCTTATACGAATCAGATTCTGCTGCTTTTAATATGCAAACTATTGAAGGTATCGGTGGTAATCCTGGTGATATTTTAACAGTAAGTATCGCAGATATTGATGATCCTGCTTGTTTTGAAACAATGGAATTCGAAGTGCCGGATTGTGGAACTGACTGTCCAACTTTCTTATACGCAGAAACTATTTCTGAATTATGTTCAGGAGCTACAAGCCAGATTGTTTGGGATGTAGATAATTACTATGGTAACGCAGTAGCAACATTCGCTTTATCAGATGGAACTCTAATAAATGACCCAAATGATTTTACTATTATAAACAATGATTGTGTTCCGGCTGAATATCAAATTGAAGTAAGCATTACATGTATTGAAGATTCTACTATTGTTTTAACTGAAACATTAGATGTAGTTGTTTATCCAAACAGCATTGAACCTTTTGTAGGTGTTGAAGATGGAGAATGTGATATCACCGTAAATATTCAGCAAGGTTGTGAAGATTATATTGAAGCTTCTTTCAATTCAAACGTAATTAATCCAGGTGTTGCAGGTACTTTAAATGTTGATTTTAATTATGCAGCAAATGCTGCTTGTGCAGATCCTGTTACACTTGAAGCGGCTTTCGATTGTCCACTATGCGAACTAAGTGAGTTATCATTAACAGCTTCTGATTGTGCTGCGGATGGATTTATGGTTGAATTAAATGTAACAGCAGAAGACAATTCAGATTCATTCATGGTTATGGATGGAAACGGTGTGCCTGTAGGTACTTTTAATTATGCAGATTTACCAATAACATTAGGTCCTTATAACGGAGACGGTACAACCGAGTATAGCTTTACCCTTACGGATGCAGCTAACCCTGATTGCACAATAACCGGTTCTGTTGGCCCTGTAGATTGTAATTGTTCAATTGATTCTTTTACCGGAGCAGTTGGTGAATGTACTGAAGGTGGTGTAATATTCACGGTTGATTTAGCAGGCACTTTAATTTTCGGTGACGTAACAATTACAGATCAGGATGGAAATAACTTAGGTAATTTTGATCAGGCAGATTTCCCTGTTGATCTTGGTCCTTTCCCGGGCGATAATGTAACAGATTATGTTTTAACTGCAAGTGCTAATGGAGGTACTTGTACCGGCGATCTTCAAATTGGTGTAATTGACTGTTTATGTGAAATCACATCATTCACTGTTACACCCTTAGATTGTACCGGCGAAAGTTTCAATGTTGAAGTAGAAGTTGACCTGGAAGGAAATAACATATTCGGTGAATTCGATATTCAGGATCAATTTGGTAACTTCTACGGTTCATTCGAAGAAAGTGATTTCCCTGTAGTGGTAGGTCCATTATCAGGCGACTTTATTACAGCCTATGAAATTTCTGCAATCAATCCGAACGCGATGTGTGAAGCTTCAGTAACATTAGATCCTATCGATTGTCTGCCATGTGAAATTAATGGGGTAACAGCAACGGTGCAGGATTGTGATGGTTTTGGTTTCAATGTCGAAATCGATGTTGATGCAGCGAACACAAGTGACTCATTTGTTTTAACAGATAATGTTGGTGGATATTTAGGTCAGTTTAACTATGCAGACCTTCCTATAACAGTTGGCCCATATGATGGTGACAATGCAACAACCTACTCCTTTACCGTTACCGATTTTGAAGAAGGAGATTGTACGGCTTCAGTTGATGTCGGACCGGTTGAATGTTATGTTTGTGATAGCGGTAATCTTGTTGTAGAAGGCGTATGTAATGGTGTGGATGTAGCCACTTTCGATGTGTACATTTCATTCACTGGAAATAACTTATACTCTGTAACAGATCAGGATGGAAATGTTTACTTATCAGGCATCACTTCAGGTGATGATATTTTTGTAGGTGCATTCCCTAACTACGCAGAATTAACCTTCACTGTAAGTGATGATTTGGTTGAAGATTGTGAATTAATTGAAAGCATTGATTGTGTCTTATGTGATCCGTCTGAATGTAATTCAGTAGGCGGAACAATCATGGCAAATGCTACTTATTTATGTCCTGACCAAACAGTAATTGTTGATGCAGATGATTTCTTATTAATGCCAAAACAATCTGTATACTATTTATTCCATACTGAAGAAACAGTAACAGAAACAGATCTTCCTGATTTAAACAATGATGTTTATACAACAGGTAGTTTCTTAACTAATGATGGAACGGGTGTTCCTTATGGTACTATTGTTTATGTAACGGCAATTGGTGCTCAGGAAAATCAAAACATGCCGGGCTTCCCGAATTACAATGATGTATGTTTAACCGTTAGTAATACAATTCCAATATTCTTCTTAGCACCAATTGAAATTACGGTAACAGAAGATTGTGATAACAGTTCAGGTGAATTTACATTCAGCTTTGAAGTGTCGGGTGGTTTCCCTGGTTTGAATCCGGGAGCAACATATGACATAGGAGGCGATTACTACTTTGGAGAAATTACGGCAGGTGAAACTGTTTTAGTTGGTCCGATTACAGATGGTGAGTCGTATACTATTACTGCTGAAGATCAAAATGGATGTACCGGTGAAACAGGTGCTTCAATTGATTGTGAGAAATTACCGGTTGAATTATTAAGCTTTACCGGTGATGCAATTGCTGAAGGTAATTTATTAAAATGGGTTACAGCAACAGAAATTGAAAATGATTATTTCACATTAGAGCACTCTGCAGATGGAAATACTTTTACTGAAATTGCAATCATTGACGGTGCAGGTACAGTAAGTACTACTCAGTCTTATGAGCATTTAGATAAAGATGCACCTAATGGTGTTTCTTATTACCGATTAAAACAAACTGACTTTGACGGAAGCTATGCTTACGCTCAAACGATCACAGTTATAAGAGGTGAAGCTCAGGAAATTTCATTTGTACAATTATACCCTCAACCTGCTGATCAATTATTGACTGCAGAAATCGTATTTAATGCGGATGCTGATGTTCAAATCGTTTTAGCGGATGCATTAGGTAGAATCGTTATGGAGCGCAATGAAAATTTCGCTAATGGTTTAAATAAAGTTGAATTAGACATTGCAGACATAGCAAAAGGCTTCTACACTTTATCATTAATTACAGATGAATTAGTGATAAGTGAGAAAGTGATTATTGAATAGTAAATACTATTAATCAGAATATAAAAGGGGACATGATTTTTAATT
>JAHDHT010000167.1:0-2029 GCA_020631175.1 Chitinophagales bacterium
CATTGTAAAACGGGTAATCGTTCTCATTGATTAATAATTTTGGGTTTAAAAAAGGGTTGTTATAAAAGAGTAGCTTAAAGCCTGTTGAGAACAGGCTTATTCATTAAGCACTTTTAGATATAATAAATTTGGTAGCGACCGGGGAGTCTTCTGTTTTTGTGGTGAACTGAACATGATGTTAATTTTAGTTTGGGTAATGTAAAATTCTGTTTCTTTTTAAGTTATATTTTCGCGTTTTTCGCAAATCCCTTGAAGCGGATTACGGAAATTCGCAATTATTTGTGTTTAATTCGATTTAATAATATTTTAATCTTTGACTTTTCAATCGGAATGTATTTTCCATTCGACATTAATAAAAAATTCTCTGATCCATAAATTAAACGTTCGATTTTTAAAAGATTAAGCAGGTAGCCTTTTGAAGGTTCAAAAAAAATAGAGTAGGTTTTGAGTTGATCCCTCAATTCGGAAAGTGGTTCTTCGATGAGAAGTGATGCTTTTTTATCAAGATGAAGGGTACTATTTCCAGATTGCTCATGGATGAATAAGACCTGTTCATGATGAATAAACGTCAATCCTTCCGAGGTTTTAATTAATAGTTTTGGGAAAACCGGGGATGTTGGGCGTTGATTGTGCATGTCTGGGGGTGTATTGTTTAACATTTCGCAAATCATAGTTCTAAGATATCTACGATGAACAGCTGAATCAAACCAAAAATCACTGAATTTTCAGCTTCGAAGCCTCTAAAATAGACTAATTGTAAAGTGTAAATAATTGAAATACAATTGATTACCTGAATTTTGTTTTCAATTTCGAAGACCTTATTGAGACTTTAATTTTATCAAATAATGCCTTAAAATTGTAGTCAGTTGTGAGTCCAAGCAATGATTTATATCAAATTGTAGCCAGTTTATCGAAAGCTGAGAAAGGGTATTTAAAGAAATATGCTTATAAGGGGAAGGATGTAAAAGATAGTATATACCTGCAGGCACTGGATAAAATTGACCGTTTATTACAATCGAAAGATGAAACAGCTACTGAAAAATGGTTAACCGGTTTTGCCAAAGAAAAATCAAAATCCGTTTCTTCTATAAAAAACTACTTGATTGATCTTATTCTTAATGCTATGATTGATTATCATAAAGGAAAAGATAAAGAAGAAGAAATATTTAACCTTTTAAAAAAAGCGGATATACTAAAACAAAAAGGTTTGATAGATATCGCAAGAAAAATTAATCGAAAGGCAATTAAAAAATCCGGTGAATATGATTTATTCGAATTAAATCTATTATTACTGAAGCAAAATTTCAATTTGTACCAGGGAAATACAAGTAACAAAACACTATATCAAACTTTTTTTCAATCTTTCAGAGAAGAAACAACATCATCTATTTTTGCATATTATTCCGGAGGATTTTTAGATCTATTCACAGAGTTAAATGATTATGCAAGAAAATATAACTCCATCCAAAATGAAAAAGATTATCAATACTTTAAAAATAAACTTGAAAATAGCGGAATAAAAGAGCATAAAAATTCTAAATCTTCCAGAGTTAGAAAAATGCGACTAGCTATACTTGGTAACTTTTATTATTTAATTTCTGATTATAAAGCTTTGTCGAGAAATTATTTTGAGATGAGTCTTGAAAGCGAAGCAACGTTAACTAAAGGTGAATATTTATTTGCGAAATTAAATAATACCTATTTCAATGTACTCCAATACGCCGCGCTTAATTGTGATTTTGAAATGGCTGATCAGTTTTTGCAAAAATTATCATTATTAAAAACAAAAAATTCGAAAGATGAAGAAAAACAAAAGCTGTTAATTCTTTACGGACGATTAATAATAAATCAACAGAAATTTGACTTTGAAGAAAATTTAAAAATTATTTCGATTTATAAAGATTTATTAAAGGATGATAAGCCATTTGTTAGCAACATATGGTATGGCGTATTCTGGAGGATTATTCATACCTTATTTCTATTAGAAGATTATAATCAATTAATCGAATGGCTAAATATCTTTCATATT
>JAHDHT010000167.1:2129-3819 GCA_020631175.1 Chitinophagales bacterium
CTTCAAAGAAAAATTAAAAACACTCGAGCAGTTAGAGAATAATCACTTACAGTCTACTTTTTTATATTATTTTGACCTTATTGCTTATTTAAAAAGTAAAATATTCAACAAAACATATCGCATCGAATATGTAATTCGGGAAAAAGAAGAAAGAGAAAAAGAAAACATCTACGAATTAGATGCTTCTTTCAAAGTTTAATGTGCTGTTTTATTCTTTTATAAAATTAAACGGTTTTACTTCTCCTGCCAAATGTATTAACCCAAAATAAACTCCGGTTGCCAGCTCATTTGTATTAAACTGTATATTGATATCACCCGATAAGTTTTCTTCATTAAACTGTTCCACTAACTGTCCTGATGCATTTACAATCTGAATTGAAACATCCGTTTCATTCTCGACCCAAAACTCAATATTTAGCATCGCGTTAACAGGATTAGGATATGTTTTAATTTCAAATTCTTTACCTAGTATGTCGCTTTCAGTTCTTGGTGCGCATCCATTGCCGGATGTGCCGAAAATTGATATTGGTGAAGGTGAACTGCTTAATCCTGTTGGGCAATGAACAATTACATACCATTCATATGTAGTACATGGTGTTAAACCAAACAAAACCGCTAAAGGAAATGGCGAATCATAACTAAACCATGAGCCAACACCAAGTTCTCTATAGTAAATTGTGTAATCTGCTCCGGCATAAAGATCCCAGACTAAAATTGTGGATTGATCTGTAATATTTTGTTCGTATAGACCAATTACCGGCTCACATGCCGGTGTACAACCCGCTGTTATGTAGCGTTCAATATTAGAATAATTACTCGAATTTGCCGGACAATTAGTTTTAATTCTCACCTCATATTCTGTACAAAATTTCAGATTACTTAAAATAGCAATACTGAAATTAGAATTATAAGTTGTCCATACTGAAGTGCCCGATTCGCGGTATTGTATTTCATATCCTGTTGTAGCCTGATCAGGTGCCCAGGTTATCGTCATACTGTTTTCCTGTATGTTTAAAGCCTGTACGTTTACCGGAGCGTTACATGGAGGGATGTTTACATCTATATTTGTAGAACTGCTTAAATAACAGCCATTATCATCTACTACTTCCATAATATAAATGGTACCTGCATTTAATCCAAAAGCAACACTGTCAATATAACTAACTGTATTCCAGGAATAACTGTATGGAGCTGTACCACCATTTACAATTCCAATAGCTAATCCATCTCCTGCACCCAGGGTTGATTCATTAGAGTTTTGGAAATTAATTGATAATGGTGTAATCGGCGCAAAAACAGTGTCTTTCGATAATACACGACATCCTAATTGATCAATCACCTCTAATTCATAAATTCCGGGATCTAGATTACTTATATCCTCAGTTAAATGTCCACTCGACCAATTATAATTAAATGGAGCGGTACCTCCGATAACGGTTGCATTAATAGCTCCGGAAGAGTTTCCAAAACAATCCACATCCGTGCAATCCGTTTCAAGCGAAATATTCCCACAGTTAATTCCATCAACTGTATAGCTGACATTAAATGTACAGCCATTAGCATCTTCTATATTGGCTGTATACGTTCCCGGCGCAAGATTATTAATAAACGCTGAATTTGAACCGTTAGACCAATCAATATAATACGGAGAAGTCCCTCCAAAAATATTTAGTTCAATACTTCCGTCATT
>JAHDHT010000167.1:3919-5679 GCA_020631175.1 Chitinophagales bacterium
GTAAACAAGGAACATCCTTCCGCATCAGAAACATTTACAGAATAATTTCCGGGAGCTAAATTATCAATAAGCGGAGAACCGGAGCCATTAGACCATGTATAGGTATATGGAACGGTACCTCCTGAAACATTCAATTCAATACTTCCATCATCAGCATCAAGATAAGACTCATCATATTTTATATAACTTACATTTAAAGGTAAAGCAGGTTGATTTACTAAAATAGTTTCACTATCAGTACAGCCTTTACTGTCAATAACATTAACAGTGTAATTACCCGCTGAGAGATTGGTGAGATTACTGCTAATTGAACCGGTACTCCAGTTATAATTTACAGAGCCGGTACTGTTTATAACATTTATATTAATAGCACCATTTGAAAAACCAAAACAACTAACATCATTTACAGTATGCGTAATTTCAAAACCGGTACAGTCAACAGCCTCAATTGTTCTGCTGATTGTTTCAGAACATCCATTAGCATCCGTAACGGTTACGCTATAGGTTCCCGGAGACATATTAGTCAGGTCTTCACTTGAAGCACCATTTGACCAGCTAAAACTATAAGGACTTACCCCGCCGTTTACGCTTAGATTAATTAAACCGTCATCAGCATTAAGATAGCTTTCATTAACAACAACTGCACTTACTGATAAAGCAGCAGAAGGTTGATTAATGTAAAAGTCTTCTGAATATTTACAATTTAAAGCATCAGTAATTTCTACACTGTAACTATTCGAAATTAAATTACTAATACTATTTCCGGTTGCACCGTTAGACCATAAGTAGCTGTATGGTCCGTTTGCACCTGAAACATTTAAACTTATGCTTCCGCTTGAATCTCCAAAACAATCAACATCATTTACGACAGATCCGGGATTTATTGGAGGACAAATTACAGCGTTAATTGTATAGGTTCCAGATATAATACAACTATTGGCATCCTCAACAATAACAGAATAGGTGCCCGGAGTTAATCCATTAACATTATTTGATGTACTATTATCGAACCATGTATAAGCATATGGAGCAACACCGCCTGTTATAGAAAGAGAAATACTTCCATCCGAAGCCTGATAAGCACTTTCATGATTTATTGTCGGATTCATAAGTAAAGGAGCAGGTTCTGTAATTTCTATGTTAGAACTACCGGTACAACCAACCACATCCACTACATCTACAGAATAATTGCCGGCACTTAGATTGAAAATTGAATTTCCGTCTTCACCATTCGACCAGTCAAAGCTATACGGCGCTAAACCACCGCTAACTAATGTATTAACCGAACCGTCATTATCTCCATTACATAAAATATTATCGATAATGTGATCAAAACTAAAAGTAGAACAAGTAATTGCATTTATCGTTCTGCTTATTGTAGCGGTACAGTCATTTGCATCAGTAACGGTGAGACTATATGTACCAGGTGCAAGATTGGATAAATCTTCTGTAGTACTTCCGTTCGACCATAAATATGTATAAGGAGAAGTACCACCAATAACCGTTACACTAATTGAACCATCATTAACCATAAAGTATGACTGGTCGGATTTTTGAGCACTGACAGCCAGCTCGAAGAGAGGTTCTTCGACCGTATATGTAGCACTTTGCTGACAGTTTAATCCATCAGTAACGGTAAGGCTATAGCTTCCGAATAAAAGATTGTCAATATCTTCGGTTGAAGATCCGTTCGACCAGCTATAATTAAAAGGTGCATTGTTTCCACTAACCGTGATATCAATTTCACCATCAGAAAAGCC
>JAHDHT010000167.1:5779-8191 GCA_020631175.1 Chitinophagales bacterium
TAAAAGGTGCATTGTTTCCACTAACCGTGATATCAATTTCACCATCAGAAAAGCCCTTACAGCTAACATCTGTTATAACTTCTGAAATAGTAATAGGAGTACAAATAATCGCATTAATACTTTCAGTAAGTGTTGCCGTACAATTTTGAGCATCTGTAACAATCACAGAGTATGTCCCCGGACTTAAGTTATTTATATCTTCAGTTGTAGTACCATTTGACCATAAGAAATTATATGGACTTGTTCCGCCGGAAACGGTCAGGTTAACGGACCCATCATTTGCATTATTAAGTGTTTCATCGGTTTTTACAGCACTTAATACCAGTGCAGCAGGCTGCTGAATGGAAAACGAAGCGCTTCCGGTACAACCTAAATTATCAATAATATCTACCGAATAATTGCCTGCTGCTAAGGAATTTAAATCTTCAGTTATAGCCCCGTTCGACCATGCATAGGTATAAGGAGCTGTTCCATTACTTACACTTATGTTAATCGATCCGTTATTTCCACCAAAACAGGAAACATCAGATGTACTTTGACCAATAGTTAAAGCAGAACAAACAATAGGAAGAATATTTACAGAACCCGATGTAGTACAATTGTTATCATCTGTAACGGTAACACTATAGGTTCCCGGGGGTAAATTATTTAAATCCTGACTTGTAGCACCATTAGACCATGCATATGTATATGGAGCTGTTCCACCTGATACACTTAAATTGATGCTTCCATCATTTGTATTAAAATACGTCTCGTCAGTTTTACTTAAACTTATAGATAATGCCGCAGCAGGTTGAGAAACCTGAATAGATTCACTTGCAGGACAGTTAATATTATCGGTAATATTTAAATTATACGTACCGGCAGATAAAGAGGATAAATTACTTGTAGTAGCTCCGGTTGACCAACTATAAGAATACGGCGCAGAACCTCCGCTCACTAAAATATTAATGCTTCCTGTATTTTCTCCAAAACAATTGACATCTTGTTTAATTACACTAACATTCATTGCGACACAATTCACAGGATCAACCGTTCGGCTTAAACTTGAAGTACATCCATTAGCATCAAAAATGTTAACAGAATAATTGCCCGGAGCAAGGCCATTTAAATCCTGACTTGTAGCACCATTAGACCATGAATAAGAATATGGAGTAGTACCGCCATTTACACTTAAATTTATTGCACCATTATTTGTATTGTATAATGATTGATCTTGTACTGAAGCAGAGCTTACAAGAGCAGAAGGTTGTGAAATAGAATATGATTCACTTCCCGGACAGCCAAGATTATCTGTAATAGAAACAGAATAATTTCCCGGGGCTAAATTATTGACACTTGATGATGTCGCACCATTCGACCAGCTATAGGAATACGGAGCTGTTCCTCCACTAACACTTACACTTATAGATCCGTTATTCGCACCGTTACAACTTACATTGTTAACATTTTCATTAATGTTGAGCGTATTGCAATTAATTCCGGTAATGTTTACCGAAATATCTTCTTCGCAACCATTTGCATCAGTAACGGTCAAATTATAGGTTCCGGGTGCTAGGCCACTAAGATCCTGAGTTGTTGCGCCGTTCGACCAAGAGTAAGTATAAGGAGCTGTACCACCACTTACTGAAACATTTATACTTCCGTTATTGCTATTATAATACGTTTCATTTGTTTTAGTAAAACTTACATTTAAACCAGGAGGCTGACTAACAATAAATTGCTCAGAATCAGTACATCCAAAATTATCAGTAACGTTAAGGGTATAGGTGTTAGCCGTTACATTTACCAGGTTGTTATTGTTACTGCCATTCGACCACGAATAAGAATACGGAGCAGTACCTCCTCCGACAGAGACAATTACGCTGCCGTTACTATTACCGTTACAATCAACATTGCTTACTGTTGAATTGTAAGTGAAATCATTACAAAATCGGTTTTCTTCATTAGGTGTATAAGGTACAATCTGAACATCCCATGATGATGCTATTGCATTATTATTCTCCCATGGTATAAATGCAAGCGAAACACCACTTCCATCAGGAGCGGTTACCCAGGGCGTTTCGTCATCATAAATTACCTGATCAATAACATTGCCAAATGGGTCAACTAATGTTAACTCTTCACCACCATTACTTAGTTTTCCTCTGTATTGATCAAAAGCCGACTGCGCATAATAAGTACCAAACTCGTCTTTATTTTCAGCTAAAACTAAAAAACCTCCCGGTGGAATCATCGTACCAAATGGAAAACTGTAAATTATTCCCGAAGAAAATTTAACACCCGATAGGTCTACCGTTAAAACTCCGGTATTTTTTATTTCAATAAATTCAAATTCATCACCATCAATAGTATCGTTTGCAGCCGTAATTGAATCAGGCGGATGATAATGAATTTCATTTATAACAATAT
>JAHDHT010000502.1 GCA_020631175.1 Chitinophagales bacterium
TAAAGCTTCTTTAATTAATTGAAACTCCGGAAAACGTTCGGTGATTAAATCTTCTCCTCTCGACCAAATATAAATTTCATTTCCTCTTTTAATTAATTGCGAACGAATACCATCCCATTTCCATTCGGCCTGCCAATCATTAATATCGCCTAATTCTTCAGGCTCTGTTTCTAAGGCATATGCCAGATAAAAGGGGTATGGTTTTGACTGATCGGCATTTAAGGTATCCCCAAAAATGAGCTCTTCATAACTTTGGATGGAAGGATCCCATTGTCCGGTAATACGATGACTAATTTCTGCTTTACTTTTTCCTGAGCTTTGCGCTAAAGCGGCAATGCATAAGTTCTTTGAAACGCCGACTCGCCAGCCACCGGTTAATAATTTATTAAAAACAAATCGTTCGAGTTTAGAAAAACCCTTCCAACGATTTAGAACATACTTTTTCTTAAATGCTTCTTCTTTATCTTTTAACTGAATCAACTCCCGAATGCATTCATTTAAAGAGACTTCATTTTCTGATTTAGCATCAGGAATTAACAAGGCAATTGTTTCTGCAAGGTCTCCAACGATATGATACGACTCTTCAAAAAGCCAGTCGGGAATTGCCGCTTTTTCTGCTGCCCATGTTCTAAGTAATGAGGTCTTAACTTGTCGTTTTGGGCGGCGATGCGTGAATAGAGCTAAGGCCCAGATTTTATCTTCGGAAGGAGCTTCGTTAAAATATTCGACCAGGGCTTTTGTTTTGACGGAGGTTTTATTGCTTTCGTCGAGTTGGCGGATGAGATTGGCGAATTGTTTCATGATTCCTTCTTCTTCACTTTCATCACCAAAATTCGTCTTCACCACTTTAGCATTATAACCCAATTCATTTAAATACTTGCTAAATATTTCAGTATATCCATGTGTTACAAAAACATGTTCAGCCTTCGAAGCTTTCACAGCCTGTAATAATTCATTCCAGTCGCAATGATCACTTAATACAAAACCTCTGTCTAAAGCCCGCCTTCTTTTCATTCCCCGAATTTGCATCCATCCGGAAGCGGCTGCAATACTATATGGTTTAAATTTATTTACCCAGCTTGTATTAATCGATGAAGGAGTGGCTAAGACTAATGCACCTTTATAATCTTTCTTACTTTGCCCGGCCTCTACCCTTATCGTTTTAGGTAAGTTAATACCATGAGAACGAAACAATTCATTGGTGTTTTCAATTGCTCCATGAGTATAAATTGAACCGATACTACCATCCAGACAAGACAATAATCGTTGCGCTTTACCCAAGGCATAGGCCGTAATGATGGACACTTTATTTTGTGAAGCAT
>JAHDHT010000168.1:0-3250 GCA_020631175.1 Chitinophagales bacterium
TTTGCTTAAACGGTAATTATTATGTTAATGTTATGCTAGTTACTATACTTAAAGACTTTAAATAAGTACAACAGTAACGGAATAATAAAAACCGTGCCGAACAATAATGCCATCCCAAGGTAAAAAATGGTGGATTCCGGTGCTTCATTGCCTAAAAAGGTCAAAACTTTGAATCTTGACATCACTACTGTCGGAATCCGTGCAATAACTACGGCAGTTGCGATTAATCCAACCTGACCGGCTGCTACAATTCTTGCCAGGTTGTACTTTTCAGAAGACATGGCAACAGCCAAAACAGGAATAGAAAGAATGATCAAAGTAAAGCATAATGCGCCTTCCGGGGTTCCTACTACCCTATCAAACAAACGCGTATAAACATATCTGCCATAGATTAAGGTCAAAAGACCTGTTGTGAATGTAATCACTCCTGAAATCAATGTTTTATAGGCGAATCGCTCTGTTAATTCTTTAACATTTTTAGATTCAGCGAAAAGAAATACGTTGGCTATATAACTGAATAAAGCTGTTGAAAACAGACCACACATCCCACAAAAACCATTGAACCAAGGTCTTACATAAGCTTCATAAAAACCTTTGGTTTCTACAAACCATCCTAAAAAAAGGGCACCTACCAGCACGCCTATCATAAAGGAAGAAATCAGGCTGCCTGCATTAAAGAAATATTCATAAATTTTCTGTGAACGGTCTTTCTTTGCATCATAATGCTGGAAAGCAAAAAAAGAACCTCTGAGAATAATTCCAACCAAAAGAATAATAAGCGGTATATGAAGGAAGGTTGTTAAATAAACATATATAGATGGAAAGCCAACAAAGAGAATCACTACCGCAAGAATCAGCCACATGTGATTTGCTTCCCAAACCGGTGAAATGGCTTTTACAATAACTCTTTTTTCTAATGGATCAGAAAACATATTCACCACTCCGGCTCCAAAATCTGCTCCACCAAAAATGGTATATAGTATCAATGATACTGCCATATATAAAACAACAATCTCAAGCATCAGAATCAGGGGTATTTACAGTACTATAATTTAATGGTGCATATTTTATTTGTCTGTACATTAACCAGCTTACAATAATTGATAAAAATAGATATAAAACAGTAATCATATAGAAACTGTATTGGATACCGGGCATAGGAGTTAATGCATCTTTCGTTTTCATTATTCCTTGTATAATCCATGGTTGTCTTCCAACTTCAGTAACAATCCATCCAGCTTCTATTGCTATAAATCCAAACGGTATGCATATAATTAAAAGTATCAGAAAAGTATTTGACCACAAGAGATGTTTTTTAAATTTCCACAAGAAGAGATATATAAAACCGACCAATAACATTAGCATTCCTAATCCAACCATTATTTGAAAAGCAAAATGAACGATAAGAACCGGTGGCCATTCTTCTTTTGGAATCTGATCTAATCCGGGAACAGCTGTTTTGAAATCACCGTGCACCAGAAAACTTAATAATCCTGGTAATTGTATACCATAATTCACTTCTTGTTTTTCTACATCAGGAATTCCGCCTAACCATAAGCCAGCACGTTCTTCTGTATGAAAATGTGCTTCCATAGCAGCCAGTTTTGCCGGTTGAGATTTGGCAACAAACTTAGCAGAGATATCTCCGCTTATTGGTTGCAATACCGAGGCAATAATGGCGAAGGTCATTGCAATTTGAATTGCTTTTCTGTGAAAAACACTTGTTCTGTTTTTCCATAATGCAATTGCGTGCACTCCTGCAACGGCAAAGCCGGTTGCAATAAATGAGGCAATAACCATATGCAATGCCTGTGAAAACCAGGCGGTATTAAACATAGCTGCTATCGGATCTACATTTGAAAAAACACCATTTGCATAATCAAATCCGGAAGGTGCATTCATCCAACCGTTTGCTGCTACTACTAAAATACCGGAAGCAAGACCACTTAAACCAACCAGCAAACCGCTTAACCAATGTACTATTGGTTTTAGATAATTCCATCCATACAAAAACAAGCCAAGTGCAATGGCTTCCAGAAAGAATGCTGTTCCTTCAAGGGAAAAAGGCATACCGATTATTGCACCGGCATGTTCCATAAATCCGGGCCATAACATGCCCAGTTCAAAGGAAAGAACGGTGCCACTAACGGCACCAACTGCAAAAAAAATAGCGACACCTTTTGACCAGGCCATCGCTAAATCTTTATATACTTTTTTTCTCGTTCTTAAATATCTCCATTCTGACCAGCACATCAGAAAAGGCATAACCATACCAATACATGCGAATATAATGTGAAATCCAAGAGAGAGCGCCATTTGAAGCCTTGCGGCCAGTAATTCATCCATAGAATAAATTTGGATTCATTTAAGTAACAGTATTAGATTAAAAAGAATGCCCTAAAACTTAAATATTTTGTGTTAAACTTCTTACAATTTTAAACTCACTTAAAAATTCTTTTGCAAAAACTCTTAAGATCGTATAAGTAGGAATTGCTATGATCATACCAACAGCTCCGCCAAGTTTTGCGGCTGCAAGAATAACAACAAAAATTTCAAGGGGATGCGCTCTTACTGCATTCGATTGAATTACAGGTTGCAGAAAGATATTATCTAAAGCCTGAGCAATTAAAAATACGGCAACAATTCCCCCACTTAATGGTAAAAGCTGTGTGTAAAAATCAAGGTTTAAATTTGAAGTAATACCCACATACAATCCAAACATGGCACCTATTAATGGACCAACATATGGAATTAAATTCACAATACCGGCAAAGAACCCTATAAGCAGAGCGTTTTTGACACCCAGAATTAACATCCCAATAGTGACAACAGCTGTGATAATTGTCAATTGTAAAACTATTCCAAGGAAATATCTTTTCAGATAGAAATTTACTTTGTCTAATAAGTTAGTTACATGTTGTTCGTAACGGTCTGGTGTTACTGATGAAGCTAATCGACCGATCATATTTTCGTCTCTTAAAAAAAAGAACAAAACAAACAATACAGAAAACGTATTGATTAAAATATTGGTCGTGAAACCCAGAATTGAATTTAGCCAATCAAAAATTCTTGTTCCGTTTAGAAAGGATTTTACCTGATCTAAAACACCTTCTACAAAAGTTTGGTCCTGATTTTCCTGTAGCTGATATCTTTCAGCAAATTCGTTTATCCGGCTTATTGGCTCTTCCAATCCTTCATTGATTTGATCATAATTGATATTGGATACAATGGATGCCTGATCTAAAATGAG
>JAHDHT010000168.1:3350-8111 GCA_020631175.1 Chitinophagales bacterium
GGATGATTTGCTCCTGAATCTGGTCTTGAAGTCGTAGTTGGCATTTATAAGATTTACACTTTTAAGATAAAAAATAAATCAGGATTGATAATCTGACAGCGGAGTGAATTTTGCTTTTTCAGGAAGTAAGTATTTAATAAATGCTATTTCTTCTGGACTTCTTTTCTTTGTATAGACTCTTTCTTTAATTATAAAGGTAGTTGCCTCGGTGTCCTGATCAAGCATATCAAGACTTTGGATTATTTTAATTTTACGCTTGTTTATGCCTGCGTTTGTTAAATGCTGTTCCAATTGATTTTTTTGGTCTGACAAACTCACTTCCAGAAACTGTTTAGAACGCTCTCCTTCAATTGGTTTAGCCGGAGAACCGCCATACACCTGATTGTATTCCATATTATCAACTATTACAGAACCAACCAGTGCCATAGAACGATCTGATGCAGTGATTGGAGAGACAATACAATGCCCGGCAAACCAAACATCGTCACCTATTTTTGTATGCTGTTGAGAATTAAACTGGCAACCGGCCAATGTATCTCCATATTTAATATGGCTCCAGATTTGGGAATGCGCGCCTATTCCGCAATTGTTTCCGATGGTTAAACCACCGATTGAATCAAGCACGCAATATTGACCTATCCAGGCGTTATGACCTATTTTAACCGGCTCATAGCCATGTATGTTAGTATGATGGTGGATTTTGCAAAAATCACCTATGCGAACCTCATCACAAATAATTTGAACACTTTCTCCTATGTAACAATGATCACCGGTTTCAAATCGCTTTGCCGGACCATTAATACCTCTTATACTGGCTTTTGGATCGATAATCGTTCCTTCTCCCAAAATCAATTCTTCTACCTGTATATTCGGATTAGTCATATTATGCTTTCTTTTCTACTGAATAGCCCGGGGCTTTGTTTTGTATACTATATATTCTGCTAAGGTAAACTCCAACAACCGCAAAGCCAAGCATAATTGCAGAAGCAAGAAAAAATATACTAACTATTTGTGCCGTAAATCCAATGGGAACATCATCGATAAAATAACGTCTGTAAATGTAAATTAAGCCCAGAATGAAGCTTATAATTGATGTTAATACTCCGGTAAAAGTTAAGAACCTGAGTGGGAAAGTTGTAAAATTGAAGATAAGATTTGCAGCAAGACTAATTAACTTAAGCAGATTATATCCTGAACTTCCGATTTTTCTTTTATGATGCTCTACGTAAGTATAATCTACATTTGCTGTATGCCAATGTAAAAGGCCATCTAAAAAAATATATCCTGTATTTTGATGTTTAATTTTATCATTTAAGGAAGCTTTAAAAATTCTAAATGCTCCTATATCACCTTTATTTTTGAAGATTCGTCTGAAAACCCATTGCACAATTTTACTTCCATAATTTCTGTACAATTCATGTGCTTTTGTATTATAAACTCCATACACTAAATCCGAGTCACTTAACTTAATTGCATTTACAAGTTTGTGAATTTCTTCGGGTGGATTTTGACCATCATCATCCATTGTAATTATATAATCTCCGGTAGCTTCTTTTAAACCAGCCATAATTGCATTATGTTGACCAAAATTTCGGGACAATTTAATTCCTTTAATATTAGAAGACCTTTTTACAATTTGACAAATTAAATCCCAACTATTGTCTGAACTGTAATCATCAATTAAGATTATTTCATAGGTATCACATAATTCACTAATTGACACTTTAATTCGACTACAAATCTCTTCAAGCATATTTGAGCCATTATAAACCGGTATGACAATCGTTAGTTTCAATTATTTATGGTTGATTTATAAAGTCTTGTATAGACGTTCCAATTTTTAAATTCCTTTACTAAAATAGCCTTTGTTTGCAAGGTTTTAATTTGTTCGTCTGAAAAATCATTAAATACATTTGATTGCCATACATATTCTTTATCAAACAGTTCATTTTCATGAATTGATTGGAAATTATATGGTTGCTTATGTAAATCTGAATAATAATCCCCATTTAAATTTGGAAAGGTAGTTATTATTTGATCCGGATGGATATTTTGATTTTCTATATAGTTTAACATTTTATCACGCTGATGAAAATAAGGTAAATGAGCAAGGCTTCCATCCCACCCCTGCGCGACTGTGTCCGGATAAACAAGAAATTGACCAAGTAAACAACTTAATATGGCAATTGATAATGCAATATTTCTGAAACTAGTTGATTCTATTTCTGAAATTAGTTTTGCAGCATAAATAGATAGTAAAATAAAATAAACCATAAAATAACGGTGAAGTATAGGGCTTGTTCTTATACTCACAATCAAAACTAACAGCATCACCGGTAGTAAGATCCACATCAATACTTTTCTATTTCTGTTTTTAAATCCTTCCTTCAGTAAAATTATAAATAAGATCAGGTAAAGTCCTATCCTTCCGAAATCTATAAAACGCCAAATAATGATTCCGATGTTTTTAAAGAATTGTGTTGCATTAACAAACTGATGATGTGCAGACCATGCTGAATCAGGTTGCTCGATAAGTACACCGGTATTTATGTAATGCCAGGTGATCCATCCAACAAAAACTAAAAAAGACGGAATGAAATAAAGTAAATCCTTTAGAAAGGATTTTAATTCTGCTTTCTGATTATTCCAGATTATAAGATGTGTAAATAATAGAAATGATAAAATTGCACCTCTCACTGATAAGAGACTTAATACAATTGTTGCAATAATAAGCAGCTTTTTGTAATCATATATAACTGCATAAATACCAAGTAAAAAAAAAGTTACTATTGGCACATCAGGCCCGACCATGGTGCTTTGAGCAAACCATGTGGGTTCAATAATAAGAAAGGCTGCGGCTATCCAAAGGTAATGCTCATTAATCAGTTTGACAGCTATTTTTAAATAAAGCAAGATTGCCGGAATTATAAAAAGAAGGCTCAAAAAATGTCCGGAAAATAAATTCCTTCCAAGCATTTTCCATGTCCCGGCTAATAATACAGGCCATAAAACCGGATGCCCCGTATCGATATTTTTATCAGGAATGAAATTGCCAAAACCTTCCAAATAAAACTGATCTGCAATTTTTGAACTCAATAAAATATTATCATAAAAAAAGGGAAGATCGAGACTCATCCATTTTAAAACAACATAAAATGCTGTTAGAAAGATAAAACATATGTTGAATGAGTTTTTCAAGAGTTCAGTCTGTCTTCATAATGATATAAAAAAACCTCCGATAAAAAAATACCGGAGGTTTTATAACTTAAATCAGTTGATTATTATTCTTTTACAAACTTTTGAGTTTGAATAAAATCACCTGATTGTATTTGTACAAAGTAAATACCTGCACTGATATTTGTCATATCAATTTCAGTTGTATTCAATCCAGCAGAAGCATTTCTGTTTTGCTGAGCAACTGTTCTTCCTAAGGCATCGATTACTTTAATTGTAACTTCTGCGTCAGTAGAAGAGCTATAGTTTACATTTAACTGATCATCAACAGGAACAGGATAAACATTCATTATTGTAAATGTAGTCTCCCCTCTTGTAAGTGTAACAATACCTGCTACAACAGTTGTTCCATCAAAGTCAGTTTGAAGTAATTTGTAGTAGCTGATACCTGAAGGAGCGTTCTTATCAGTGAATTCGTAATTGTTGATGGCACTTGTTGTTCCGTTACCTTCAACCGTTGTTAAGAATTCGTAGTTAACTCCGTTCGTGCTTCTCTCTAAAGTGAAGTAATCATTGTCTATTTCAGAAGCTGTAGTCCACTTTAATAAGTTTCCTTCCGCAATAACTTCACCTGTATATGAAATCAATTCTACAGGAAGCTTATCACACTGTACCGGCTCACTTGTGAAGCTCGCCTGACATCCTTTACCATCTTCTTCAACATTGATCATATAAATGGTTCCGTCAGCAAGACTGTTTATTGTGTAAGTAACACCAGCCATTGCATTAGGGTTATTATAATCACCTGTTACGTTGTAAGTATGTACACCAGGAGCATAACCAGGTCCACCACCAGTGATTGAGAAGGTTACGTCATAACCGCCACTAACTTCATTACAAACCTCTGTAGTTTCGATAACAACCGGATCAAGCATTACTACCGGAGCACAGTTATCAGAAATATCAGTACAAGGATCGTTAAAGTCCGGAATTCCTCCTGCATTCGGATAACCGGCAACAGATGAAATACATAAATCTACATTTGTTGGATATGTACCATCATTAGTAAATATGCCTGAAGCACTTGAACCATAAATATTTCCACCAGGAAGTGTTCCATCATGTAGTACATAAACTAAAGTAGCTCCGCCACTCACATCTGCACCTACAGCAGGTGAATTCACGAATTCTCCTGCACATACAAATGTTACTGCATTACTGAATGTACCGGCATCGAAATCACATGAAGGCGGTAAATCAGGACAGTCGTAATTGACTGTTATACAATCTTCGGTATCGAAACAAGCTCCGGCACTGCTACTGAAGTATTCGTAACAGAAATCCCAGCTACCTGAATCTCCAGGATTAGCGGTAAATGAACTTGGACCATTAATGCTTATTAAGCCATTACAAGCCGGATCAACACTTACAGAAGCAGAACAATCATCAGAACTAACACTGATAAACTGATCTATACTTGAAGGATAAACCGTAACGTCGAAGGTTTGAGTAGCGACTAATGAATTATCATCCGTACACTCTACATTTAAGACAAATGTTTGAGTCTCAGGACCACATGAATCATTA
>JAHDHT010000169.1:0-2478 GCA_020631175.1 Chitinophagales bacterium
GATTTCCATTTCAAAAATAAGCGTTTCAAAGCAATAACGCATTAAATGGAATATAAATCTGTTAGTCTGTTACAATTGTTCGAAAATGTCTATTTGTAAACAATAAAATGAAAGGTCAGATAAGATAGAAGATTTGAAATTTGAAATTTTTGGTGTTTTGGTCATTTATTTTTACCGCAACGGCGCTGAGATTATTTCGAGCGCAGCTGAGACTTTGTGAAGTAAATCTTTTGGTTTGAAAAATAAGTTGTTCTTACTTAAAAATGCAGTTCTTTTTGAACCGAAATTTCCCTCCAATGCAGTCGAGAGAATTCGGTCTTCATTTTTACCATAGAGGACCCAGAGGTTTATTTCGAGCGTAGTCGAGAAATCTTTCGCATTTTAAGCTATATCGTATTAGAGTTGCCTAATGATTATCAAACCGAAAGTTCCCTCCGCTTCGGTCGGGAGAGTTCTGTCGGTTTCTCGATTCTCGCAGCCGAAGGCGATCTCGACTCTCGTCTTTCCACCCTTGGACCGCTGCGCTGGGTCCATTCCCGCCAGCGGTCCAATTTTTCGAAATCAATTTGAGCTTGGTACTTGAACTTGACACTTGAACTTTTTGTCGAACCCCGTCTACTCTAGCCCGGATTGCAGTGGAAAGCCGCTTTGGGCGCAGCAAATGAAGCGATGCTTTTCGAAGGTTGACCAGCGGGAAAACAAGAAAAGTATATGCTGAATTAGCTAAGCACAAAGTGCCTTGCAGCGTAAAGCCGGTGAGGGTGTTATTTGAAAACAAAATCTTTATTGCTTCAAAAAAACAGTAAACAAACAAATTTATACTTATTAACCCCTTCCAAGAATGCTTCACCAATCGCTGCGCTCTTGGAGCATTCTATCCTTCCCTTTTTGGGAAGGAGTGCGTTACCCAAACTAATTCGAGCTTGAGTTTGATACTTGTACTTGAACTTTAAAACTACCTGTTTCGACCATATTGCTCGTGGCTTGATACCCAGTCGGAACTGGAAATCGCAGAAGCCAGCGAAATCTCTCCTGCAAGCACAACACCTGCTATAATTTCAGCAAGTTTTTTCACTTTTCCTTTGCCGTAACAATCCATTAACTCAAGGCATTCTCTTTGTGTTGCTAAACCGGTACCTCCACCGTATGAAGCGATTATCAACGACGGAATTGTAATGGAAATGTATAAATCGCCCTCGGCTGTTATCTCAGTATATAAGATACCAGCTGAGGATTCGGATACATTGGCAACATCCTGGCCTGTAGCTATGAACATGGCCGTTATTCCATTGGCGCTATGCAGACCGTTATTGTTTGCTCCCGAAAGAATCGAACCAATACTTGCCACTTGAGCATGGTATTGTAATTTCTCCGGTTCTACCCGCATAAACTGTGTTAGCACATCTCTTTTTAATACTGCTTCTGCAGTCACCCGCTTACCTCTGGTACGCATAATATTTACCTGAGATGCTTTTTTATCGGTAGCTAAATTCGACTCCAGATAAAACTGCTCTACTTTATGATCTTTGTAATTATCGAGTATCCATCCACAAGCCGCGAAAGTTGCCCGGCCAACCATGTTTTGTCCGGCTGCATCGCCAGTAGAAAAGTTGAAACGTAAATAGGCGAATTTATTCGACAAATACGGATCTATATATTGAAGCCTTGCAACACTTGAAGTCGCTTCTGCTTCTTCGGCAATTGTTCTGAAGTTTTCTTTTACCCAATCCACAAAATTTCTGGCTCCTCGTGCATCTTCAAAAATGAAAACCGGTGCGCGCTGCATTGCATCTCTTACGATGGTCGTCTTCACTCCTCCACTCAGATTAATCGCTTTCATTCCACGATTGTAAGAAGCTACTAAAGTACCTTCGGTGGTCGCCATAGGAACAACAAATTCTCCTTGCGCATGCTCACCGTTAATCTTTAGCGGACCGGCAATACCGATCGGAATTTGTGCCACACCAATAAAATGCTCACAATTACCACCTAATACATGCGGATCGAATGAATATTGCTTGGTATGATTTAATTTATAATCGTAAAATCCTTCTACAAACTTTTGGCGATTTTCAATCGCTTTTTCGCTGTAATCATCTTCTATATCACGTGGAATCTTATTACTGATTTCCGTTTTTTGTTTGATCGCATCTTCAACATCAAACTTAAGCTTTCCGAATGGCTTAGATTTAACTTCAATTTCAATCGGATACTTGCCTTCGCCTAACTTTTTATCTGTACATAATATATGTATCTGATGTTTTAAGGGAAAGTCAACAATTTGTCCTCCATTAAGATCGGCAACGCTAACGGACTGTTCTGGTCCATATTCTACCTTGACCGTTTGCAGATCAATGGCTTGTCCGTCAATAGAAATTTTAAGAATTTCGGAGATTGTTGCGTCTTTTAATCGATTCTTAATTGAAAATTTAACGCCATTTTCGGTGTTTCTCAGACTTCCTCTCGTGTAGAGCTGTT
>JAHDHT010000169.1:2578-4945 GCA_020631175.1 Chitinophagales bacterium
GAAAATTTAACGCCATTTTCGGTGTTTCTCAGACTTCCTCTCGTGTAGAGCTGTTTTAGTAGTATACTAGGTATAAAATTCATTAGGTTCTGGTTTTGGTTTTTAAGATAAATATTTTCTTGGGATTTGAGCAATTGATTTTCAAGCTTTAACGAACTTTTAGCATCTGATTAAAATGGCTACTTTTGATGTGTATTAATGAAAGCAGCATTTTTAAAATATATTGATCAGCAAAGACTCTTTAATAAGGGTCAAAAAATCTTATTAGCGGTTAGTGGTGGTAAAGATTCGGTGGTGCTTGTTCATCTGTCTCAGCAATGTGGTTTTCGCTTTGGCATTGCACATGTAAATTATGGATTGCGTGAAACTGCTGATCGTGATGAAGCATTTGTTCGGACTTTGGGAAAAGAACTTGATGTTGAAGTACATGTTTTGAAGGCTGATGTGGATGGATATACTGCTGAGCACGGCGGTTCAATTCAAATGGCTGCTAGAGATATTCGCTATGGATGGATGGAAGAACTCCGACAAGAGCATAGCTATGAATTAATTGCAACTGCACATCATGCGAATGATAATCTCGAAACTATTTTGTTGAATTTTTCAAAGCAAAGCGGCATTGCCGGACTGAGAGGTATGTTGCCAAAACGTGGTTCTTTGATTCGACCCTTATTGCGATTTACCCGTTCTTCCATTGATGCATTTGTAGCTGCTGAAAATTTGAAATGGGTGGAAGATGAAAGTAATGCAAGCGATAAATATGATCGCAATTACATTCGACATAACGTTGTACCTGCTTTGGAAAAAATTAATGGCTCTCTTGTTGAGGCTTTTGCAAAAAGCGCTGAGCAACTAAGAGATACGGAAGACATTTATCAATATGGTGTACAAGCATTATTAAAGAAGATTGTTCGGAAGGAAGGCGATGAATTTTATATTCCCATTTTAGCTTTAGTTAAATGTCCGGGATATGCTTCTTTGCTCTATGAATTTTTAAGCGCTTATGGATTTAAGTCGGCACAAATGGAAGATATTATTTCCAGTTTTTCAGCTGAATCGGGCAAACAGTTTTTGAGTTCAAGCCATCAATTAATTAAAGATCGTAAGTATTTAATTTTAGCTCCTATTGCCAAGACGGATAAAACGTATCAGCTAATCGATATTAAGCAGGATGGATTTATTTTGGATGGGAAAAGTTTTGTTGTTTCTGTTGATCGCTTGGATGCACCTTTATCGGCCGAAGCATTTGCTGAGGTGGTTCGTGTGGAAGGAATGGAATGTGTTTTAAATTATAATAAACTAGAATTCCCCTTAAAAATTCGTCGCTGGAAAAAAGGCGATTACTTTTACCCTCTGGGTATGGGTCGTAAAAAGAAAAAGGTTTCTGATTTTTTTACGGATTTAAAAATGAGTTTACTTGATAAAGAAAAGGTTTGGATTTTAGAAGATTCAAAAGATCGAATTGTCTGGGTGATGGGCTATCGGATTGATGAGCGATTTAAGTTAAATCGGAAGAGTGGGAAATGCTGGCGGGTTACTGTTGGTTGATTACGGAATTACAAGTGATGAATGGTGAATTACGATTGTTGGATAACTAATGGTGGTTCGATGAGAAAAAAGTGTTTTTGAAAAGGAAGGATGCACGCCGAACGTTATCCTGACGGAGGAAGGATCTTATTATTTATTAAAAAGCTTGTTTTTTCTTGATGAAAAAGAATTTTCGGGGAAACTCCTTCCTATCAAGGAAGGATAGATTGCTCCAGGAGCCGAAGGCGATTGGCGAAGCAATCTTGGAAGGTGTTAATATTTTTTCTTAAGTTTAATCATGAACAAAACCATAATCCTCAGCATACTCTTCCTCTCTTTACTCCTCCTCCAATCCTGCGGTTCATCCTCCAAAAAACCAAAAATGAATATTCAGGATGTTGTTCAATTTACCGGCAATCCATACACCGTTGAAGTGAATACGGGAAATCAAACTTTAAACATCTGGCATGTCGGTATCGAAAAACCGGTGAACTGGAATAATGTAGAAACCGAACATAAAACGAAAGGCAGAAATACCATAACAATCACATTTGAAGAAGAGGTCGATATTGCCGAAGAACGAGATACAATGGCAATCAATTTGGGTTATGTTCGTTCTTTTGAAAGAACTTGTACTGGCAACCCGAAATGCTATCCTTGTTTGCATGGCAATTGCCCTTTGGCTTATATTATATTAAAGACCAAACAGGAGCTTTCGGAAACTTCGATGAAGATGCCGCCTAAGGGTTTTGAGAGTATTATTATTGAAGATAATCGGAAACGTTATTCGCCGCAATAGTAATTTTTAAGTGTAAACTCAAACGTCAAATTCAAGTTCAA
>JAHDHT010000169.1:5045-6922 GCA_020631175.1 Chitinophagales bacterium
GATAACGGTATCGGTACCGCAAAAGATAAATTTGCGCGATTTACCTGGGAAATGGAACGACTCGTCGATCCTTCCACCGGAAAAATTCCTCCCTTCATGCGAGAAAAAGAAATTGCTTATACCAATTCTCTTTCCAAAAATCTGAAGAAATCAAATCCCGAAAATCTGGAATGGAAACATAGAGGGCCATACAATGTAGGAGGAAGAACCAGAGCCTTCGGTATAGACAGAACCAACGAAGATCTAATGCTTGCCGGTTCGGTTTCAGGTGGAGTATGGAAAACAATCGATGCCGGACAGAATTGGTATAAAGTCGGAAGCACTATGGAAAACGTAGCGGTTACCACTTTAATCCAGGACCCAAGACCAGGAAAAGAAAATGAATGGTATTATGGCACAGGCGAACTATTCGGAGCAAGTGCAAGTGAAACTGGTGCTTTCTTCGTAGGCAATGGCGTCTATAAATCGACCGACTTTGGTGAAACATGGGAATCAATGGCCGCAACGGCACAAGACTCTCCACAAAACTTCAATTCCAATTGGGAAGGCATCTGGCGTATCGCCATCGACCCGACCAATCTCGATCAAACAGAAATGTATGTTGCTACTTATGCCACCATTTTCAGAACGGAAGACGATGGACAAAACTGGACAGCTGTTTTAGGCGGTAATTCAGGTGGAGATGTTTCGTACTTCAGTGACATAGATATCACTTCTGACGGAATTTGTTATGCCACCATGAGCGGTGAAAATGACATCATCAGCTTCGGTAACGGTCCGGATAAGGGTATATGGAGATCTGAAGATGGAATCAACTGGACAAACATCCTTCCGACAAACTTCCCTCCTGCTTACAATCGAATCGCATTAGATATTAGTCCTTCACTCGAAACACAACTTTACTTCTTAGTTTCCAATGTAGATTCTCTCTACGGTACAGCAGGTACAAATACATTAGGTGAAACCGAATACAATGCTTTGTGGAAATACAATTACATAGATGGTGACGGTTCAGGTATCGGAGGCGAATGGGTAGACTTAAGTCAGAACATCCTTCCCGGCCCGGATCAATTCGATGATCTTTATGTGCAAAGTGGATACGATTTAACAGTCGCTGTACATCCAACCGATCCGGAAACGGTCTTCATAGGAGGCACAAATCTTTACCGCTCGACAGATGGATTTTCAACTTCCGACAATGTAACTTACGTGGGTGGATATGCAGTCGGTACCAATTTACCAATCGTAGAATCTTATCCCAATCATCACTCCGATCAACACGGCATGGCTTTCCTTCCATCCAATCCCGATATTTTGTTTTCGTATCATGATGGAGGAATAAGCAGAACAGATAATTGTCTCGCCGATGAAATTACATGGGAGACTTTAAACAATGGTTATATCTCGACGCAGTTTTATACCATCGCCATTAACAAAAAAGATACAAGTAATTACCTCGCAGGAGGTTTACAAGATAACGGCACCTATTACACCAATGATGCCGATGTAACTTCAGAATGGAAACATTCGTACGGTGCGGATGGAGGTTTTACAGCTATACCACATAATGAAGACTATATTATTGTATCCACTCAAAGAGGTCGAATTTTAAAAGTTCAAATCGATGAAGAAGGTAATCGCTTAGCTTACGAAAGAATTGATCCGGCTTTAGATCGGGATGAATTTGCATTTATCAATCCCTGGGTACTCGATCCAAACGATCAGGATATTTTATATACAATAACTGATCATGAATTATGGGTCAATCAATTTGTAAGTCAATATCCATTTACCAACAGCTGGGATTCTATAAGTAACGGTTGGACTATGCTACAAGATACTTTAGCAGTAACCGGAAAAGAATTTACTGCTATTGC
>JAHDHT010000169.1:7022-8108 GCA_020631175.1 Chitinophagales bacterium
AAAGCTGCCGGTAACCTTGAAGAATTTTCTGGAGGTGCAGGAAACGGTCCGTCTATCAGATGGGCATCAATCCTTCCGGTAACAGCAGATAGCACGGCTTATATTGTAGGCACCAGTGCAGGTCTTTATATGACCGGCGAATTAAATGAATTAGATACAGAATGGACAAGAGTCTCCGAGAATTTAATCGGAAATAATATTATAACCTATGTAGACAGCCGACCATTGGATGGATTAATCGTTGCGGCTTCACATGGTAGTGGAGTCTTCACCGCAAACACACCTGAAGATCCACCTTTAGTAAATATTGAAAACCATTCAGAAATCAATGAAGAAACGGTGCGGGCATGGCCTGTTCCGGCAAATGATATTTTAAATATCGAAATTGAATTATTAAAAACGTCAGATGTTACCTTACATTTAATTGATATGCTTGGACGAAATTTAGGTACAGTTAATCATCCATCCATCCAAAATGGAAAACAAGTCATTCAAATTGAAGTCAACCACTTAACTCCGGGAACTTATTATCTCGGCATAGAAACAGAAAACTTTTTACAACATAAACGATTCGTCGTAGGGGCGAATTAATTCGACCCTACCTACAGAACGTATGGTCAAATTAATTCGCCCTTACAAAAATAAAATATATGAAATATAACAACTTAGGAAACACCGACATAAAAGTAAGCGTCATCTGCCTCGGCTCGATGACATGGGGAAACCAAAATTCAGAAGCAGAAGCACATGAACAATTAAATTATGCTTTAGATCAAGGCGTTAATTTTATCGATACAGCCGAGATGTATGCCGTTCCCCCTTCTAAAGAAACACAAGGGTTAACCGAAAGATATATTGGCACTTGGTTGAAAGACAGATCAGACAGAGATAAAATAATTATCGCAACCAAAGCAACCGGCCCCTCGCCTACCTTTCATTATATTTCAGATAACTTAGGATTTAGCAAGCCACGATTAATTGAAGCCGTTAATAATTCTTTAGAACGATTGCAAACTGATTATATCGACTTGTATCAATTACACTGGCCCGAAAGACCAACCAATTGTTTCGGACAAAGAGGCTACA
>JAHDHT010000503.1 GCA_020631175.1 Chitinophagales bacterium
AGGCACAGGTACTTAATTTATTAATTGAATTAAGAGAAGAATTTAAATTCACCTACATATTTATTTCACACGATTTATCGGTAGTGAAATTTATGTCTGACCGAATGATTGTAATGAACAAAGGGAAAATTGAAGAGATGGGCGCTGCAGATGAGATTTATGCAAATCCACAAAGAGCCTATACTCAAAAATTAATATCAGCAATTCCGAAAGGAGACCTTGAAGATATTAAAGCAAGAGCCGGAGCACTGTAGGGTCGAATTCGTTCGGCCTTTCCCAGCTTGCAAATAATTTAGCAATCTTATTTCGCATTTTTTAAAATGCTTTCAATTTTAAATAGGCTTCAGAAGGCTTATTAAGCATACTTACAAACCCTTTTCGACACCAGTAGCCACGATCTTTATCCTTCCATAAATCAAACAGGAAATTAAAGTCCGGATGCATTTCGAAAATCGGTTTCAGCCGCTTTAGCATATTTATTACCAAGCCTTCATCATCTTGCATTTTTGCTTCCGTATTATATGGCAATTCAATAGAACAATAAATCTCCAAACCTTTTTTTTCTTTTATCTCAATGCATCTCTCAGCTAGTGAAGCATAATTGGCTTCATAGGGAAAACGAAAAAGAAATGGCCGGTTTTCAAAATTATAATCCCGGTTAAAAAAAGGATCTTCAGGATGGAAGCCAATACGTGGAAAATGAGAATGATACTTACTATGACCGAATATATCTTTTCCGATTCGGCTTATAATAAATGGAATTTCATCTGGAAAAACTAACCTTTCAAATTGATCTAATTCATTAGGCCGTAAAATTATTTCCCACTTTAATTCCAAAGCCTTTTGTTTATAATGACTCAATTGAATTTCAGTTGGAAATCCTTCCGAAAATAAAATGGTATCAATGCCGAAAGTTTGCAGCCATTTAATTCGATCTAGCGTATCCTGATGTTGAATATCCTGAAATGGTATAAATATTCTTTTAGATCCGATAGAAGGAAGTTGAATTAAATCTTCATCATTTCTTACTTCTTTCCTTCTTGTGAGATCCAGATCAGAAAAAGGAATTTCAAATGAAGCACCTAAACGATAACGCAAGCGAAAACCTATATTTTTCACATCCGAATAAACATCAGCATCGCCCGACCAAAGTTTATGAATCTCAAAACGATGACCTTCCTCAAATATTTTTAAACTTCCAATACCATTTAAATTTCTATCAGCCCGACCGTTTTCATCATCGTCAGGAGATACAAGATTTAAACCGGCATATTCAGGTCGTAAAAATGAAGTGGATGGAAGCGTGTAA
>JAHDHT010000170.1 GCA_020631175.1 Chitinophagales bacterium
GATTTATTGCACCCTCAGTTTGAAGGCTTAAAGAGTGATGTTACGGAAGAAAATATTCAGGCGAGATTAAGAGGTTTAATATTAATGGCTTTAAGTAATAAATTTGGATACATTTTATTAAACACTTCCAACAAAAGTGAAGCTGCCGTTGGATACGGTACTTTATACGGAGACATGTGCGGTGGGCTTTCTGTTTTAGGTGATGTTTATAAAATGGAAGTTTATGCTTTAGCAGAATATATTAATAAGGATAAAGAAATTATTCCGCAAAATATTATTGACAAAGCACCTTCAGCCGAATTAAGACCTGATCAAAAAGACAGTGATAGCTTGCCTGAGTATCCGGTTTTAGATGAGATATTGTTTCAATATATAGAATTAAGAAAGGGACCAAAAGATTTAATTAAAATGGGGCACGATGAAGCATTGGTTCGCAGAATTTTGAAACTGGTTAATCGCAATGAATACAAAAGATATCAAACACCTCCTATGTTAAGGGTTAGTCCGAAAGCATTTGGAATGGGAAGAAGGATGCCTATTGTTGCCAAATATTTGGGTTAAGAAAATTACTTTGAAATAATTTTGACTTCATAGTTATCTAAAACTCTTTTTTTCGACCATGCACTATGGTTTAACGGTTCAAACTTAGGTGCGCCGAAACTGGTGTGTAAGACGTAGTCTGATCCATCCAAATATCCATTATTATTTTTATCCTCACCAATCAATCCGGCATGCCCACGTTTCGAGTTGCGCATAACGATAATATCTCCTGCTTCCACATCTTCTCCATATTTAACTTTCTTATCTCCGGAGTAAAATATATTATTTGATTTTTTAGTGAGTTTGGTTCTTGCTTTCATTTGGTTCAAATAATAAGTTCCAATATACCCCATAGGCTTACCGGCCGCTTTATACGACACACTTGTAAACTTTGCACAATCTGACCCGTACCAACCCCAGGCGTAACTATCGCTCCCCCAGAAATAAGGCAAATTAGCTCTTGCAAAACCTTCATCCAATTTATCTTTCCCTGTATTTCCTCTTACAGAAATTCGATGCACTTTATCCATTTCTTCAAAGCGACCGGTATTTAATTCTTTAATGCCCGACGAAGAAATCCACTTACCATTGATTTTAACCTTGCATTTATAACGCATGGTTCCAACCGGTTTTCCTTCCAGATAAATACTCTTGTTTGTGAATGAAGATTGACTCAAATTAACTTTATCCTGATTGCCGGCAATTTTTTTCTGCGCATATTTTAATTCACCCATATCCATTACCTTACACCAGTGTTTTGAAAAACGGTGATACTCATTTTTATGAATGTAGTAATGATACTCCGGTTCAACTTTATACCATTCAAATTTTACTTTTTTTGAAAGATTTTCAAGCGGTAAAATTTGTTTTTGTTTAGATAACTTTTCGTTCGACGAATAATACTTTCCTTTATATTTTACTACCGGAAAAAGAAAAACATCATCTTCAAATTCAACTGTTTTTGAATAAGGATTTGCAGGCTTATTATTTACACTACTCCAAACTTCAACTGTATATCCATTATGTGATTTTATTTCTACAGGCGGGGCGAAAAGATATTTTTTGAAGGCCGTTTCCAAATTCATTATTCTGCTGGCGCGATAAACATAATAATGCGCATTTTTCTTGTACAGGTAATGAATTGATTGTAAACTCAGACCAAGAAATATTAGTAAAACAGGTAAATAAAAAAACCATCTGGTTTTCCTGATCAAAAAATAGAAGCAATAAAATATTATGGCTGCACTCAATAAGAGGAGCAATACAATTAGCAAGGTCATAACTTGAGAACGCCCATTAAAAAACTAAATTTCTTAATAAAGATTAAAAATGATTTAGCTTTTATTAATCGTTTAAAACAATTTTTTCATTCAAACTATCGAAAAAATGGTATTCCGTTAATGCATAATCACTGTTAGGATAAATCTTCAGCCATTTTCGATATTGCATCATCCATTTCATTTGAATACTCCAGAAACCTTTTGTTAAAAAAGCAGCAATGTATGGATGAACATACAATTTGAGATTCTTCATATTAATCTCATTGGTTAAATAGCTAAAATTATTTTCAATTTCATCTGAAATTAAAATACTGGATTTTATTTTACCAGAACCCTGACAGCTCGGACAAACTTCCCTTGTAGAAATTTTTAATTCCGGCTTTACTCTTTGTCTGGTAATTTGCATTAAGCCGAATCGGCTAAGCGGGAGAATGGTATGTTTCGCTCTGTCGCCCTCCATAGATTCTTTCATTCGTTTATGCAGAATCTTTTTATTCTCCGGATTTTTCATATCGATAAAATCGATAATAATTAATCCGCCGATATCTCTAAGTCTTAATTGTCTTGCGACTTCAGCAGCAGACTCCAGGTTAACCGTTAGTGCCTGGCTCTCCTGGTCTGTTTTTTCACCGATTTTATGTCCACTGTTTACGTCAATTACATGCATCGCTTCAGTATGTTCAATTACCAGATAAGCTCCGCTTGCCATGGTTACTGTTTTACCGAATGAAGATTTAATTTGTTTGGTAATTCCGAAATGATCAAAAATGGTTCTTCTACCTTGATAGAATTGTACAATTTTCTCTCTGCTCGGAGCGATCTTTTTTACATAATCCCGAATGTCGCCACTTAATAATTTATCGTTTACATGAATTTTATTAAAGTCATCGTTTAATAAATCACGCAACATCGAGGATGTTTTATCAATTTCGGTAAACACCTTTTCAGGTGGCATCGAACTTTTCAGTTCCTTTTGAATGCGTTTCCATTTTTCAAGCAGATTTTCTAAATCTTTGTGTAATTCAGAAACTTTCTTTCCTTCCGCACTTGTACGAACGATGATACCAAAGTTCTTTGGTTTGATACTTTCAATCAGATTACGTAATCGTTTACGTTCGTCTGATGAATTGATCTTTTTAGAAACGGAGATGTGTTTCGTAAATGGACTGATAACAATAAATCGACCTGCCAATGAAATTTCACAGGTTAATCTTGGCCCTTTGGTGGAGATGGGTTCTTTTAACACCTGAACCAATATGGGCTTTTTCTTTTCGAGTGCGCCGGTAATTTTACCAGTTTTCACAATTTCAGGTTCAAAACTGAAATTCTTCAATGCCGAATCAATGGGTTTTCCATCCAGTGATTGCCAGACATACTTATTCAGTGAACGGATATTTGGTCCGAGGTCGGTATAATGAAGGAAAGCATCTTTGCTGTAACCTACATCTACAAAAGCAGCATTTAAACCGGGCATTAGTTTTTTAACCTTACCCAAATAGATATCTCCCACCTGAAATTCAGAGTCGGAAGATTCATGGTGTAATTCAACTAACTGCTTTTGCTCGAGCAAGGCGATTTCTACGCCCTTGCCGGCAGCATTAATAATTAAATCTTTGGACAAAACCTTAATCTTAAGTCAGATAAACAAATAGATTGATTAAGGTAAGAGAATGTGCTTAATGCATACGAAATGCATTAACAGCAAATGCTATCTTGACTTTTTCTTATGTCGGTTTTTCCGCAATCTTTTCTTTCGCTTATGTGTAGCGATCTTATGTCTTTTTCTTTTCTTTCCGCAAGGCATATGTGTCTTACTTTTTATTTAATTTTTCTAAATACTTGTCAATTTCTGCTCTAAAGGCAGGATTCTTCACCAAAGTTTTACAACGTTCGAAGTATTCTCTTGCTTTATCTTTTTGCCCGGTACCTTCGTAGGCTCCGGCAATATAAAACATCGCTTCTGCATTGTTCGGATCTCTTTCGAGAATACCGTTTAATCTTTGGAAAGCTTTTTCATACTGGCCTGAAATGATCGAAAGTCTTCCTAAAATAAGGTTTGCACCATTGTTTTCAGGATCTTTTTTCACTACATCCAGCAGCAAAGTAACACCAGCCATAACATTATTAGTTCCATCCACGTGCGTTTCGGCAAGTCGAATAGCATAATCTAAGTTATTGGTATCCAGATTAACTGCATGTTCAAGAGCAATTTGTGATTCTCTTAAAAGGTATGCATTAACGGCTGAATCCGGTGTTATTTTAAATGCATTAAACATCGCATCGCCGGCCTCAAACCAGCGTTCTGCTGTGCTGTCTGATTGAGCGATTCTCCGGCGTATTTCCGAAGCGGACGCAAATTTATTATTATTTTCCCAAATATTGACGATTTGCTCTGAAATATTCACTTTTTCAGCGCTTGTCTTTGCTTTGCTAAGCTTTTCTTCCAAATCATTAATACTATCCTTAGGGATAAGCATTAATCTTTGCTTATCTCTTTCTAAGAATGCATTAATATCGAAATTTTCTAAATCTCCCCCTGAAGAAGTCGTAGGTTTCGTCTTATCATGCTTGACTGTCGTACCAAAAAAATACAGGCCAAACAAGAGTAAAATACAACTAACAATAAGTACAATCTGCGTTTTCACTACCGAAAATTTTCGGCTAAATTACTACAAATGTTTACTGTTCTTTACCAGTTCTACAAATACTTTTGCAGGTTTAAATGCAGGAATATGATGCTCGGGAATTTCAATTGCAATATTCTTTTTAATATTTCTCCCGATTTTCTTTGCCCGTTTCTTGGTTACAAAGCTTCCGAATCCTCTGATATAAACGTTTTCTCCCTTTTCAAGACTTTCCTTTACTTCTTTGAAGAAAGCTTCCATCGAAACCAAAACGTCCACTTTCGGTACCCCGGTTTTTTCAGAAATCCGGGCGATTAAGTCTGCTTTTCTCATAAAAAATTTAATGTTTTAGGTAATATAATGCCCATTATTACAGCGTTCTACAAATCTGCTAAACTTTATTCGTTTTACAAAAAAATCTTTTACATATTGGGATTTATCACATGAATAAGGACCTCTTCCGTCATAATTTACTACAATGGCATCAACAAATTGATCGAAATTTACCCTGGAAAGCCTCCAAAAGCCCCTATTTCATATGGTTATCTGAAATTATGCTGCAGCAAACTCGCATTGCTCAGGCGACTCCTTATTATCTAAAGTTTGTTGAAGCATTTCCTACCGTTCACGATTTGGCGAATGCATCTGAAGAAAAAGTCTTTAAACTATGGGAAGGATTAGGCTATTACAGCCGTGCAAGAAACCTTCATGCTACAGCCAAAAAGGTTAGTCAGGAGATGAATGGTGTTTTTCCGGATAATTACAAAGACTTATTGGCATTAAAGGGAATTGGCCCTTATACGGCTGCAGCAATAGCTTCATTTGCCTATGATTTACCGCATCCTGTTGTGGATGGAAATGTATTTCGGGTTTTAAGCAGAGTCTTCAAAATCGAAGAAGCAATTGATAGCACGGAAGGAAAAAAAATCATTCAGGCAATGGCTGAAGCTTGTTTTGAACCAAAGCAAGCTGCTGCATATAATCAGGCAATAATGGATTTTGGTGCTATGGTCTGTACACCAAAAAATGTGGGCTGCGAACACTGTGAAATGCAATCGTTTTGCGGGGCGTATCATGGGAAAATGGTCGACATCCTTCCAAAAAAAACCAAAAAAATAAAGAAACGGGACCGGTATTTCCTATTTGTCATTATTGAAGATCAGGATGGATGTTTCCTCATTGAAAAACGAACGAAAAAAGACATCTGGCAAGGATTGTTTCAGTTTCCATTGATTGAGAATGAGCAAGCATTTGAAGACACTAAAGCTATAAAGAAAGCGCTGCGTCAAAACTTCAACTTGAAGCAAAAAGACTTCGATTGGCTTTATTTAACCGACACATTTAAACAGACATTAAGTCATCAATACATTCACGCACGATTTTTGAAAATAAAAATGAAGAAAGTGCCACTCAGCAATGACAGCCAATTATTAATCAATCTTAAAGAATTGAAAAATTATGGTTTTCCTAAAATTATAGATTGGTTTTTAAAGGAGAAGGTGCTAAATTTAGTATTCATACCATAATGATAAAATATAAATGAGTAGCGTAAATAAGGTGATTTTAGTAGGTAATCTGGGAGCTGATCCGGAAATCAAATACTTTGAAAACGGTGTTTCAAAGGCGAGTTTTTCTTTAGCAACTACAGAGACTTACACAAATAAAAACGGAGAAAAGATATCAAATACCGAATGGCATAATGTGGTTTTGTGGAGAGGTTTAGCCGGTATTGCTGAGAAATGGTTAAAGAAAGGCAACAAGGTCTATATTGAAGGTAAACTTCGTCATCGCTCCTGGGATGACGCCGATGGTAATAAAAAATACATTACTGAAATTGAAGGAAAAGAAATGGTTATGCTAGGCAGCCCTAATCAGGGACAGGGTGGACAGTCTTCGTACAATAATCAAGCTGCTGCAGCCGGAACACCTTCAAATAATGCTGCTGCTGCACCAGCTCCGGCGCAAAACCCGGTGAACAGTCCTGCACCGGCCTCTGGAAATAATTCTGCAAATGATTTCGACGACGACTTACCGTTTTAGAAGCTTTGCTTTAACCAAATCCATTTCTATTGGAACCTGAAGGGGAATATTACTCGAGTACCATAATTCAAATAGCTGATTTAGAGCCGATGTTAATGCTTGCCATTAATACGCCGGTTATTTTAGCAATTGCCTGTATCTTTTTATTGCTGTTTTGTTCAGCTATGGTGTCGGGTTCAGAAGTGGCCTATTTTTCGATGAGCGCCGATGATAACGATCGCTTAAATGCTTCTGAAAAAAAATCGGATAAACGTATTTTAAATTTATTAAGTGACAAGCGCTTTTTATTAGGTACCATTTTAGTTTGCAATAATTTGTTTAATGTTGCCATTATTATTTTATCTTATTTTTCGATTGATAAGGTTTTAAATTTTAACGCTTCTCACCCTACTTATCAAAGTTTATATAATACAGCTCCCTGGCTGGCAACGACCGTTGAGTTTTTAATAAACACAACTTTAATTGTTTTCATTTTGGTTTTATTTGGTGAAATAATTCCTAAAATATATGCTCGTTCTAATCACATGCGAATGGCGCGGGTAGTAAGCGGACCGTTAAATATATTACAAAAAATTACCTGGCCGGTTACTTTTCTACTAGTTAATTCAACCCGCTTTATTGAAAATCGATTATTGAAAATATCGGATCAGGAAATTGATGTTGACGAAATTGAAGAAGCTATTGACATGACCATTGATCAGGAGGCTGATAAGGATGAAAATAAAATTCTAAAGGGCATTATTAATTTCGGAAATATTTCGGTTAAACAAATTATGAAAGCCCGGGTGGATGTTACTGCAGTTGATATTGAAAGTGATTTTAAAGAGTTATATCAAACTATTTTAGATACGGGCTTTTCAAGAATTCCGGTTTATCGTGAAGACATGGATAATATTGAAGGTATTATTTACGCAAAAGATATGCTTCAATATTTAGACAGGGAATCAGGCTTTAATTGGCAAAAGCTCATACGTAAACCGTTCTTTATTCCGGAAAACAAAAAAATTGACGATTTGCTTCGGGAGTTTCAGAAAAAAAGAATTCACCTGGCGGTAGTTGTTGATGAATACGGTGGGATGGGCGGAATAATAACTTTGGAGGATGTTCTTGAAGAAGTGATAGGTGAAATTAACGATGAATTTGATGAAGTGAATGATATTGAGTTTGAAAAATTAGATGAGCGCAATTACACCTTTGAAGGAAAAACATTAATTTATGATTTTTGTAAGGTGTTGGAAATTGATATTGATTTATTTGATGAAGTTATTGGCGATGCAGATTCGCTTGCAGGATTAATTTTAGAAATAAATGGAAGGATGCCTGAAGAAAACGAGATAATAAAACATAATCCTTTTGAGTTTAATGTTTTGTCTGTCACTAATAATAGAATTGAAAAAGTAAAAATTACGATTAATGAATCGTTTACGGTAGAGGAAGCTAATGAGAATTAAAAGTTTAAAGTTTTTGTCTTTTTTGTTTATCGGACTGATTTTATTCAGTGCTTGTGGTGGTGATTACACCCCTAAACCTAAAGCCTATCATCGAATTATATATCCTGAACGTAATTTTATTGATGTACAGCCTCCATCATGTCCGTTCGAGTT
>JAHDHT010000171.1:0-4427 GCA_020631175.1 Chitinophagales bacterium
AATTTTCTTTTCCAAAAAATAACCATAAAAAATCTTAATCTGACCAATATGAATCAGCGATCTATTTGCTCAAAAATTCCCAAATAAACTTACATATTTATTGATTTTCAACTATTTATATCATTTTAATGCCTTTATGATACTGACAATACAGTCTTTTTGTACTTTTTTTTCTATTGTAATTAGTACATTTTCGTATCGTGATATTCACAGAAACAAACCAACAGAAGAATATGAACAATTTTGTCAAAAATATATTCAGCATGTTGCTTGCAGTTTTAATTGTTACACCCGCAATTGCAAGCAAGACAGAGAACATGACAGATAAAGGGGTTTGTGTTTCATTGTTTGATCAGTTACTGACCTTAAACAAAGAATGGCTAATTCAACCGGACATTAAAGCGCAATATTTGGACGTTTGCCTACCGGTTTTAGAGCATAGTCAACTGATTGAAGTGCATTTGGAACTGGTTCACGAAACATTGGCTGCGCGATCTACTGCGCATCTGTCGGCTCAGCAGCAAGGCAATCGTGCCGCGGGTTTGAAAGCGCTTCGACAATATCACCAAAATGGAATATTCCCGGTTAATCCTGACTATAAAGTTTACATCCCTTACTTTATCGACGCACATGAAACGGCATGTGCGGTTGGACATATCATGCAGGAAAGCGGTGCACGTGCATTGGCGCAACGTATTGCTGATACACAAAATAACGCTTACCTGCGTGAGATCTCCCAGGATGGTTTAATTGAATGGCAAATCGAATCCGGATTTACGGTTGACGAACTTGCCTGGATTCAACCTTCTTATGCTCCATGCTGGAATACGCCATGGTTAAATAATACCGTTTCGGTTCCTGATTGTGGTGAGTCGGATGGAAGTATAGACATTACATTAGATAACCCTTCTATTCTAGCTTTTCAGTGGGAGGATGGAAGCAGTGCTACACAGAGAACGAATTTAACTACAGGTTTATATTGTGTCGATATTCTATATTATGATGATGCTTACAATACAAATTGTCAGGGTGTACAATGTATTGAAATTGAAAATACTGATGGCCCTGAAGTTTCTATGAATACTGAATCGGCCACTTGTTCTGAACCAAACGGTTCGGCAGTAGCCACTGTAAATTCGGGCATGGGACCGTTTACTTATGAATGGTTTGATGGTTCTACGAATGCAAACATCACAGGTCTTGAAGCGAACAGTTCTTTCCCTTTATCAGACGACCCTTATTGGGTTAAAATTTCGGATGGAAATAATTGTTCGACCGTTGAAACTTTTTACATTTCTACAACCAATAACCTGAGCGTTAGTGTTAATACAATTGTGAATGCAGGCTGTCAATTTTATGATGGCGCTATTGATATAACCGTAAATAATGGAACTCCTCCTTATCAATTTAATTGGTCGGATGGATCTAGCAATGAAGATCTTATTGGAGTAGGTCCTGGTTTTTATCAGTTGGAAGTTTTGGATGCTTATGGTTGTGTTGGAAACTATTTTGGAACCGTTGAATATGAATGTAACAGCTCTTATGTTTTAGTCGATGATACTGCGAGTACAGATGGTCAAACGGTGACCATATCGCCTTTGTGTAATGATTTTGTTTCGAGCGGCTCAAGCGATCCTTATGAATTATTTCAGGGTAAATGGAAACTAGTTTATTTAAGTGGTGGTTTTGCCGGTCTCGATCCTTTTCCTGCTTATGAAAATTCGACAACCAATTTAGAATTTATTGGAGACTCTTTATTAATTGAGTCTGAATATTGGGGATACCTTGGTGATGGAGATTATGCAGGTATTTACACATACTACCAAGGTGCAAATTACTTTAATGAATTAGAGCTGCAAGACCCCTCTCCATTATTTGACAATACAGCAGCTGTGTTTGAATTAAGCGATAGTGTTTTAGTCATGAGCGATGCACAAGTTGTGGATGGATTTACATTACACTTTTTTCCTTACGATGAAATAACCTGGTTTAATATTATTGAGCCACCGGTAAACGGTGTGGTTAACGGCAATCCTGATGGCACTATTGATTATACTCCTAACCCGGGTTTTTCGGGTACTGAAATAATTACTTACGAGTCTTGTGATGCAAATGGAATTTGTACAGAGGCAACAATAACAATAACGGTTAGTGACTCCGGCTCGGGAAACAATGCGCCTATAGCAGAAAATGATTTTTATCAGGGAATAGGTAATTATTACAGTTTCACTTTTAACCCTGTATTAAATGACACTGATCCGGATGGAGATGATTTAACGATAGATAATTACAATGCACCTCCGTGTGGAGATTTAACTTTCGACCCTGCTTCTCAGCAATTCACCTTTACCTTTGTTGATCCGAATGTAAACTACTGTACCTTTGACTACACGGTATGCGACCCGTTGGGCTTGTGTGATTCTGCGGAAGTTGTTTTAGAATATTATTGTTATCCATGGGATGCAATAGTTGAATATCAATATTCAACTGTTCCATCTGATTTAACTTCGGTTATCGATCCGGAATTTGAATGTGGTCAGGGTATTGATCCGGCTATTCAATATGTTGAGGTTGGTTCTGCCGCTGTCAGCAATGGAAATATTTTATATACACCTCCGGCCGGCTTTATTGGAACGGATTCTATTTACTATACCAGTTATTCTTACTCTGATTTAGGATGTGTTGATTGTGGGGTGGATGTTATTTTAATTGTAGAAGTTGAAGATGTAATGAATCCATATGGTGTCTGGCCCGGCGATGCGAACGCTAATGGCACCGTTAATCAATTTGACTTTTTAAATATTGGTTTACGTTATGGCAACACCGGACCTCCACGATATGAAATTGATGCTACTACTTTTGAAGGGATGGATGCTATGGCATGGTCTGAAGATTTTAATGGTTTAAACGACAGACATGTCGATTGTAACGGTGATGGTATCATCAATGTAGATGACATCTTGGTTGTAGTGGATAATTTCGGATTATATCACACAGAGTTTACACCAAACTTACCCCCTTTAATTACAAACATTACGCCGACCCCCTATCCATTAAGTGCCGTAGCTCCCGCCGACACAGTTCAGGAAGGTACTGCAGTAGAATTGGAAATTCATTTAGGTAGTGCAGACATTCCTGCCGATGAAGTTTATGGTATTGTATTTAGCATGACCGTAGACACAGCTTTAATTGTAGAAGATTCGATTACTATTAATCATGAAACTTCATGGATGGGTGATAACTTAATTAACTTTGAAAAAGAAGCTTATGATCAGGGAATGATTCATATTGGTGTTTCAAGAATTGATCAGGCAATGATTAGCGGACAAGGAAAAATTTTAACTGTCGGTTTAATTATAGAAGATAATTTAGATGGTAAAATGGCAATGACCGAAACGATTGAAATTGACTTTAATGAAGTATTGCTAATTGACCACACAGGAAACCCATATAATGTTTCTGTAGAAGGAACATCATTTGTAATTGCCACAGACATTACTGATGACATTCCGATTTACCAAAACGATCAGATTAATGTATATCCGAATCCCGTTGTGGATGAGATGCATATTGAATTGGTAGATATTTTAGTTGAGCAAATAATTATAAGTAATGTTGCCGGTCAGGAAATAATTCATATTTCCGAAACTGAACCGGGAACTCAAAAAATAAATGTTTCAGCCTTAAGACCGGGTATTTATTTCATCCGCTTGTTTGCAGATGATCAAATATATTCGGGTCGAATTTTGAAACAATAAAGAAACCCTTTTCTGTCCAATAAAAGCACTCCTGTATTTTGCGGGAGTGCTTTACTTTTTTATGGATGTTTTATTGTTGTCCCATTGTCGCCCTGAAGATTATTCTTTTTTTAATTTCTTGGATTTTGTGATTTAATATCTGCTGTTGTTCTGTTCTAATTCGACAGATTAAATCATTATCTTCGTTTAAAGATTTACGGAAGAAATGGAAATACAAGACCGAAGCGGGATGCCGCATCCTAAACCAAAAAACTATTTAGTAGAATCTATTATAAGCACCGTTCTTTGTTGTGTTCCGCTAGGAATAGTTGCCATTATACAGGCATCTAAAGTTGATAGTCTATATGCAGCAAGTGATTTTCAAGGCGCACAAACTGCTTCAGACAACGCTAAAAAATGGGCTTTAATCGGAGCTGTATTAGGTTTTATTTTTGGCTTTTTATATTTAGCATTAATTATCGCCGGAGCTGCATTAGATGCTTAAAAATGAATAATGGAAAACAATCAAACAAGTTTAGAAAACAATAATTCGGGAATGCCTCAATACCATAGTGTGCCACCAAAAAACTGGTTAATTGAATCAGTATTGGCAACATTGTTTTGTTGTATGCCTTTAGGAATTGCAGGAATTGTTTTCGCAGCAAAAGTAGACGGACTTCATGCTGCAGG
>JAHDHT010000171.1:4527-5974 GCA_020631175.1 Chitinophagales bacterium
ATAACTTTCCATCCTTCAAACAAACTAATTTGTTCTGAATAATCTGAAAGTTTTTTAATCCTTCAATTAAAAATGATCTAAAATAATTTCCGAAAATATCGAAAACAAAAACGCCCTTTTCAGGATCGTTTACAAAAATCATTCGACCTCTTTCAATCATAAAGTTCGGATCTAAACCTTCCCCAAGCCATTGTAATAAATCTTCACTTTCCGTTACAATTTCGTAATCCTGATTTACCTTTTTTAATTTATGCTCTGCGCGATCATAAACCCACATTAAATTATCCTGTGAAGTGCAAACCGCTCCGACATCAGTTAAACCCGCACTTGAAAATTTATATAATTGTTTTGCAGTTAAATTAAAATCAAGCGCAATAGCCGTATTGAACTCTTTATAAAAAGTAAGAACAGTAAATGGGTTAGTCGCATCAATAGAGCTGATCGGACCGTATTTATTTTCGCTGTAAATACTTTGAAGATTTCCTAAAGAATCGAACTTGAGAATGTTATTTTGAGAATTGGCAACATATCCCGCTTTCATTTCATCGCCGGCAATTTGTTTACCCGAAACCGGAATCGATTTAATCAGAACGTATTGATTTTGGCTGAAAGCCACTAAGCTGATTCCAATCGTTAAAAACAAAGTTAAAATCAGCTTATTCATATTGTAGTAATTCAATTGTTTCACCATTATATTTTGCATAAGTAAAATGATTAATCCAGTCACCCAGATTGATATAGTTCGATTTATTATTTAATGGATAGTTTATCGGTATATGCCGATGTCCAAAAATAAAATAATCATAATGTTTTTCGCGCAGCTTTTGTCTAGCATATTGAACCAGCCATTCATTTTCTCCCAAAAAGCGTTCCACATGACCCAGATATTGTCTGTTTCCATGCATCGACCATGTTCGCGCGATACGAATTCCAATATCAGGATGGATCCATCGAAATAAAAACTGACAAATTTTATTTTGAAAAACTTTCTTGAGACGCTTGTAATTTTTATCGCCGGGACCCAAACCGTCTCCATGTCCGATCAGGCAATTTAACTGCCCAAGTTGAAGCTCGATTGGCTTACGAAAAATTTTAAAGCCCAATTCCTTTTCAAAATAATCAAAGACCCACATATCGTGATTTCCCGTAAAATAGAACACCGGTATACCTTCGTCTGAAAAATCAGCTAACTGACCAAGCAGCCGGGTATATCCTGTTGGGACAACGGTTTTATAATCGAACCAGAAGTCGAAAACATCACCCATTAGATACAAAGCTTCGCACTGGGGTTTAATGGATTTGAGCCAGGCAACCACCTTTCGCTCCCGTATAAGGCTGGCGCTATGATCAGGTGCTCCCAGATGAAAATCGGATGCAAAATAGATATGCTTTGAAGGGCTGCTCATCTTCGGCTGCAAGATAGGGAGCTTAATTCAAAAATTTTCGG
>JAHDHT010000171.1:6074-8078 GCA_020631175.1 Chitinophagales bacterium
TCCCGACCAAAGTGGAGGGAACTTACGGTTGGATAAATAAAACGTAAATCATACAGAATTTTTAGATTGTGAAGAATCTTAGCGCCTCTGTGGTGAAAAAAGTAGCAAGGTATAAGGTACAAGTCGTAAGTAATTTCTTTCATTTCCTTTGCGCTATTTTATAATCCGAACAACTGCAAAAAACCTTTGCGCCTTCGCGCCTTTGCGGTGAAATAATCCGAATTCTCCCGACCAAAGTGGAGGGAACTTACGGTTCGATTTGAAGTGTAGTATCAAACAAGAATCATCTACTTTTCAAACCGAAAGATATCTCGACTTCGCTCGATATGTATCTGCGCCCTCTGCGGTAAAAACTTCTGAGCCACAAAGTACAGCACTACCAACCTACAAACTACAGAGCAAATTAAAAAAGGTTAAATAGCCGCTAAGCGCTCTATTTTCTCTAACTAAATGTTTAGTTTTACAAACGAAAAGGTCTTTTTAAGTACCTTTTTGATCGATTAATCGTTAATTATTTATGATGAACAGAACACTGACCGCACTTGAGTTAAAGGTGATGAACATACTTTGGAAGAAAAAGAAAGCTTTCATTAAAGACCTCCTGGAAGTTTGGCCCGAAGAGCCAAAGCCGGCTTATAACACCGTTTCTACAATGGTAAGAATACTCGAAGAAAAAGGCTTTGTAGATCATGAAGCATTCGGAAGAACACATCAGTATTTCCCTGTAGTTACAAAAAGCCAATACCAAAAAGGCTTTATGAAAAATGTGATGGATAATCTTTTCTCCGGAAATGTGAAAAGTATGGTTTCTGCTTTACTCGATAGCGATAAAATCTCAGAAGACGAGTTAAGCGAACTAGAAGAAATGATTAAAAAAGCTAAATAAGCCCAATGATCAGCTTCCTGCTTCTGACATATGTACTCTCTTTAGCCGGTTTAATATTTTACACCCTCTTTATCAGAAACCGTCTTAGCCTGAAAGGACAAAAAGTTGCTTTACTTTCCTTATTGGGTGGATGTTTTATTATTCCGATCGGAGTAATGTCGTGGCAGAATTATCAAATTCAACAACAACCCCAATTACAACAGGAAATGTTTATAGAACTCTGTAGTTCTTATTGTCCGTCTGAAGAACAGATTAATGCCTGTTATGAAATTGCACTCAATGAAGAACATTTTTGCAATTGTGTGGAAGTGAAAAAAGAAAACTTAATTGTTTATCAAAAAAATTCTTATTTCGATTTCTTTATTTCTAATCGCTTTTTATTTAGGAACGTTTTATTGATTAGTGGACTTTTATTTTTCTTTTTCTTTTTATTAAAACTCTGGAGTCTTCATCTTTTAACCCGAAAAAGTTTTAAACGAAAAATTAATGTTGACGGTCAAACTTTTTACTTATTAATTCCCCCTTCAAAAATTCCTGTTTCATCCTTCAGGCTTTTTAATAAATATATTATCTGGGATGAACAATTGGATTCATTAAATGCAGAAGAACAAAAAGCTGTAATAAAGCATGAGTTAGCGCACATTAATAATTACGACACCTGGTTAAAGATTTTGGAAAATATTTTAATGGTAGTCTGGTTTTTAAATCCAGTTTTCTATTTATTAAAAAAAGAATTGTATCAACTTAGTGAATTCATAGCAGATGAATTTGCTTTAAAACACAGTCGTGACAAGCGTTTCTATGCTAATTTACTGGTGAAACTTAAAAAGCAGGAAAACTTATCTATTGCACATGCTTTTACAGGCGGCGTTTTAAAAGCAAGAATAAAACGCATACTTGATGAACCTGTTATTCAACGTAAACATGCTGTGCTATGGTCATTAAGTGGCGTTGTAATGTACGCTATGCTTACCGTTAACATCCTTCCCGGGCTGCAACATGAGTTCTCAAAAATCGAAATTTATCAAGATATTCAGGAAGCTTATTCCTCTTCAGGAAAAACGGTTTATTGTAAACATTGTCTGGTTAAAGATCATTAGTGCAAATTCAAGTGTCAA
>JAHDHT010000504.1 GCA_020631175.1 Chitinophagales bacterium
TTTATCTGTTTCTAATATTCAGGAAACAAGTGCCATTTTAATATGGACAGCAAATCCATCAGCTCAATCTTATGAGGTACAATACCGTGAAACAGAAAGTGTAAACTGGAATAGTTTTAATGCTAACAACAGTTTTGCAATTTTAAGCGGATTAATGGCTTGCACAGATTATGAGATTAGAATTAAGACAACTTGTGTAACAGGACTTTCAGATTGGTCGGCAATTTCAACATTTCAAACAGCCGGTTGTGCAAGCCCCTGTACTTCATTGGTTGGTTTGTTTTCTCATAATATAACTTCATCATCTGCAATTTTGGTTTGGGATTTAGTACCCGATGCGTCTTACAATTTATATTATCGCGAAACAAGTGCAGCAAACTGGAATACTTATACGACACCTTATCCGTTGGCTATTTTATTTAATTTACCGGCATGTACACCGTTTGAATGGTATGTAGAAGTAATTTGTACAAATGGGCAAATAAGTAATCCTTCAATAATAGCGAACTTCAGTACGACAGGTAGTACTTGTCGATTAGCAGATTCAAAAATTGCTGAAAGTGAAAAGTTGTTCAAGCTTTTTCCAAATCCTGCTTCTCATTTTATAGAATTACAATCTGAAGAGGAAATTGAGTTTTTCGAAATTTATAATGTGCAGGGTAAGATTGTTAATGAAGGAGAACTACATCCATCCACCCAAAACAAAAAAATAAATATATCTCATTTCTCCAAAGGCGTATATTTTATTCGTATCCAAATTGAAGATACAGTTCAGCAAGTAAGTTTTATAAAAAATTAATATACCGCATACCTATTGCCGGGTAATGCGACAATTAGTGATTGTAATTCAAGTTCTAATAAAATTTGAACCACTTTACTAAAGGAGTATGAAGATTTTGCTGTTATCTGATCAATTGTCATTGAGCGTTGATTGTTTTTTATTGTATTGTAAATTTTATGCTGTTTCGAATTTAAATCTATTGCCAGTCTGAACTGATTTGGTTTTTCAGTTTGCGTTTTTTTCCATCCCATTATTTTGGCGAGATCTTCAGCTGATGTAATTAATCCTGCTGTGTTTCTTTTTATTAATGCGTTACATCCATCCGACATTAAATCATGTATTCTGCCGGGGAATGCAAATATATCTCTATTGTAAGATGCAGCCAGATACGCAGTAATCATTGCTCCTCCTTTAAGTGAAGACTCTATGAGCACCGTTGCATCGCACATTCCGGCAACAATCCTATTTCGTTTTGGAAAATTTTCCCGATCAGGATTTGTTTCACTGATAAATTCTG
>JAHDHT010000505.1 GCA_020631175.1 Chitinophagales bacterium
AACGGCGGTTTCGAAATGTCATTCGTTTACATCGGCGATACCGGTAAACGAAGAAGGCTACAATGTCCTAAATTTTAATTTTATTTTCTTGAAGCGCCGGCTGCGGTGCTTCGAATATAGTGCAGGCTTGCTTTCCGCTCCAAGGCGCTTTAGCTCAAAGCACTGCTGCATAAGTGTAGCTAGTCTTCCGCTGTCAGCCTTCGCCAAACTTTGCATCAGGCATTCGCTAAATGCGGCTTTCCGCTGCAATCAAGGCTATTTTGCCGGCAGCAATTTTCAATTTCAGTCTTTATAAATTGATACCCCCACCAATCCGAACAATTGGATTGTTGGTGCCGAACGGACTTAAGTAAGGATTGTATTGCTCATCGGCAAAGAAGTTATACAAAATCGTTGCGCTGAAAAAACCGGCATTTCCAATTCTTTGAGAATATCCGCCGCCTAATAAAGCAACGGGGAAAGTATCTTCAGCGATTACTGTACCACTTGCCTTAGCTTTAAAATTCAACAATTCATACTCAGCATGGGCAAAGAAATTCTCCAATACATAATAGCGGGCTAAAACGTGCCCTCCTAAATATCGTTGATTTACGCCATCTGCTCCAAAATAAACAAAGGTAGGACCAGCTGCAGCAAGAAAACGATTAGGCACAAACCAATAACCAATCTCTGGAGAAACATTTGCTACAAAAAATCCATTATTCGTGTTAGCACTTAAGTTTCCTCCAATATAAATGCGTTCTTTTTTAAAACCGGCATTTTCACCGGGTCTTTCATCCATCTTTCCCATCTTATCATCATCGGATGGATTAGAAATCTGCGCATGTAAAGGATTAACACCAAGTAAAACAGTAAATGTAATGAGTAGAGAAAATAATATTCTGATCATAGTATTATGCTTAATGTATTATTAGACTAAGATAGTTTGTTTTGGTTTATCCTGCTATTAGAAGTGCAAATTCAAATGTCAAACGCAAATTCAAAGAAGCGAGAATCGAGAAGCGAGATCGACTTCGTCTGCGAGATTCTAGATTATACAATTCTCCTTTACTAAAAACTAAATCTCAAATATCTTCTGACTTCGAATCTTCTAGCTTCTGCCTTCATAGAAGCGAGACAATTTCAAATCTACATTCTCAAATCAAATGATCCTTCCTTCGTCAGGATGACCTTCGGTTACTCTTCCTCCACAATAAAAACATCCTCATTATCCCTCTTCATGAAAAACTCTTCTCTTGCGAATTTTTCCAGTTGACGGTCGTTGGTTAAGATATTTTCAGTTCTTTCGTTCA
>JAHDHT010000506.1 GCA_020631175.1 Chitinophagales bacterium
TCAATTTACTAAAGAGATTCAAGCCGAACTGGCATTTTATAAAGTTGAATTTTATTCGCTTATCGCCGGTAATTCAAGCTTGGTATTTACTGCAGACTCTTTAGTTGCCGGAGATGTTTTTATCATTGACGGTCAATCAAACGCCGAATGTCGCTTAAGAACTACAGTTGCCTCAGCATACGAAAGCCCTTTTATCAGAACTTACGGGTCTCCAATTGATAATAATACTGTTGCTAATAAAAATTTCTGGCTTAATGCATTTGGTGATGGTTATCGAAATATTGATGGTCATGTCGGACAGTGGGGGCTAAAACTCGGATATCTGTTAATGGATTATTACCAGATACCTGTTGCAATTTTTAACGGTGCTCATGGAGGAACAAGAATTTCATTTCATCAAAAAAATGATGCTGTTCCAACTGATCTTGAAACAAACTATGGTAGACTTTTATATCGACTTGAACAGGCCGGATGTAAAGATGCGATCAGAGCTTTGATGTGGTATCAGGGTGAAACCGATGCGAGAAATTTAACTCCACCGCAAGACTATGAAAGTCTATTTGATGATTTATATCTTGATTGGAAGGATGATTTTCCATCCATCCAACACTTCTATATTCAGCAAATAAGACATGGATGTAATACGCCGGTTGAAGACGTGTTGAATATTCAGCAATCTCATTTCGAATTAGCAAATAATTATCCTGATGTTTCAATAATGTCAGGAAAAGGAATTCCGTTTTATTCAGATGTTTGTCATTTTGATTTTTCTGGTGGAAGTGAGTTAATTGCAGACAGATATTTCGAATTAATTAAACGGGATGTATATGGTGAGACAGGTTTGAACAATATCGATGCCCCAAGTCCTGAAATATTTTTCATCTCAGGTACAAACGAACTTACTTTAAGACTCAAAAATATAAGTGATACGTATTCGACCGATGCCGGAATAGAAGATTACTTTTTGCTTTCTGATACATCTGTTAAAGTACTATCAGTAAGTGTAACAGGAAATGATGTTATTCTTCAATGTGATCAGGATGTCTCACTTATAAATACAGTTTCATTTCTTGGTTTAACAGGCGAAAATGTCGTTAGTCCTATGATCGCTAATACAAATGATATTGGGTTAATTTCATTTAAAAATTTCCCATTAACAAATTGTAGTTTTATCGAAATTGATTTTATTGAAAGTGAGATTAGTTGTAATGGTGAATCGAACGGTTCACTTAGTACACAAGTAACAGGAAATCATCCACCCTATAATTACACATGGTCAAATA
>JAHDHT010000172.1 GCA_020631175.1 Chitinophagales bacterium
AATATTATCCGGTTGAGTTGTCAAATTATCTGTTTCAAGAACAGCAGCATCTTTCAATTCTTCAATTCGATTTTCTTCTATCAAAGTGGAAGTTAACTCTTCTGGAGTAAGATTTTCATTTACTACATCTTTTGACTCTTCAATTTCATCAATAATTCCATCAAAAAACTCCCCTTTAAAAAAGGGAACCATATTTTTTCTGTTTTGCTGAAAGGTAGATGCCTTATGAATAAATGAAGCCGCGCTTAATGTATTTGCCTGAAATTGTTTTTTGGCTATTAATAAATGAGCTGCGGTAAAAAAGGGATACTCATTAACAATCTTCTTTAACTTTACGATATCCAGTTTATGGAGTTTTTCTTCGTCTTGAAAAAGTTTGAAAAGTTCTATTTTATTTAATGCATCCATTTTACCAATTCACAAATGCTTTATTAAAAATATCATCTGCTAATTGCTGATTAATAATTTCTAATAAAGATGATTCAACATCCGTTAAGTTTAAGTTTCGATCAAAATCCTGGAAAGCAGAAAAATTTTGCGACCAGGAATTATCTTCATTAATTAAGTTTGTATACTGTATACTTACCGTTACTTTCAATCTACTTTGAGCTGCAATATCATCACCTGTTGAATTAACAGGGCTTACATCATATCCTATTATTTGACCGTCAAACTGTACATCTCCGTCACCATTTACCGGGCTTAATACCGTTTCTCCACTAATCTTATCAAGCATTTTATCATAAAGAAGCTGACTTAATTGAGGATTAATTTGTGTTTGATCTACAATTTGAGATAAACTAAAGGTTTCAATTCCAGGATCAATATTAATCCCTGTAAATGAGTACCACCAACAAGATGGAAAGACAAAACTAATTGTCAATAAGCCAATAAAAATGCTATTTCGAATTTGCTTACTCACTTATATTATAAAGCGTTATTTTACGATATAATGTTCTTTCTGATATGCCTAATTCAGCAGCTGCATCTTTTCTTTTTCCTTTATGCTTAACCAATGCTTTTTGAATCAGGTCTTTTTCCATATCAGCTATGTTTAAAGTCTCTTCAATTTCTGTATGCTCATCAATATCATTTAAAATGATAGGCCTTTCTTCTTTTGTTGTTTCGGAAGGGTAAGTTATTTCAGGAATATAAGATGAATTACCGTTAGTTGAGGTGTTTTCCTCCAGCCAATTTTTGGTATTATCCTTATCTAATTGATTTCCGTTTCTGATTATTCCTCCCAAAACAGATTTTAATTCATTAATGTCGCTTTTCATATCAAACAACATTTTATATAACAATTCTCTTTCAGAAAAATTTTGCGCTCCTTCCTGCTCAGCTGCAAATTCTGTTACTAATGAGGGTAATCTTGTGGTGTTCGCATTTGGGATAAATGCTATCAGTTGTTCTTTTGTAACTTCTGCATCAGTAGATAAAATAGAAACCTGTTCTGCAATGTTTTTTAACTCTCTTACATTTCCCGGCCATTCATAGCTAACCAAAACATCAACAGCTTCGTCAGTAAGACGTATCGGATTTGTCCGGTATTTGTTATTAAAATCTGAAGCAAATTTTCTAAATAGTAAATGGATATCTTCTTTTCGTTCTCTTAAAGGCGGAACTTTGATAGGAACAGTACCTAAACGATAATACAGATCTTCTCTGAATTTTTTGTTTACAATATCCTGCATCAAATCTTTATTGGTGGCAGCGATTACTCTGACATCTGTTTTTTGCACTTCAGAAGAACCAACTTTTAAATATTCACCAGATTCTAAAATTCTTAATAATCTTGCTTGTGTACCAACAGGCATTTCACCGATTTCATCTAAAAAAATGGTGCCTTGATTTACAGTTTCGAAATAACCCTTACGCTTATCGTTCGCACCGGTAAAAGCACCCTTTTCATGACCAAACAGTTCACTATCGATAGTACCACCCGGTATAGCACCGCAGTTTACTGCGATTAATTTGTTATGTTTTCTGGGACTTAAAGCATGAATAATTTTCGAAAATACTTCCTTCCCTACTCCACTTTCTCCCGTAATTAAAACAGATAAATTTGTAGGAGCAACACGGACGGCAATTTGTAGTGCAGCATTATAGGCTGCAGAGTTACCTATAATTCCGAAACGTTGTTTAAGGGATTGTAATTCGCTCATTCAATAATTTTATTCGGATGTTTTTATACTAAATGTCCTTTTAATGTTGCAGCTGAACAATCTGTAATTTTCACCATTACATAATCGCCCGGCTTAGTGTTTCCTTTAGGGAAAACGACCATTTTATTTTGATCATTACGGCCACAATGATCATCTTCTGATCGTTTTGAAACTTTCTCAACCAATACCTTCACCGTTTTACCGATATCTTTTTGATTGCTTTCTAAAGAATGTTGCATTTGTATTTTAATTACTTCCTGCAATCTTCTTTTTTTAGTCGCTAAATCAATATCGTCTTCATATTTTCTTGCGGCTAAAGTACCGGGCCGTTCAGAATAAAAGAACATATAAGCCAGATCGTATTTTACATATTCCATCATCGAAATTGTATCATGGTGTTCTTCTTCTGTTTCAGAACAAAAGCCTGTAATTACGTCTGTTGAAATAGCACAATCCGGAATGATACGATTAATAGCATCTACTCTGTCGATATACCATTTACGATCATAAGTTCTGTTCATTAATTTTAAAACTCTTGAATTACCTGATTGTACCGGTAAGTGGATGTAATTACAGATGTTTTCATATTTTGCCATGGTATGTAAAACATCATCAAGCATATCTTTCGGATGCGAGGTTGAAAATCGCACCCTTAAATCAGGGTTTACAAGAGCAACCATTTCCAATAACTTCGCAAAATTAACGACTACTTCTTCGCCTTCATTTTTCCATTTATATGAATCAACATTCTGACCAAGTAGTGTAACTTCTCTGTATCCTTTTTCAAAAAGATCTTTTGCTTCCTGCACGATGGTATGTGCATTTCTACTTCTTTCTCTACCTCTTGTAAAAGGAACTACACAAAAAGAACACATATTATCACAACCACGCATGATGCTAATGAATGCAGTCACACCGTTATTATCTAATCTTACCGGTGAAATATCTGCATAAGTTTCTTCTCTGGATAATAAAACGTTTACCGCTTTTTGTCCTCCTTCCGCTTCTGCCAATAATTCAGGTAAGGCACGGTAGGCATCAGGGCCGCAAACAATATCCACTAAATGTTCTTGTTCGAGTAATTTAGATTTTAATCGTTCGGCCATACATCCTAAAACGCCAATTAAGGCACCCGGATTTTCTTTTTTAATATGTCCGAAATCTTTGAGTCTGTTTCTTACTCTATCTTCAGCATTTTCTCGAATCGAACAGGTATTCATAAAAATTACATGAGCCTGCTTATAATCTTTGGTAAGACTATATCCTTCTTTTGATAAAATGGAAGCTACGATTTCAGAATCTGAAAAATTCATCTGACAGCCATAGCTTTCAATGTAGAAGTATTTACCATTCAGTTGCTCGCTTAACTGTTCAGTTTGTTCAAGCACTTCACCTTGCCTTGATTCGTCTAAAGGCTTGTTTTTATTTAAAAAATCTAATGTTGGATTATCGTTATACATTGTTGATTTTAATTGGGAGGATAAAGATAAGCAATAAACTGACAAATTGTCTTGTTTTTGAACCGTTAAGGTAGTTCGGACAATTTTAGAACCATTAAGGAATTAAGAACTTTATGGCTGGAGCTTGGAGATGTTTAGAACCATTAAGGAATTAAGGTTTTTGGCTGTTGAGCGGATATATGAAATACAGAATTATAAAGAAGCTTTTGATTTTACAGCATATACACTACTTGCACCTTGTAGCTTGCTCATTACCACTAAAAAATCAAGCCACCAGCTGCTTATGCCAGCTATCTTTAACCGGAATCTTCCATTTTGTTTCGAAAGCCTCTTTATTAGCGACCATATTGTTGAAAACTATCGTATTCTCATCAATTTCACCGCTTAAAATTCTTGATTTGAATTCTGTTTTTTCCATTAGATGGATGTCCTGACCGAGCATAACAGCAATGGTTAAACGATCGAAAAGATTAACCTCAAAAGTTGCTTCAATTTCTTTAATAAAATGAACTGAAGAATCAATCGAACAACCGCTGGCTTTTGCCTGTGCTTCATCGACAATGATAACAATAAATTGATTGTAATACACGTCGCCAAAGGCTTTCAGGTCTTCACCATGCGCTTTCCAATCGCTTATAAACTCCTTAATCCGGTGTCGAATACCTTGTACTTCCACATCTCTAAAAGCCCTGGAACTTTGGTAAATCCAGACTTTAGAATGATCAGGCATGTCAGAATAATATGTCATAAGTGTGGGTGCTTTGTGATTCTAAGTTATAAGAAAAAATCAAAGATTAAAGTTCGTTTTGCTGAACGATTAACTCAGCAATGTCTAAAACTTTTACATTCGATTCTTTTTCCTTTAATCCGTCGCTCAACATGGTCATACAGAAAGGGCAAGCCGCTGCTACGACTTCCGCTTTGCTTTCAATCATGTCTTTCGTTCTCTCCTGATTTATTCTCAAACTTCCTTTTTCTTCTTCTTTAAACATTTGCGCTCCGCCCGCTCCGCAACATAAACCTTTCGTTTTACATCGCTTCATTTCAACCAAATCAGCATCTAAGGCTTCAAGCACAGCTCGTGGAGCTTCATAGATACCATTGGCGCGACCCAGATAACAGCTATCGTGGTAAGTAATCTTCTTGCCTTTGAAACTGCCTCCTTCCTTCATTTTTATCCTTCCTTCCAAAATCAAATCCTGAATCAACCTCGTGTGATGAATTACTTCATAATTTCCACCCAATTCAGGATATTCATTTTTTAAGGTGTTAAAGCAATGCGGACAAGCAGTAACGATTTTTTTGATGCCATAATTATCCAGCGTTGCGATATTTTGCAATGCCATCATCTGAAACAAATACTCATTACCGGCGCGACGAGCCGGATCTCCGGTACAGGCTTCTTCCTGACCTAAAATGGCGAATTCTATTTCACAGGCATGTAATATCTTAGCTAAGGATCGAGTAATCTTTTTAGCCCTATCGTCGAAACTACCTGCACATCCAACCCAAAATAATAACTCAGGTTGCTTTCCGGCAGCCATCATTTCTGCCATTGTTCTGATCTTTATTGCTGCCATAAATTATTCTGCTTCTTCGAGTTCTTCTTTCCATTTATCACGATCCATTGGCGAAAACTGCCATGGAGCCATGTTATTTTCAATATTATTAAACATCACATTCCACTCTTCCGGAGATTTAGCCTCTTCCAGAATCATATATCTTCTCAACTGAAGAATGATGTTTAAAGGATTTATACTTACCGGACATTCCTGCACGCAAGCATTACATGAAGTACATGCTTTCACTTCTTCCTCAGAAATATAATCGCCCAATAATGCCTTTTCATCTTTAAATTCTTTTCCCTCTTTTTTAATGCCTTCACCGATTTCTTCAATACGATCACGCGTATCCATCATGATTTTTCTTGGTGAAAGCAATTTACCGGTTTGGTTAGCAGGACAAGCATCTGTGCAGCGACCACATTCGGTACAACTATAAGCATCCAGCAAATTCTTCCAGGTAAGATCTGTGGCATCCTTAGCGCCAAATTTCTCATTTGCGGCTTCTTCAGAAACCGGAGCAGGCGTGAAATTCGGATCAAACATGGCCTTAATTTCATTGGTAATATTTGGCATGTTCTCCACCTTACCTGCAGGCGTTTCTTCCAGATAATAAGCATTTGGAAAGGCCAGCATAATATGCAGGTGCTTTGAATATGGAATGTAATTGAGGAAGGCTAAAACACCAAGAATATGTCCCCACCAGCCAAAACGCTCCATAAAATGTAAGGTGCCTTCACTGAAACCAGACAACATCGGAGCAATAATATTATCACTGATTAAAAAACCATATTTACCGGGATACAAAGCAGCGTCAGCACCATTCATTAAGAAAATGCAGAATACTAAGAAGATTTCCCAGTAAAGAATGATATTTCCATCCATCTTAGGCCAGCCATTCATTTCAGGCATCACAAAACGAGGCACCCGCAATAAATTCCTTCTTACTAAAAAGATCACTGTTGCGATTAAAGCCAGCACTGAAAGTACTTCAATAAAACTGATCACGAAATTGTACATGCCTTCACCGGCCATTGAGCCTTGAACGGCATGAAAGAACATTCGATGACTTCCGGTAAATCCGTCCAGAAAAATTTCAATCAACTCGATCTGAGTAATCACGAATGCAACGTAAATGCAAAGGTGCAAAACGGCAGGAATCATATTCTGAAACATCTTTTTCTGACCTAAAGCCAGTAAAATCATGCTTTTTAAACCACCTTTGTTCTGTATATCGGCAGATCGCCCTAATTGAATATTGTTATAGATTTCCTTCCCTTTCTTAAAGAAAAAGTAGAAGGTAACTAAGGTAACCGCAATAAAAATAATAGCTTGTATATACTGCATTGAAGATTCGTTTGCTATGCTCGCAAAATAAAGTGAAATTTAGTATAAATTTGAGCGCAGCAGCATTGAATTGTTTATTTCTTATCCACAAAGCATTTAAATGGCTAAAGTTTCAACAAAAACCACCGTTCTAAGCAGTCAGGAAATCATGGCGAAGGTGAAAAGAATGGCCTATCAGATCGCCGAAAACAACTTTAATGAAAAAGAACTCATTCTGGTCGGCATTAAAAATCGCGGCAGCAAACTGGCAGAATTACTGGCCAAAGAGCTAAAGAATATTCAAAATGTAAAAGTGCAGATTTCAACGGTTTATATCGAAAAACGCAATCCGCTTGAAGACGAGATTGAATTGAAGAAAGCTATTCAAAAGCCGGATGATAAAGTGGTCATTTTGATCGACGATGTTGCGAATACTGGTCGAACACTTTGCTATGCTATTAAGCCATTACTAGATTTTCTGCCGGCTAAAATTCAGGTTGCTGTGTTGGTGGATCGAAAGCACAAAAAATTTCCGATACATGCTGATTATATTGGACTACAGCTCTCAACGGTAATGGAAGATTATGTAAAAGTAAGTCTGGAACCGGGCAAAGAAGAGGTATATCTGGAGTAATTACATGTAGTACATCTTGATCTGCTCATAGATTTCTTCAGGCGTCAAATTTCCATCAACGATATAAGAAGCCAATTCGTAGAAAGGTAAGCGTTCGTGCAATTTTTCTTTTATGAAAGTCTGCAATTCATCATCGGATTTTTCGGCAATCAAGGGTCGATGCGCTTTATCATTTTTTAACCGTTCAAAAAGTTGATCCGGACGCACTTCAAGATAAATCGTTAAGCCGAATTTATTCATATACTCCATATTGCGATCAAAAACAGGCGTGCCGCCACCCGTTGCAATAACCACCTTATTTAAATCACGGGTAAACTTTATCGCTTTTTGCTCAAGATGGCGGAAAAATTGCTCGCCTTTACTCACAAAAATTTCAGTAATCGTCTGCTTTTCCTGGGATTCTATCAGTTCATCAAAATCGATAAACCTACATTTCAAGCGCTCGGCAAGGTACTTGCCAATAGTAGTTTTACCACTACCCATAAAACCAACTAAATATATGCGCATATATCCAATACGGAAATCATAGCTTTTTGGTTCGTAAAAAAAGGTCGGGCTTTCACATGTTTTTTATGTTAACTTTTTGAAGCATTAATATTATTCTGCTCAATAGACATCCTCACCTGCTTTCCACTGCAACGCGCCCCCGCTTCATGCGTTTCAGAATAGCTTTGGCTTGTCTTTCTTCGGCAGCCATCGCCAAAACTTTCTTCAATGCATTCAGCAAGGTCGGGTTTCCGTTACAATCAGGGCTAGATGAAAGGTTTGTTCTT
>JAHDHT010000173.1:0-3341 GCA_020631175.1 Chitinophagales bacterium
GCGATAACAATTTGTGTTGATGCCGGGTTTGGATAAACAAGTATTTCTGCTCTTTCAGTAACTAAGTTATTTTTGGCATTCTCCCAAAATTCAATCCAGGGTCTCGCTTGTTTAATTACTAAAATATTGTTTTTGTCGATTTTATATTCAATCTCAATAGCAAAACTTTCATTTTCTTCAGCATCATATAGTTGCTTAAACTCATCATGAATAATCCTTAAGTTTTGACGCATCTCAAGAAGATATTTTTCCGACATCAAAAGGATGCTGTCGTTAACTAAATTCGAGTTTCGTATGACGATATATTGAAGTTCATTTTCTGGATTTTTATCTAGTAATATTTCTTCCGGGATGGATTGTGCGCCAGGATTAGTAACTAAATCTTCCCCTAATTGAGTATTCAAATAAAAAAATTCTGCATTTCCTGTTTCATAAAGCGGATCATCACTTACTGCCACACCGTTAGCGACTTCATTTTTGAAATTTAAATGGCATAATACTCCCATAGATGAACTCAAATGATCTATTTTATAAAACTCTCGTTCATCATATGCACGTAAATTCCATAAACTGGCAAAAACCTGTTTAATCGATTTTGAAATATGACCTTCATCGGGATGTTGAGTTTTTGAAGTGTATAAGCCTGCACCGTTAAATCCAGGTAAATCTTCATTGTTAGAACTTGACCGGCATCTTATAGAACTTCCGTCCGGAAAATTTGCTTGTAAAACACTTAAGTCATCCATCATCCAATCAGGCATTGATGCATTTTTTATTTTTGTTCTAAACACCTTAAGTATTGAGTCTCTGTAAGTCCGGTTATTCTTAAAGTATTCATCTTCAATAATCGGACGTATTTCTTCAATGAAATTATTGTGTTCCATGAACGAATGATAAAAATAAAAGGGAACACCATATCCATCCGGTATTGTTTCTTCAGCCAATCCGAATTTTTTCATGCTGGCAAGGTTACTGCACTTTGCCCCAAAAGAATCATACATGTCAAAACTAATTTCTGTTAAGTTTTTAATCTTTCTTTCTGAAAGATTAAGCGGTGGGAATTGAGTTTCAACAGGTCTTGAATTGGCAAACCATTCATTTACATCCTGAACACTTGCTTCTTCTAAAATAAATTTATCCTGATCAACTCTGAAATAAACATATTGATTTAACAGTTTCTGAACATCCGGATTATTTAGTACATTTCTTATGAAAGCATTTGGTATTCCATCCTGAATTGCTCTTAAATTTACATGAGACAAAGGTGTCTGGATTTCAGAGGTTATAATGCCACTTACTCTTGGAAGTGAGTTTGGAATATTTTCATAAATAACAATATCTTTTATTCCCGGTATTTCATTCAAACTCATCTGTCGAAGAATCCCATATCCTTCCGAAATATTTAATCCCCAATAATCTAGTTCCGACGATACTTCTGATTCAAAAATTACGGATACTCTTGAGTTGTTAAATAAAGAACTGTCTGCTTCATAATTGCTTTGTACATTTTCTGTTACGTAGTAAGAAATATTGTTTTCAATGAAGGGCATATTTCGTGCTAACAATTCATGTGTTTTTTGAATTTTTTCAAAAGAAGCAGCTGCACCATTACTATAATTAAATACAAAAGTTCCAAGACTACCATTATTAGAGATTTGTGAGGGAAGAAAAATGATGTTGCCTTTACTTACATTTTGACCGGCCCCTTCAATTCCAAAAGCATTAGAAAAATCTGCATGACTTTCGTAATTGTTGATATTCAAAAAATATACTTGAGGAACACCATTAAAGTCACTGATTAAAAATTTAGCATATCTTCTGTTGTTCAAAAACTCTGACCATTGAACCTGTTCAAATGTTCTGGATAATTCGTTAAAAGTTGAAAACTCATTAATTATTAAGTTACCTGCATCTTCATCGATAGATATTGCAGCGTTTAATGGTGCCATTTCCGGAATATTTATTAATTCTGTATAATCATCTATTCCGTCATTATCGATATCAGCCGGATTACTTATCGGATATTCATGTACTTTGTATTGATTGGATGAAAGGGCTTGAAGAACATCAGTTAGGGTAATTAAGTTTCCGGTTCCTTCTTGAATCGAAATTGGAAACAGAATTTCATTATCAAAAGGTAATGCGCTTAAAATATAATAATGATTTTCATCTGATGTTACTGAAATTTCAGCCTGCCCTTTATTATTAATGGTAAAATTGTTAACAGTAATTTCATTTTGAGCTGATAAATGGGAAAAAAAGAATATAAATGTTAGTAGCAGCCAACATTTAAATGTTAAGAGAAACTTTGGGCTAATCATGCAAGGGTTTTTGAGTAAAAAATCATTTGATACTACTTTGTAATTTAATCAAATGACTTTTAGTATCGTTAATTCTACGTAATCATAATGTCATTTTTATAGTAAATATATCAAGTTGTACATCTCGTTTTACTTTTCCCTTACTTGCTTAATTTAAAGCGTTTTGTAATTTTTTGTTTTAAAGACTTACAGCAATAAAAAAAGGGCTATCAAAACTGACAGCCCTCTTCCTTTTGTCGTACTAAAAATCTTATTGAACTAATAATGTTCCTGTGCTTTCAGTAATGTTGTTTACACCATCAATAGCTACTGCTTTTAATGTGTAAGTACCTGCATCAAGAGGAGCAGCAAAAGTCTCAGCTACAGTGTAGCTTGTTGCACCATTTGCATCGTTGATGAAGTCAGTTAATACATCACCGTTGTCGTCTAATAACTGAACACCTGCCTTGAATAAGCCTGCGTTATCAGTAATTGTACCGTCAACAGTAAATGAAGTACCTGGATCTAATGTTAATGTAACACCAAAATCCGGAGCAGTAATGTCAATTGAAGGAGCGATTAAATCTGAAGCATTTAATACATCTAAAGTGATTTCTACCGCATCAGAATCTTTGTCTTTGTCATCCATTCCTGTTACAGTCATTACATACTGACCTGCAGAAATGTCGGTTGGAACGGTGATCGTCTCGGTTACTGTTTCTAAAGCATTAGAAAGTGTACCTGTAATCTCATTGTCCCAAATGCCTAATGGCAAAGAACCACTCTCCAATGGAGAAGAGAACTGGATAGAATATCCTTTTAATAAAATGTCGTCAGAGAAAGTTGCATTTACTTCGAATGACTCTCCTGTTTGAAGCTGTGTTCCGTTTACTGGATTGTTTACTACAACTTCCGGCTTTTCAAGATCTAAATTTACATCGTCTTTACAGCTTGTAAAGAACAAAGAAAGACATAGAACAGATAAAGCAAAAAATGATAATTTACTCATAATAAAATTTAATTAATTAATGATTGGTTAGC
>JAHDHT010000173.1:3441-7880 GCA_020631175.1 Chitinophagales bacterium
CCAAGTGCAAAAGCGCTACTGCTATGCCCTGAGGGAAAACTATTGTATCCATGAACTTTAACTCCTTCCACAAAATTCAAGAATTCCGGATTTTCAAAAAACTTTACAGGTCTTGGTGTGCCTTTAAACAACAAATTTTTGGCAAGTCCCGCAATTAATCCTCCCAATAAGGTAGCCGTTAAAACACTAATCGCATTTCGGATATTAAAAAACAAAAGCGTAATAAATATTGGAATAATAAATAATCCATCCCCTATATGTGTAACATATTTAAAGAACGGATCTAAAAGGTGATGGTGTAATTTATTAATGCTTAAATGAAGTGCTTTTTTTTGTTGAAACAAAAGTGGAAGGCTGTAAAAGATAAATACAATTCCTATAATTATATATGCTCTTTGTCTTTTCATTTAAAAAAGTAGTATACCGCACATAAAAATAAATGTCCCTGCTAAAAATAGAATTAAAGTATATGGAAGAATTTCTTTCGCTTTTAATCCGGTAATACCTAATAAAGGTAAAGCCCAAAAAGGCTGAAGCATATTCGTAAGTTGATCTCCATAAGCTAAAGCCATAATACATTTAGCATATGATAAATTTAAATTATTCGCCGCGTCAACAATTATTGGTCCCTGAACAACCCATTGACCTCCGCCACTTGGAACAAATATATTTACAATCGCAGCACTGATAAATGTAAAAATAGGAAATGTAGTTGCCGTGGATATGTCTACAAAAAAAGCGGAGAAAACAGCAATTAATCCACTTCCTTTCATTATCCCTATTATTCCGGCATACAAGGGAAACTGCATTAATATTCCAGCACTACTACCAATAGCTTCTTCAAAAGCAGCTATAAATTTTGAAAAACTTCCATGAAACAAAAGACATAATGCAAAAAGATTGAAATTGATAAAATTTAAATTTAAACTTCCAAGAAGTCCTTTGCCTGATTTATAGACTGACCAAGCGGCTGTAATTAGCATTGCAATTGATACCAATATTGCTAACCAAAAACTATGATCCAGTTTTTCTGCTCCTTCAGGTTGATGTGATTTATTTATTGTTTTTGCAACATTTATAACTTTAGGTATTTCAGTATGCTTTGATTTCTTTCCTAACCAGTAAACTAAAATAGGAATAAAAAAAAGTAAGGCTAAACTTACAGCGATATTCATTCCTGAAAACACTGTTTCATTCAATGGAATTACACCAATTTCTGAAATTAGATTATGATCAGGGCCGGCGACCGTAACCGGAGCAGATCCGCTAAGACCACCGTGCCATACCATTAACCCCGAATAACCACAGGCACCAATCAAGGGATAATTTAGTTTTATTTGTTGTGCCTGAGCTTTTTCAGCAATTTTTCTCGCGAATATAGCACCAAAGATTAAGCCTAATCCCCAATTAAAGAAAGCGACCAGAATAGTGAAAAAAGAAATTACTAATGCTGCATTTGCAGTAGTATTACACCATTTTAAAGCAAAGCTTATAAATCGATCTATAATAGGTGATTTAGCTAACACATAGCCTAAAACTAAAATGAGCATCATCTGAATCGTAAACTGAAGTAAACTCCAGAAACCATTTTGCCAATGGCCAAGAATTTCCAATATATGCGCATCGCTGCTATTGCTATCTGTAAAAAGAAGTGCCATTAATACCACTGCAATTGTAAGTAAAACTGCAATAGTAAACGGAGAGGGTAACAGCCATTTAGCTGTTTTTACAAATCGTTCTGCAAAACGCATAAATTATATCTATACTTTTCCTTAAAGTTAAGCTAAAATTTATGCTTAAAGACTTTTGATGAATTTAAAACTCAATAATTTCTGTTGGTGTTTGTAAACCAACCGCTTTTACTTTTTCCTGAGCAGCTTTCGCTTCTTCCATGGTTTCAAAATCTCCGAGATAATAGATTTCTGATCCATTCTCATCTTTTTTGGTCAGCTCTCCGATTGGCTCAAAAACATATTGATATACTAATGGATTTTGAATACCCGGAAGTTTTAATCGATATACTTTTTTACTGTTCGATTTTCGATCGATTACTACCGGTTCAGTTACTTCCGAAGTTTGATTTAATAAAGCTTCAAATTCAGCAGAACCGATCTTTATTATTTGAGTACTGTTAAATCCAATTTCTTTACATAAATCCTGAACGAATTCGGCATCTCTCTGGGAATAATAATTTCCTAAATAAAAATAGGCAACCTGATCTTTTCTTAAATCAGATTTTATATCGCCTATACCTTCTAAAGCCTCTACATATGCCTCAGGATTTTCTACTTCTGAAAATACAATCCTGTATTTTCCGGAATCATCAGTTGGCATTTGTGGAGGTAGCTTGCTTTCTTTTCGATCTTCCAAATACAATTTTTCATCTAATTCGCTAACTTTTGTTTGCCATCCAGAAAAAGGATCCAAACGTTTTCCCTGATCAAATGAAATTACTTTTCCAGACGACATTCCTCTTGCCAATAATTCATCTAAGGTTCTTTCAGCTTCTGATAACTGGTCAAAAATACCTAAGTAATAAATTGGTTTTCCGTTAGGAGCAATTTCACCTATAGACGGACCGACATCACCAAATGCAGTAAGATAGATTTCAGGATTATCGGCATCAGGTAATTCTATTCTGAATATTTTTCCATTCTCATCAATATTCCGTTCAATAATTTTCGGTTCAGTAATGGTTTTTTCAATTACAGGTGCTACCGAAACCGTTTCCTCTTCTTCTTTCGGTCTTAATTGAGCAACTTCATTTTGTAAATTATTGTAATTGACTAAATGTAGTTCTTTATTTATACCTCTCATTTTCAATTCTTCCGCATAAGTGCTGAATTGATCTTTGCTCTGAAGATATCCGAAGTAATAAAAGAATCGTCCATCAGGCAATTGCTCGTATTTTACGTAACCAATATCATTTAAAACGTACATAAATAATTCCGGATTAGATACATCCGGCATTAATATCACATAAGGACCGCTTTCAGGTAATTTATCTTTTTGAACATAATCCGTTTCTATTGATCCTGCTTTTTCTACTTCAATAATCTCCGGTTCAGGAAGTAAAAAAGGCTCAGTTTTGACGTCATCTTTCTTTACTTTCTTTTCTTTTTTCTCTTTAGTTTTTGCCACAGGTTTACTACCTGGTCTGGAAGGATTTACATTTACTTTTGGTCTGTTTTCATTTTCAATCACATCACTTTCAACGACATCCTTTTCAGTTTCATCAGAAACAATAGCTATATTTTCATTTACTACTGGTTCTTGAACAGTACTTTTTGGATTTTCTATTTTAACAGGCTCCTTAATTACCTGTTCATTTACAACAATTGACGGTTGATTTATTACAGGAGATTCTTTATCAGTTGATTCGTTTTGTTTTATACCTGGTCGTTTGATGACTGGTTTTTTTAAAATCTTTTTTTCAGGTTCTTTTTCATTAACACTTGCAACTGTTTCATTGACTGCATTTGAATTTGCAGTTATAACTTCATCGGTTTCAATTATCGATGTTCTGGTAATACCAATTTTATTTACTTCTTTCTGAATCGATTCTGCTTCACTAAGCGTTTTGTATGTTCCTAAATAATAGGCTTTACTATTTTTTTCATTTTGCACTTCAATCTGACCTAAGTTCTTTAGAACAATTTTATAAGCATCAGGATTTGCCACACCTGGTAATTGAATTTTATAAACTTTTTTTGTTTTAATTTCATTTATTGGCTTTGTAACAACAGTAGATTCCTCTTTTACTGTTTTAGTCTGCTTTTTTATTGATGTAGCAGCCGGACGCACTACATTCGTTTGTTGAATCTGAGGATTTCTTATTGTATTTACATTTATGTCCTTTTTATTTCTTATCGCCTCAAATAATGAATTGAATGTATTTACTTTAAAGGAATAAATATCTTCTTTCCCGTATCCGTTTTTACGATCACTTGTAAAAAATCCTTTTTTACCATCATCGCTGAATGTGATTCCAAAATCATCATAAACAGAATTTATTGGCGCACCGGGATTTAATGCGTTTTGCCATGTTCCATTTTTAAATTCAGATACGAATATATCCAAACCTCCTAAACCAATTCGTTTATCAGAAGCAAAGTAAAGTCGATCATCTTCACTTAAAACAGGATAAATTTCATTTCCAATTGAATTTATTTTTCTTCCTAAATTTTCAGGTTCCGACCAGTTTCCATTTTCATTTAAATAAGAAACATATATATCCATCCCTCCAAAACCCCCTGGTTTATCCGAAGAAAAATACAAAGTATTTCCTTCCGCATTTAAAGTAGGGTATGCAACTGAGTACGAAAAATTGTTGATATTTAAACCGGTTACATTTATCCATCCGCTTCCATCATAAGTTGCTGAATAAATTTCAAGTATTTCATTTTTGCGATTGTTTAAAATACTTGCATTCATATTTT
>JAHDHT010000507.1 GCA_020631175.1 Chitinophagales bacterium
TTTTCCGAGTGCTGTATAAACAACCTCGCTTACATGTTTATAGCGTAATTGCATTTTTCCAAATTTCGGATGCGAATATAATAATAAGCTTTGGGACAATAAAAAAGTTCGGAGGATGCATATTTCACAGACATTAATAGTTTGAGGTTAAGCTGTGTTAAGCTCAAAACCATGTGGCTTTTGAGGCTGTTGCTTTTGCATATTTATTCATCATTTAAATTTTAATTATTATGAAATTTGTAATTCGTTTTGCTTTCGTTTGTGCAACTTTAATTTTTGCGAGCTGGTCTGTTCAGGCGCAATGTAACTCTCATGGAAAAAAGGCTTCATGGGGAGGATCTGATAAATCAGAAACCTTAGTTGATAAAGCGGCTGATTATCATGAATTGAGTACGTTAATAGCTGCGGTTAAGGCTGCAGGTTTAGTTGACGTTCTGGCTGGAGATGGTCCTTTTACCATTTTTGCTCCTACGAACACAGCTTTTGCTGCATTACCACCGGGAACAGTTGAAGAGCTATTAAAGCCGGAAAACAAAGATCAACTGGTTAAGGTTTTAACTTACCATGTTGTTGCTGGTCGTCTTGAAGCCTCTGATTTTAAAGGGGAAACAAAAATTAAATCTGTTGAAGGCTCCAACATTGAAGTGGATGCCAATACAAATGCGGTTAAAGTGAATGATGCTTTAGTTGTTAAAGCAAACAAACGGGCCGATAATGGTGTAATACACATTATCGACCGGGTAATTCTGCCTTAAGCAGTATTAATTTTTTAGATGCCGGCTTCATTTTGAAGCCGGTTTTTTTATGCCTCTATATAATTCGATTAAGCCTGTTAATTTATTCAGTTTGGGTTTGTAACAATCGTAAAGCAAAGAATCCGATAATTAATGTAATCAATAATATTAATCCCCAAAGACTGTATTTGAATTTTGAGGACTCCTGGGATTTTGTATTATCTAACTTTTGTAAGGCACCTGTATTAATAGTCTTTAAATCGGAAGGAATTTTATTTTGATAAAACTTAAGATCATAATTTGGTTTCGATAATGAAGGATCGCCAAAATAAAGGGCATAATCTGCTTCTTGATCTATGCGATAAGTCAATGAGTAAGCTGATCTGCTTAAATTAATTTTGTCTATGTCAAGAACAGGATTATCTCTGTCTTTTACAATAATTAAAAGGCTGTCTGTTTTTTGATCAGAATTTAATTGGAAGGGGATTTTTTGCAGGGAGGAAATAAAGCCACTTCCCAGTTTAAACTCTTTCGTCATAA
>JAHDHT010000508.1 GCA_020631175.1 Chitinophagales bacterium
TTTTCCGAGTGCTGTATAAACAACCTCGCTTACATGTTTATAGCGTAATTGCATTGTTCTAAATTTCGGATGCGAATATAATAATAAGCTTTGGGACAATAAAAAAGTTCGAAGGATGCATATTTCACAGACATTAATATTAAGAGGTTAAGCTGTGTTAAGCTTAAAACCATGTCGCATTTGAAGCTGTTGCTTTTGCATATTTATTCATCATTTAAATTTTAATTATTATGAATTTTGTAATACGTTTTGCTTTCGTTTGTGCTACTTTAATTTTTGCAAGCTGGTCTGTTCAGGCGCAATGTAATTCTTATGGAAAAAAGGCTTCATGGGGAGGATCTGATAAATCAGAAACCTTGGTTGATAAGGCGGCTGATTATCATGAGTTGAGCACATTAATCGCTGCGGTTAAGGCTGCAGGTTTAGTTGACGTTCTGGCTGGAGATGGTCCTTTTACCATTTTTGCTCCTACGAACACAGCTTTTGCTGCATTACCACCGGGAACAGTTGAAGAGCTATTAAAGCCGGAAAACAAAGATCAACTGGTTAAGGTTTTAACTTACCATGTTGTTGCTGGTCGTCTTGAAGCCTCTGATTTTAAAGGGGAAACAAAAATTAAATCTGTTGAAGGCTCCAACATTGAAGTGGATGCCAATACAAATGCTGTAAAAGTAAATGATGCTTTAGTTGTTAAAGCAAACAAACGTGCCGATAATGGTGTAATACATATTATCGACCGGGTAATTCTGCCTTAAGCAGTATTGATTTTTTAGATGCCGGCTTCATTTTGAAGCCGGTTTTTTATGCCTCTGTATAATTCGATTAAGCCCGTTAATTTATTCAGTTTGGGTTTGTAATAATCTTAAAGCAAAGAATCCGATAATTAAAGTAATCAATAATATTAAGCCCCAAAGACCGTATTTGAATTTTGATGACTCCTGATTTTCTGTGATATCTAATTTTTGTATATCACCTATATTCAAGCTCTTTAATTCAGCAGGAATTTTATTCTGATAAAATTTAAGATCATAGTTTGGTTTGTCTAAAGAAGGATCGCCAAAATAAAGGGCATAATTGGCTTCCTGATCTATGCGATAAGTCAATGAGTATGCTGATCTGCTTAAATTAATTTTATCTAAATCAAGAACAGGATTATCTCTGTCTTTTACAATAATTAAAAGACTGTCTGTTTTTTGATCAGAATTTAATTGGAAGGGTATTTTTTGCAGGGAGGAAATAAAGCCACTTCCCAGTTTAAACTCTTTCGTCATAA
>JAHDHT010000174.1:0-1095 GCA_020631175.1 Chitinophagales bacterium
GGATGATAAAATGCATCCATATTCGAAATGAGGTTTAATTTTTCTTCACCAAATTTCGGCCCCCAGAAAGTGACATACTTTTCAATTCCTAAACCCTTTGCTCTTTGTTTTAATTCATCGATATCATAAGAACCTCCGATTAACCATAAATATCCATCACCATGCATTTTGTGTTTGTAATGAGCAAATCCATCTAATAAAAGATCTAAACCTTTCATTTTTTTATCCATCCTTCCAACAAAACCAAAAACCGGAGCTTTTTCCTGGTTGATATTTTTGAAATTGAATTCCAATTCGCTCATATCCTGACCGTTTGGAATAGTTACCGTATTTACTTCAGGAGATAATTTTACCACATTATTCACTTCACTCTGACCTAAACAATGTAAAGCCTTTGATCTTCTCAACATCAATCTTTCAAATAAACGATAGTAAGTATATTTCTTTTGTTTACCATTCTCCATTGAAGCAGCATTATAGCAACCATGAGGAGTAATGATATATTCAATCTTATTTTTCTTAAAAATGCGGTGTGCCAGGAAAAATTCGGTAATGAATCCACCATGCAAATGGAAAACTGCTTTGTTTTTCATCGATTTGATGGCGTCTACTAATTGTCTGTCGAGCTTCCATTTTTTAGGTGAAGCAGCAAACAATCGAGTAGTATATGGGCGTTCCGGCAAATCAGCAATATCATCCGGCGTAGGTGTAATACCCCAAACCTCTACGTCTTTGCCAGCTTGCTTCATGGTCATTGCTAAATTGTTTACTACTTTGTTTACGCCATTCATTCGGTTTGGGTTTGCTTTACCCAATACTAAGTGTATAATTTTCATTATTTCGGATTTTATAGGTGATAAAAAAGATGATATTCATCAGAAGCTGGCTTCCGATTAAGCCTATTGCAACCCCACTAATTCCCCAAAGACTTACGAAGTAATTCGCAGTCAGTAAACTGAAAAGAGTGATGATAACATAGGCGATAAATAAAACAGATGTGTCTGCTAATGTTCTGAAATAAATTCTGAACGGTAATGCCAAACAAACAAAAAGATATAATACTGTATATGCTTTTAAGAAGAATATACTTTCTTG
>JAHDHT010000174.1:1195-7850 GCA_020631175.1 Chitinophagales bacterium
AACATCAAAAGTCAAGTCAGTAAAGAAAGGTGCTGCAATAAATCCTACCATCAAAACTGCAGACGAAAAAATAAAATGCGTTGCAGTTAAGTTCTTCAGATACTGTCCTTTATTTTCTTTAGCTGCAAATTTGCTCATCATCGGAATGCTGATAAATGCCTGATGAATGCCACTTGCAAATAACATCACCATCCAACAAATTGCGAATAAACCAAGGTCTTCAATACCTAAACCTTTAGCTAAGATTAAAGTAATTAAAAAATGGCTGCCACTAACGATTGCCTGATCGACAATCGATATAAACTTATCATTATTTAATATGTCTTTGAAATTATTATTCACTTTATATTAAAATTCAGCGTTTGATAAAGTGGCAGCCTGTGCAGACCATTCCTGCTTAGTTGACGCATTAAATTTCCCCCTGTTTTTGCGTCTGGCCCACACCATATGAGTTCCCTCAACATTTTTATACTTTCTTTCTCTGTTTAAAATCCAAACCGGATTTAAAATATTATTTGCTTGTACAAATGCATCTGCAAACTGAAATGTTTTTAAAGAGGTTTTCCCTTTTGAACACAACATTAAATTAGCCTGGCATTGCTGCATAAGGTGCACCGTTTCAGGAGCGATTTCTAAAGAGGCTGTATCGAATAAAACGATATCATATCCAATAGATAATTCTTTTACCCATTCATTCAGCTTTCTATGCATCAATACGTTTGAAGATGGATAATTAAATGCCTCATTACTTATACATGGAAAAGCAAACTGTGTGATATTTTTATTGCTAATACTTTGAGAAATAATATCAGCATCAATTAATAAAACATTATAACCCATTTGCTCCAGTCTTTCAGCAAGGGCCATTGTTAAAAATGATTTACCTTCCTTTTTGCCGAAGGAGCTTAAAGAAACCATTAATGGCTCTTCTTTAATGAGTTTTGTAATTTTCAGGCAAATATTTGCCACAGCATTTTGCGATGCTGTACTTGTTTTCTTAGCCTTTGGAAGGATTCCCAAAACAGGAATCGAAGAATTTTTCTCTATATCAAAACGATCATTAACCTTTCTGAAAATAAAATAGAATAAATAAGATAAAACAATTCCGATACATGCACCTAAAAAGATCGCAATAGCTTTCATTAAGGTTTCATTAGGGCTTACCTGATCTTTACTGATCGTAGCTTTTTGCAAAATTCTATGAAATGACAAACCTGAAACCGCAGCTATAGAAGCTTCCGTTTGTTTTGATTTTAAATCATTGTAAGTCTTTTGATATTGTATAAACTCACGTTCTAATACAACCTGTTGTTTTTCTAATTCAGGTAATACATTAAATCGGTTATGCTCCTGGTCAACTCTCGATTGAATAGATGCTCTTTTTGTACTGATATCCTGTTTTGCATTTTGAACGCTCTCCATTACATATGCAGATGTCTGTGCAATTTCTTCATTAATTGCCTGCATTAATTCGTGCTCATCCGTATATTTTAAACTAAGCTCAGCCTTTTCACCTTGTAACAATTTCAATTTCTTCATTAACTCGGTGAATAAAAGATCTCCGAATCCAACTTGTGGCGCTAATGCAAAATTTTCGAAATCAGCATCAGAAACATAATCAGATAATTGATCTAATGCAGCTTCATTCATTTCGAGATTTGCTAATTGTACTTCAAGTTCTGCAATTTTTTTAATGCCGGTTTCAGTTTCCTGCTTTAAGTTTTTAATTTGATTTTGCTTTTTAAAAGCTTCCAGATTATTTTCTGCCTGCTTTAATTTTAAAGCGACCTCATTAATTCTATTATCAATAAAATTGGAAGTTTTTCTTGCATTTTGTGATTTCCCGGAAACGTAATCTTCGATATACATTTCTGCAATGGTGTTTGCAATCATTGCAGCTCTTTCTGCTAACACATCTTTATAAGACACTCTCAACACAGGAACATCTTTGCTCACTGACATTACATGCATTCCTTCTTTAATTCTTTCAATCCATTGTACTTCTGAAACAAAGTGAATACTATAATTTCCATAAAGCATAGAGGAATCTTTATCTGCAATCCATTCCGGATTAACACTTAATGTTATTTCTAAATGATCATTAGAGAATTTTTCACCTGCATTAATTTTTTCACTTATAACATTTCCTTCTAATTCATAATTAATATTAATTGCTTCAAAATCATTTACAACAACATTTAATGGAGTGTTCTTTAAAGAATCTGTTTTTAATTTATATGAATAATTAAAAGGGAGATCATTTCTGCAAAGCGTACTATTTCTAACATTCCCGATTCTAACCCATTCTTCATTTAAATCAATTCTTTTAACTACTTTAGAAAGCAAAGCTTCAGATTTAATTACTTCTACTTCTGTAGCAATTTTGTTTGAGGTTGGATAAAGATCAAAGTCTTTGTATACAATAGTATTTCTCACGCCATCATTTGCACCATCCAGTTTAATTTTAACTGTACTTTCATATTTAGGTTCGATATAACTTACAGACTTATCTGCAAACCAGTATCCAGCAAAAGCTAATCCGATGATTAAAGGTAGGCCTTTAATTAATGGGAATATTAATTTCTTTATTTGATTCAATTCTAACATCAGTTTCTTATTTTGCTACTGAGATAATTAATGCGATTGTGCTGATTACTCCTGTAATTGCAATTACTGCAGGAGATTTCTTGACAACATTTTTTCCTTTTTGAGCAGGTACATAAATCATGTCGCCATTTTCGATTGTTAATTGACTCAACAGACGGTCACCATCTTGTGTGAGATCAAAATGATAAAACTGTCCGTCTCTGATGAAAGTTAAATTCTTAGTATCGGCATAGTCTGTGAATCCACCTGCTTTCGCAATAATTTCCATCAACATATGATCACTTGATTCTAAAGTGAAATTTCCACTATTGATTACTTCACCAATTACACTTACTTCACGATTTAAAACACGTACAGAAATCACCGGGTTTTTGATCCACTTGCTGTAAGATTCAATTAAGAAAACTTCTGCTTCATTTATTGTTTTTCCTTCCAATTGAACAGGCCCTAACTTTGCCAATGGAACTGTTCCATCTTCTGCTATCATTAACCACCTTCCGTAAACTTCATTTGCATTGTACTTTCCGTAAACCGATCCGATACTTAATTCATCATGATCCCAGATACTGATGCTGATTTTATCATTGGCTTTAAGGATGTAATCTTTATTTGCATTTTGAAGTGATCCTTCAGCCATTGCCAATTCAGCCTGAGCGACTTGTGCTGTTAAAATTTCATCAGCCGACTTCATCTCATCTCGGTTGGTTTCCTGCATCAGGTTGTAATTCGCACAACTGCTGGTGAATGCCGCGAGGATGATTAATATTAACAAGTGAATTGTTCTCATGATTTTCATTGTTTTATTTGTCTATATATATACCTATATCAGTCCAGACACTTATCTTGCTGTTTATCAGAGTATTATATATTTATGATAGTGGGATTCAGTCTAAATTCTGGATGTCATTCCAAATTTTGGAATCTACATTACGAGATATAAAAGACCGGCAAGACCGGTAATAAGTCCCAGACTGGTTAAAAGTTGACGTTTCAGGCTTGAGGTTTTACCTTGAACAGTGTTTTGCTCTTTGATTAAGCCCGTGTATGAGAAAATCTGCTTAATACTGTCTAATAACATTTCATGAGCAGATTCTCCTTTAGAAATGAAATCAGTTGCACTTCCTTTTAGCAGGTTCACCGCTTTTGAAACATCATTCAAAGAGCTTAGCATAATCACCGGTGTATCATAGCCCCAGAAACGGATTTGCTTTAAAATGTCTCCTCCGGTTGTACCATCATCTCCATCCACTGTCAAGTGGTAATCAAGAATAATTAAATCCGGTGTTTTAGTAGTAAGTTGTTCAAACAACGCTTTCTCATTATCAAAAATCTCGACCTCATAATCACTATTGTTTTCGATGTAAAAATTCGTTGTTTTAAGAAAAGAACGATCGTCGTCTAAGATGTAAATTTTCTGATTCGCTTTCATTTTATTTTATATTTATTTGTTTTAAGAATCTATTTTCTGAAGTGAGTGATTTAATTTTCTTATCTATCTTTTTGCTTTGCCCACTTACAATTCTAAACTTCACCCAGGCTAATGTTTCCATTAATACAAAGCAAAGTATAACACAGGCTATAAGCGCAGCGTTCGATCCGAAATAGTACAACATCAATGCTGTACATAAAATCATACTTAAGTTAAAAGCATAAAGAATAGCGCTTGCCATACTGTGGCCTGCCCCCAATTTTAATAACAAGTGATGTAAATGACTTTTATCGGGTTTCATCGGAGATTTTCCTTTTAACACTCTGAATAAAACCGTTCTGAAAATATCAAAACAAGGAAACACTAAAAGTGCAACAACTAAAAGTGTACTGTTATCTGTATAAATTGTTGTTCCGTTTTGTAAATAATGAATGGAAAAAACTACCAGTATAAATCCGATTAACATCGATCCGGTATCGCCCATGAATATTTTTGCAGGGTTAAAATTAAATCTCAGGAATGCGATTAATGCGCCGAATAAAGCAAATGAACTTAAGGCAAAAAAGAAGTCTCCGGCAAGTGTAAACAAAACGGTTAAGACTAATGCATTTATTGCTCCGATTCCTCCGGCTAAGCCGTCTATACCATCAATCATATTGAAGGCATTGATAAATCCTGCGATAAGAAAAATAGTTAAGATATACTGTACCGGTTCTGCCAATTCATAGATTCCAAATAAGCCTAAAGCACTTTCAATTCTGATTCCTGAAGCGGCAACTAAAAAGGCAAGAAATAGCTGTAAAAACAGTCTAAACTTAGCTGATATATCAAAGCGATCATCTGCCAGACCAGTTATAAACAGTACAACTACGCCAAGCATGATTACTGCGATTGGGATATTTATTTCGAATATTAGTAGTGGTAATACAGCCGCCATAAATCCAATGAAAATTCCAATTCCGCCCATTGTTGGGATTGCATTTTTATGTACTTTTCTTTCATCCGGCTGATCTAACCAATTGCTTTCAGCAACATGCTTAATAATTTTTGGTATCGCCAAATAGCTAACCGAAAAGGCGACCGTTACAGAGATGAATAATAAAATGAATAATAACATAATCTTTGAATTAAATTGTTTCTACAAAAACTGTTGATGGAAATTGTGCAACAGATTTATTTGTTAATACACTTGCGTATTGTTCAGCAATCTGAAACCAGTTATATCTTTTCATGGCAACTGCTTTCAATAACTTTGCTGAAAGTCTGTATTCAACATCAAGTGTTTCATTTAAGAGTGCATTAAATGAAATCAAATCATTAAAATAGAAGGCTTTATTTTCTGTAGTGTATTTGTTATAGCTTACATCATAACAAAAGATTGGAATTTCAGCATACATGGCTTCTACCAGAGAAGGATTTGTTCCGCCTGCTTTATGGCCATGAATGTATAATGCACAATTACTTCTCAATACATTTAAAGTTCTTTGATCGTAAATTGGATCTAAAAGAATAATGTTTTCGAATTGACTGTATTTTTCTTTAAGTGACTTAGCCCATTGGGAACGATTCCAGTTACCTACAAAAACTAACAAACGGTCTGGATTACGTCTGTATGTTTCTAAAGTTAATTCTACATTGTTTTCCGGTTCTATTCTGCAAACAGAGAATGTATATTTCTCTAATAAAAATCTATATTTTTCAATATCTTCTTCGGTAGCATCTTCAGGTTTAGAATGATCAGCACCGTAGGCAATCATACTGGCTTCTGATTGATATTCGTCTTTTACATATTCCTGAATCGCTGCATTATCTGCTACAATGTGATCTGCGTATTTTACTGCAATACCTTCAGACCATTTTAAGAAACGACTTGCCCACTTTCCCCATTTCTCTCTTTTCCATTCGAGTCCGTCGATATTTACGATGATTGGCTTGTTTGAAAAAAGTTTGACGAAAGGAAGGATAAGACATCCCGGTACACCCAAGATTAACAGAATATCGGAGGTAAACAGCGCATGAAATATCGAGATGATATCATAAATGATACTTTGAATGCCGTTCGCACTGAAAGGCAGGTAAACAAGATTTGCGCCTTCCCATGAATCTAAGCGTTCTGCCTTTTTGTATTGTTTCTTACTGCAGTAAACCTGCATATCGAAACGCTGATTAAGGTGTTTCACGAGGTGATGAGCGAGTGTTTCAAAACCACCATAATTTCCCGGAACTCCGGCACAACCAATAATCGATAACTTTTTCATGTTCTTTGTTTTGCCTTCTATAGTCTAAAAACCATGACAAAGTTTTACATTATTGATTATCAATGCTTTACAAGCGTGCCAAATTGAATTTTCGTTTATTTTTGGGAGGAGATTCCAGAATTTGGAAAGAGAAATGGGAATGCTGAATTGATTTCAATTTGAAATTTGAGAATTGTAATTGGCTGTTGTTCGGACTTCTTTGAAGTCAGAAGTCAGAAGGCAGAAGATTCGAAGTTAGAAGTGACTGCAGATCATCTTCGTTCAAGATGACATTTGGGTGATAAGCCGGTTGAGTTTCGAAACGGTTTTTTGTAGGAGAGTGATGTTTTACTTATCAACTAGCAAGGTCTCTCACTTCGTT
>JAHDHT010000006.1:0-9996 GCA_020631175.1 Chitinophagales bacterium
AAGGCGCAGGCAATACGCATAGCAAGCCTTGAGGAACACCGTTCTGAATTAAAGGATGGAGACGAATGCCCTTTATGTGGATCAACCGAGCACCCATTCAAAGAACATCTTGAAGGAAAAAATGAGAATGAATTTCAGAAAAAAATTGACCGTTTAAATAATGAATTTGATCTTGTTAATAAGGACTCTGAAAATTTAAAAAATGAAATTCTAAAAGCTGAAACACAATTGAAAAGTTTAAATGAACGAAATGCAAAACTTTCAGAAGAACTCAACACTTTAAACAAGCAGATCACGGCAGTAAAAGAATACGAATCTATCGACAAAACAACAATTGAAAATGAAATAACATCCACCCAAAACAAATTAAAAATTATTCAACAAATTAATGAAGCGAAACAAAGTATCCATACTTATAATAATTTATTAGAAGATTTCGAAGCTTTGAATGAAATGACTTTATCTTATGCGAAGATAAATAAAAAAAGAAAAGAAAAATTTGAAGGAGACAATATTGCAAATTTTGCAAATGATCTTCAGGATAAATATAATGATGCTATCTCGGTAATTGAACAGAAAAAAATTGCTATTCAAAGAGAAGAAAAAGACGTAGAAAAAAACAAACAGCTTCTAGAATCCACAAAGAAAAAATTAAAGCCGCATTTAAAAGTATTAGGCTTTCACAAAATTGAATCATTAAATGAGGGCTTACTTGATGAAGCATTTTTAAGTGAACTTCAATCGAAAGCAAAAGCGATAGAAGATGAAAAAGTATCATTATTGAGAGGTCTGGAAGATCTTGAAAAACAAATTCAACTGAATTTAGATAAAGACATCCATCCAGAACAATCAATTGATTCTTTTATTGAGAAATTAAACATCATTAATGATGAGAAAAATAGCTTATCAGAATTAATAGGCACCAACACGAATCGTCTGGAAGAAAATGAAAAGAGTCTGAAAAAACAACAATCGAAAATAAAGGAAGTCGAAAAACTAAAAAAGAAATTGGAGAACTGGGCTTTAATGAAAGAATTGATCGGAGATGCCACCGGAAATAAATTTTCCAACTTTGCACAAGGCTTAACGTTAAATCAATTAATCGCTTTTACAAATAAGAGACTTCAAAATTTGAGTGATCGCTATTTATTAGATAAACCTAAAGAAAATGATGCATTACAGATTGTCGATTTATATCAAGGTAATATTCGCCGATCAGTAAATACATTATCGGGAGGAGAAACCTTTTTAATTTCTCTTGCGCTTGCGTTGAGTTTATCCGATATGGCATCCCGAAATGTTCCACTCGAAAGTCTGTTTATAGATGAAGGTTTTGGAACTTTAGATCAACACTCACTTGAAAGTGCATTAACTACTTTAGAAAATCTTCAAAGTGAAAGTCAAAAAATGGTAGGTGTAATTTCTCATGTTGAGGCATTAAAAGAAAGAATTCATGTGCAAATACAATTAAAGAAAGATGCCCAGGGTTATAGTACTATAGAAATCAAAGGCTAATTGAAATACTTTATTGTTTTTATCGGAATAATTGCCATTTATTGGGGAGAACGCTTGGAAGAAACTTTTACAGACCCCAGGGATAATGAGGAATATAAAGTTCAAATTTTTGGAGAGCAATATTGGTTTATTGAAAATCTGAGATATAAACTTCCAGGAGCTGAATGTCCGGATTTCGAAGAAGGCAATTGCTTTTATTATGGCAGGTATTATCATCGATCACATCTTTCAAATGCTTGTCCGGATGGATGGAGAATACCAAGTGTTGATGAATTCAGAACTTTGCTATGTTATTTTGATCATCAGGTCCGACTTGAATCTGATGGTGATTATGATTCGAATGAACATATGCATAATTATGCTTTGTATAGTACTAAAGGTCAAAATCTAATTAACAATTCTTCCTTCCTGAAAATCCCTTCCATGCCATTTATGGAAGGTAAAAAAATGCCGCGATTTAGATCGGTAATAAAGGGAAAATTAAAACATGCCACTTACTGGTTGAGATCTGATGAAGATGAAGATCAGATAACACATGTACATATTTCAAATAGCGATATAAACATTCATGGCCATTATTTCAATGTGATCGACAAACCCAAAAAAGAAAGAAGCTTTTGTATTCGATGCGTTCGCGATATCTGAAACAAAAGCTAAATCTGCTGCTGCAATTTATTTATTCCCCTATATTTACGCAATCATGGAGCAGGACATCTGTAAAGAAGCTGTTTATCGCGATTTATTTTACCAGCATGCAAACCATTTGAGAAACTTTGCTTACTACAAATGTGGCAATCTGGAAGAGGCAGAAGATCTTATGCAAGATGCTTTTAGCAAGTTATGGGAAAACTGCAGTGCTGTTCAATTCTCCAAAGTAAAATCCTGGTTGTTTACTATAGTCAATAATACTTTCTTAAATACAGTAAAGCATCAAAAGGTGGTTTTGAAGTTTCAGGAGCAACAGCCAAAAAGTGACAGTGATCAGCAAGATCCGCAATATTTACTCGAAGAAAAAGAATTTAAAGCGAAATTGATGCAGGCCATTAATGATCTCCCTGAAGACTTAAAGCTTGTTTTTTTAATGAACCGTATCGATAAGAAGAAATACAGGGAGATTGCTGAAGAACTTAACCTATCAGTAAAAGCAATCGAGAAACGGATGCATAAAGCCCTATCCATCCTTCGAAAAATTCATAAAAAAGTGTAGGGTAAACTGAAGGTTTATTGTCTTAAAAAGAAAAGCGTATGGCAAACATCGACAATCTTTATGCAAAATGGTTAAACGGAGAGCTTAGTGCTGAAGAGGAAGAAGCACTTAAGAAAAGCGGTGAATGGGCCGAACTCGAGGCTATAATAAAAGCCACAGACGAGCTCGCCCTTCCGGAGCTTGATCTTGATAAAGCCTATGCAACACAAAAAGCAGGTCGCGAAAAGCTTCAAAAAAAGCCAGTTGGCATTCGCCCTTTATACTGGGTGGCCGCAGCTGTCGCCGCAGCGCTTGCTTTGTTCTTTTTAATACCGGCATTAATGCAATCGTCGGCGAAAACAATTACAGCAGCTCATCAAAAAACAAAAGTATATCGCTTGCCCGACGGAAGTGAGATTAAACTGAATGATGGTTCTACGATTAGTTTTGTAGAAAATGAATACGGTAAAGAACGCATTATTGAATTAATGGGTGAAGCTTTTTTTGATGTAAAGAAAGGTGGACAATTCATTGTAAAAACTCAACAAGGTGATATCGAAGTATTAGGAACAACTTTTAATGTAATGGCTTGGGATGAACAGTTAATCGTCGACTGTTTCACAGGAAAGGTTCAGGTAAATACTCCAGATGCACAACAACATATTTTAAATCCTTCCGAAAAGGTAGTCTATAAAACCGGTAGTAAATCTTTAAAATCTTCCAGTGATAAATTATCACCAAGATGGTTGGCGGGTATTTCCCAGTTTGAAAATGCTGATCTCGAATATGTCTTTAATGAAATGGAAAGACAATATAATGTCGACATTAAATTAAATGCCACAGGAAAATTTAGTGGATTATTTACTCATAACGATATTGAAGTTGCTTTAAACAAAGTTTGTAAACCATTAGGATTGCAACACAATTATCAAAATGGAAATTCAGTTATAACTGTCACGCAGTAAAAGCATTAATGAAAGACTTTGTTTTATGTATACTATTTTTATGTTTTGGATGGATGGCTTCCGCACAAACTATTGAGTTTAGTGATACCCCATTACAACAAGCCATTAAAAGCATAGAACGCAAAACAAAATTAAGTTTTAATTACAATCCTGACTTTCTAAAAGGCGAGTCGGTTTCCGGAAAATTCAATTTCAAAAATAAAGCAAAGGCTTTAAATAGAATATTTATTCAAACAAGATTAAATGCTGACATTGAAGAAGATAATATCCTGATTAGCAAAAAAGAAAAAAGAACTTTCACCATTTGCGGAACCGGAAAATCGAAAAACTTTAATACACCATTACGATGGATGAATGTTTACGTTAAAGAATATGCTAAAGGTGTTCAGGCAAATGCCGATGGCTATTTCGAATGGTCGGTTGAAGCTTACGGAAATGAAATGGTTAGAATAAGTTATCTGGGATGTGATCCTATATATCGTCGCTTAGAAAATTTGGATAAAAGTTTAGATTGTAAAGTTTATTATTTAAAAGAATCTGCTCAACTTGATAATTTAAATATTGTAATAAAAGATTACATATTACCCGGAGTGAATGAAGGTTCTCATTACAGTTCACTTGCTTTAGATTATGCAAAACTGAAAAGCAAACATCCCGACCCTGAAAAAGATATTTTAAAAGTAATTCAACAATTACCGGGTATAACCAGTGTTAATGAAAATGCAGCCGAATTAAATATAAGAGGCTCTACTCCCGATGAAAATCTGGTTCTTTGGGAAGGATCAAGATTATTCGCGCCAGGACATATGTTTGGAGCTATTTCTGCGATCAACCCCTACCTCATCCGTGATATAGATATATATAAATCAATGCATTTGCCGGAACATGCAAATGTAATTGGCGGTATTGTTAATTTCGAATTAATAGATTCTATTCCAAAAAGAATAAATGGAGGTATAGGCAGCGATCTTACTATGTTCAATGGAAACATCGCAGTTCCATTAAGTGATAATATCGGATTAGTTGCAGGAGGCAGATCTTCATATTCGGGACTTTTCTCTACCGCAACTCTAAATAATTATGCAAATAAAACTTTTCAAACAATACTTGTAAACCAAAACAATGAAGAAGACGATGATGAAATGGATGAAATGAATATTCGTTTCAATGATTTAAATGCTAAACTCATTTTCATTCCTTCCAGAAACAGCAAATTAACATTTAGCGCATTAACTATGAATAACCAATTCACTGTTGAGTCTGAATTCAAAAAAGAAGACTTATTATTAAGTGACCGGATTAATGTAGAATCTTTTGCGCTTGGAGCTAAATATGAACAATTTATAAATCCTGAACAGTTTATTCGTTTAAGCTATAACTATAGTGATTATAACAATATTCAAAATGCAAGTCTGTTTGAATCTGAAGTTGAAGACAGTTTGATTAGCGAATCTATCATATCCAATACTATTTCAGAACATACTTTTGGTGTGCATCATTCCTGGAAAATAAATGATGAATTACAATTAAAAAGCAATTACCATCTGGAACAAAAAACAGTAGCTTCAGAAACAGACGAACGCTTTCAGGATGGAAGTGATTTTTTCGAAAACGAAGAGCTTTCCGGTTTCTTTCAAAATGCTTCTGTGAATTTATCCTGGTATAAAAATAAAAGTATAATTGATTTTGGATTTAAAAGCACCTATTATCATGAGATTAATCAATGGTATCACTCGCCCCGAATTCAAATTCAACATCAATTAAATAATACAATTAAATTAAAAGCTTCTGCCGGAAGACTGTATCAATTCGTTAGTCAATTTACACAATTTAATCTGGAAGGCTTTAGCAGAAATGAAAGTATTTGGTTTCTACATCAGGAAGAAGATGCAGATGCCTTAAGCGCTAATAAATTTACCACAGGTTTTATCTTTAAAAAAGAAAATTGGCTGATCGACATTGAAGGATATGTACATCATCGGGCCGGACTCAATGCCATTAATAATTTATCTATGCCCGGAGATTTTTTCGAATCAGAAGGAACGGGCCGCATACAGGGAATTGACTTTTTAATTCAAAATCAATGGCGCAATAGTACATCATGGCTGAATTATACACTAAGTAAAAACATAGTAGATTTCCCTAACTTATATGAAGACCCGGTATTTGCTTCGAACGATCAAACCCATAATCTAAGTATTAATAATAGTCTTTCATTTGGTAAATGGAAAACATTAATTGCCTATAATTATCGCAGCAGTCTACCTTTTTCAAAACCAGATGGCGTTGAATCTTTGCCCTCAGATGAACCCGGAATAAACGATTTTGAAATCGTTTATGATGAAATAAATGATCAGCGTCTGAAAGATTATCATCGTTTAGATGCAGGAATTTATTTCAGATGCAAAACATTTAATGAACGGTTTTTTATAGAAGCAGATGCGATGCTAATAAATGTTTTAAACAATGATAATCTGGGTCAAAGAAATCATTTTCTTGACATAGATGATGACGATGATAATAATCAAAACCGACCTCCACGAATTATACGATTAGATAAAAGGCTAATCGAAAGAACACCACAAATATCCATCCGAATAAATTTTTAAAAATTTGGTAGGGTAAAAGAAAAGCAAGTTGTCTTAAATACGAATTCTTTAATAATCTAAAATGTTTAACATGAAATTAAATTCGTTTTTAAGCGGCATGTTCGCACTTGCACTGATCTGCTTCAGTTTAAGCTCTTGTACAAAAGAGAATCCTTTAAACCCGGCTATTACAGATAGCCCGGCATTAACAACAACCAGTACGGCCGACGTTATCCGCACGCAAAGCGCTATGAATGCTTCCGGTCAGTCTCAGGATAGTCTGGAATGTTTTATGCTTGAATTCCCAATCGATCTTGTTTATCCGGATGGAAGTCAGGAAACTTATTCCGACATCGAAAGTCTCGTTGAAGCTGTCGATGAATATTATGAAGATGAAACGGATGGAGATCTTACTTTAGCTTACCCGGTAACGGTAACCCTGGAGGATGGAACTACAACAACGATAACTACCGATGATGAATTAATTGATCTTTTCGAAGAATGTGATGCCTTCGACGAGGAAGATGATGAAGACGATTATTATGACGATGACGACTACGATGATGAATATGGCGATCACGATTGCGATGACTTGTTTGAAGACATCTGTTTTGATCTTGTTTTCCCAATAACAATTACCGATACCAATGGTAATATGGTGATTGTTAATGATGAAGAAGAATTAGAAAATGCCATTGAAAATTTAGAAGACCAGGCCGGTGATGATGAAGACTTTGACATTCTAATAGAATTTCCAATCGACGTTATTCTCGAAGATCAATCAACACTAACTATTTTTAACGAAGAAGAACTCGATGAGTTAATCGATTCTTGTGAAGAAGAAAGAGATGATCACTGTGGAGATTGCGATGATGATGAAGACGAAGATGATGAGGATGATGAGGACGATGACGAAGATGAAGACGACGGCGACGACGGATAATCAAAAATAAAACAGGGGTAAGGCCTTAGTGCCAAACGGCTATTCATCAAATCATTTTGTTTGGATAGCCGTTTTTAATTCACTCAAAAAATTGCCCGAAAAAATTACTTTTGAAATCCACCTAATATTTCCAGCTCCTGCCCTCTTTCCGGCCTTCCTGCCAATAATGGAATCGCCTGAGAAATCAACTCCCGCACTCCGGGAACGGTTAAAGAAGCCTCATGATCAGCCGCAGTATCCCAAATTTCAGTAACCCAAACGCTTAGACTATCGGTCGCATCACGACTTACGATATAAAGTTGACAACCTTTCGCAGTAGAAACCAATTCTGAAGCCTCCAATAAAATATTTGCTAATTGATCAGCACCTTCGGCAGAAGTCGCTGTTAATTTTCCGTGTAAACCATATTTAGCCATTAATACCCTCCGTTAAATTTGCGGATAAACCATTCAATAGCTACTAACGCAAGTATCACAAAAAACAACCACTTCAAATTAATAAAAGCCTTGTTTTTAAAATTAGAATACATCACCGGTTTAATCTCCTCACTTGAACTAATCGTGCTCGCCAAATCAGCAATTTGATTTTGAGTAAACACTTTCCCACCGCTTCGATCCGCAAGATTATATAATAAAGAATGATTTGCAGTTGTATTTAAAGCCTCAATCTGTAAAGGAATCACAGAAAATTTACCCGAAGCATCATAGCTGTTACCGGCATATCGGGTGCGACCTTTAAAGGTATAATCTCCTACCGGAAACAAACCCGCATCCAATCGATATGCATTTGCACTCTTATTAAAAACAAAAGGATATTCCTTCCCATTCTCATCATAAATAGAAAGATTTACTTCGCTCTCATTTATCAATTCATAACTATCATTATACAACTCCGCATCGAAGGTGATCGATTCATTTTCGTAATACATATTTTTCGGCGTCGAAATTCTGAACTGACGCTTGTCATTTTTAACCGATAAATATTGAATCGTTTTACCGATAATTTCATCTACCGTTTCAAAACCACTATCCGTCTGATAATCATAAATTCGCCAGCGCCATAAACCCTCACCGGCAAGAACCGCACTCTTTGTTATATTGCTTTGCTCTAATACCAATAAAGGATAATTTGTACTCACCGTACCAATTTTCTGCTTCAATAAAGTAACTGCTTTCGGACCAGGAGCATATTCACCAAAAGGTGAATTCAAGGGAGGAAGATTAGCCAGATTCTGAACCACTGCATTATCAATCGTAAACAAATTAAATCCACCCAACAATTCAGGCTTTGAATTATTTACCTGACCGGCAGAAGCACCGTTCACTTGTAAAAGTTGTTGCGACTGATTAAAAGCCGGAATATTCGATTGCGTTGTTAAAATATAAAACACCGGTTTCGACTCCGCCTGCACACGAGACATTAGTGAAGAAGAAGGATTTCGCGAAGAAGGAATACCGTGCAGAATCAATAAATCATACGGCGTAATTACATTGTTGAACGTTCGCGCATACTTAATATCCACTTCATAATTTTCGTTCTTCTCAATCGAAGATTTCAAAGCCGATAAATCCGGATGCGGCGCTTCAGCCAAAAGCAAAATTTTCTGTCTAGCATCTAAAATATCAATATAAATACGCTGTACATTATTCTCTTCCGTAACCTCTCCATCCAATGATTTTGCCCTTATCGTATATTGATTAATTCCCGGAACACGCGCTTCAATAACAACATCAACGGTGCGGGTATCATCCGTATTTTTAAATTTAATCGTCTTGCCAAATTCTTTAAAAGCATCCGAACCTTTCTGATATTGATAAACCGATAAAAAGGTCGATTCACCGGCGCAATTCAAAGCCGTTAAATCCACCCGAATCGTAAACTTATCACGTAAATAAGCAATACGGTTATGGTAAACACGCTCCACTTTCACATCCTTCCGCAAAGTCGTATCACCTAAAGCGATGGAATAAACCGGAACATCAAGACGCTTATTAAAATAAACCGGATTCGAACCCTCATTGAAAATTCCATCCGTAGCCAGCACGATAGCCCCAACGTTCTGATTCGCATAACGATCATAAATTTCGCTGAAAGCCGCCGTCATGTTTGTTAGTTTCTCATCAAAAGAAAACTGCAATCCTTCCCGCACTTCAGTGCCGAATTCATAACGATCAATCGAATATTTTTCGTCAATGCCCGAAAGCAAAGACTCAATTTGGGAGCGATAAGCAGCCGTATCAGCCAGCCCGGCCGCCATCGACGCCGAGTTATCCTGCGCAAAAACCACAATCGGCTCCTCGGTTTCCGTCACCCGATTCTTCAATAAAGGCATCAGCAGCAAAAATGCAAGCGCCGAAACCCCTAAAAACCGTAAAATTGAAAGAAAACGCAATGCCTTACGCGTGCCCGACGAGGCCTCCTTAAAGGTCTGATCCTTGAAATAAAGCACAAAAGCATATATGGCCCCCAACAAGAGACATAAACCGATATACCACCACGGGTAACTTATGGAAATAGCTGCATCCAAATTGTCCAAAAACAGAACGCAAATGTCGCAATTTATTTTGCATTCTCAACAATAAGACTCTTAAGAAACAATAAAGGCACCCATTAAAAAAGAATTAGAAGCAAAAGCCCCCTCAAATCAAAAAACATCCTCACCTGCTTTCCACTGCAACGCGCAGACTGCTCAAGCACTAAAGCCTAAATTTTGCTGGTCTTCCCGCCGGTCAGCCTGCACAAAATAAGGCTTCAGGCATTCGCCGGCCACGGGTTTCCGCTGCAATCAGGGCTAGAGGA
>JAHDHT010000006.1:10096-20327 GCA_020631175.1 Chitinophagales bacterium
TTATCTTAGCCCCGTGGCAGTTTCCCATCTCATCAATTACAAATCATCCGTTATCCATTACCTTCAAATCGGTGAGGGACCAAAAACATTAATCGCCTTTCATGGCTTTGGTGATAATGCGAAACTCTTTAATCCAATTCGGCCTGCTATCGAAAGTCAGTTTACACTTTATGCCATCGACCTCCCCTATCATGGAAAAACAAACTGGCTGCACCAGGATTTATTCAGCAGACAAGATATCGTAGAAATTATCCACCACATTTTAGAAGAAGAAAAAATCGATCGATTTTCATTGATGGGTTACAGCCTTGGCGGAAAAGTTTCATTATCGATGGTAGAATTCTTCGCCAATAAAATGGCTCAATTAATTTTACTTGCACCGGACGGAGTAAGAACTCATCCTCTGTACAACCTTGCCACCTATCCTTCCATCGGGAGAAAATTATTTAAATATATTGTCGACAGACCATCTGCATTTTTCACATTAGTCAAAAGCCTCTATAAACTCCGTTTGATCAGTAAGTTTCTATTCGAATTTACAATGAATCATATGGATACTTATGAAAAAAGAATTCGACTCTATAACATCTGGGTAAGCCTTTGTGATTTTATTCCCAAAAATTATAAAATCAAAAAAATATTGAATCAGCATAAAGTTAAAGTACATCTCTTCTTCGGCTTAAGAGACGAAATCATCCGTCCGAAAGCAGCGCATTACTTTAAAACAGGATTAGATTATGTGGATTTAACTTTTTTATCGGCTGGACATTTAATCGTCAATAAAAAATTGAACTTTCCGCTTTCAAAATCTTTAAATAGAAGATGGTAATCTGGTGGAGCATATCATTCATCGCGGTAATCGCCTATTTTGTGATGCTTGTTCTATATGTCATTAAATGGGAACAGATAGATGAACCTGAAAAAATAAATTCAACTCCTACCACAACCGTTTGTGTAATTGTGGTTGGTAGAAATGAAGCATCAAACATCCTTCCATGCCTCGATGCTATTGCATTACAAGATTATCCCAATCATCTATATGAAATCATTTTTGTCGACGATCACAGCGAAGACCAAACCTATGCCTTAGCGAAAAGTCTTCAAATTAACAACCTCCAGGTCTACCGTTTGAACGAGTTGACATCCATCCCAAAAAATTTAAAAGCATATAAAAAACTGGCGATTCAAAAAGCAATCGATCAAACAAATGCAACACTTATATTAACAACAGATGCCGATTGCATTATGCAAAAAACATGGATCTCATCAATGGTGAATGCTTTCGAAACATCGAATGCAAAAATGATTGCTGGTCCGATTTCAATTTATCGGGACCATAATTTAATCGAACGTTTTCAAAATTTAGATACCTGCGGAATGATGTTAACCACTGGCGCAGTTTTAGAAGCTTCAAAAGGCTATATGTGTAATGGCGCAAATCTCGCTTATACAAAATTGGCTTTTGATGAAGTAAACGGTTTTGAAGGAGTTGATCATGTAGCTTCCGGTGATGACTTGATGTTGATGGCAAAAATTGCAGAGAAATATCCTTCCCAGATAAACTTTAATAAAGATCAAAAAGCAATCGTTTATACGCCTGCCCAGAAAACACTTCAAGAATTTATCAATCAACGCTTAAGATGGACGAGTAAAAATAAAGATTTGAAAGATCGATGGTTGCAATTTCAATTAGCTATCGCCTGGTTAGCAAATACGCTCCTGTTAATCAATTTGTTATTCGCATTTTTTGCTTGGATATTTTCGGGTGGTTCCATTTGGTTCAACAGCGTTTTCATTTTATTGACCATCAAAATGCTGGCTGATTTTATTTATCTCTTTTCTGCCACCTCTTTTTTTAAGCGTAAATCATTATTATGGTTATTTTTACCCGCCGAATTTATGCATATCGCCTATGTAAGCCTGATTGGCTTGTTCGGTAGTTTTGGAGAATATACCTGGAAAGGAAGAAAGTTGAATTAAGATCACAGCACCAAGAGAAGAATATAAAAAGTATCTGACGCCGAATCAAAAAGTGATTCAGCGTTTTAAACGTAACAAACCTGCAATAGCAGGATTAATCGTTCTGATATTAGCTGTTTTCATTGCCATTTTTGGTTATCTCCTTGTTCCTGATCCAACTCCCGATGCGAATGAACAAATTCTTGAAATCGCTACAAGCAATCCCGGTTTTGAAATCGATATGTTACATCATCGTAAAAACAGGGAAGTAAAAAAGAGTAACATTTTCAGTCGAATCATTGGTGGTCGTGAAAATCCGTATCAAATGCGACCTATTACTGCCTACGCTATTCAGGGTGACAGTATTTTTGTGGATGGATATACCGGTGAAGGAAGAAGCCCTGAAAAATTAGCCTTCCACTTAGCCGATATCGTTTATCCGGTAGTCGACAATGGGATAATTCCGGGCATGGTTCGAACCTTAGATGGTGAAAATATCAATTTCACGGTGGCAGATCTGGCTACTAAAGTCGAAAAAGAACATATCAAAAAACATACATATCGATTAGGAACTGACAAGTTTGGCAGAGATAATCTAAGCCGTTTGATTCTTGGTGTTCGGGTTTCTATTAGTGTCGGACTTTTAGCTGCTTTAATTTCATTAGTCATTGGCGTAACTATGGGTTCTTTCGCCGGATTCTATCGTAAAAATCCACCTAATGTAAGCTATTGGGTTTTGCTTGCTGTTCCCTTGGCATTTGTGGTGAGTTGGGCTTTATTTAAAGTCGATTCTTCACTTATTCGGGTTTTAGGACTTTTCGGTTTACCATTATTTATTTTTCTGATATACAAGCTGTTGGTTAATTCTTTAGGAAGGATATTCAATCCTGAATTCAAATTTCCGGTAGATGACATCATCATGTGGTTCATCAATGTTTTCTGGTCTATTCCGCTTTTATTGTTAGTCTTTGCCCTGGTTTTAGCATTAGGTCGTGAATTCTGGCAGATCTTTTTAGCGGTTGGATTAACGATGTGGGTGGAAATTGCCCGTATTGTGAGAGGACAGTTTATGAGTTTGAGAGAAAAAGAATTTGTCGAAGCCTCTGAAAGTCTGGGTTATAGTAATGCACGAACGATCTTTAGACACATCCTTCCCAATTGTATTGGTCCGATTATCGTAATCACCGCAGCCAACTTTGCAACGGCAATCATCATTGAAGCAGGCCTGAGTTTCTTAGGTATAGGCGTTCAACCTCCTAAGCCTTCATGGGGAATTATGCTGAATGAATATTATCAATACATCGGCTCAAGTAAATCCTTCCTGGCCATCATTCCGGGATTGGCAATTATGGTGCTGGTACTAGCTTTCAACTTAATTGGTAATGGTTTGAGAGATGCTTTTGATGTGAAGACGAAGTAGGAAAACAAGTGCAAGTTCAAGTGTCAAATTCAAACTCAAAATGACGGAACCTAAAACGCCTTCGGCAGCAAGAAACGGTACCTTTATCCAACCATCATTCCGAATGAAATGAGGAACCTTTTTACTCGTAAAGTCAAACATCCCTCCCGACCGAAAAGCGCATTCTAACACAAACCAGGTTCTTCATTCAATCATCATCTTGACCGTAGGGGAAAGATCTTATAAGTTAAACAGAACAAATACTTTCTGAAACAAGAAGATCAGGATGACCGTCGGTCGCTTTGGTCACTAAAAATTCAGGCCAAAGCATCCCGAATATGCTCCTCTGCGCACGCTACAGTAAAACCGAAGACAGAACTGCTGCAAATTTCAAATCTCAAATCTCATTTTTCAAATTTCAAATCCCTATCTTTAATATACGTAAAAAGTGCCCTTTTGAATCAAGACACTATCATAAATTCTCCAGAGTATAAACTCATGGATTTTGAGCGGCAATTGCATGTTAAGCATTTGCAGATCGAATCTTTATTGGAGGTAACTAAGGCGATTAATAATAATCTGTCTTATGAGTCTTTGTTCAAAATATACGAGTTCATTTTAAGAGCGCAATTAGGCGTTGCCGAATTCGTGCTTTATCTGAAGCAAGATGATGTTTGGGAACGAACAGTTTTATATGGAATTGAAGAAAAAGACTTCAAAGATATTAATGTCGAAACCGACTTAATTCGCTTTCAAAAAACTACCCCGATCGAAAACAATGAAATCGAACAAAGCGATTTGTTCAAAGTAATTGTTCCGGTCTATCACAAAACCCAGCCACTTGCTTTTATCCTTTTAGGAAAAGTAAATCTTTACGATAATGAATCGCTTGAAGAAAAATTAAAATTCATTCAAACGATTACAAATATTATTGTAGTGGCTATCGAAAATAATCGATTAGTTAATCAGCAGATCGAAAGTGAAAAATATAAAAAAGAATTAGAGCTCGCTGCAAACATGCAATCGATGTTGATTCCTGATGAATTACCAAATAATGATTATCTGGTAATGGATGGAATTTACAAACCGCATTTAACTATTGGTGGAGATTATTACGACTTCATTAAAATAAATGAAGACGAATATATTTTCTGTATTGCTGACATTTCGGGCAAAGGTGCGCCGGCAGCAATTTTAATGGCAAATTTTCAGGCTGTTTTAAGAACGATGGCAGCAGAAAAATATCCGATTCGTTCTTTAGTTAGTAAATTAAATAAAAGGGTAATTGAAATTACGAAAGGTGAAAAATTCATTACACTTTTTTTAGCCGTTTATAATATTCGTTCTAAAACTTTAGAATACGTAAATGCCGGTCATAATCCATCTATTATCGTAAGACAAGGTCAAGTGGAAACCTTAGATAAGGGTTGTACGATATTAGGAATGTTCGATCCGCTTCCTTCAATTGATTTCGGTGTAGCACAATTGGAAACCGGAGATATTATTTTTAATTATACGGATGGATTAACAGACACATCCAATGAAAGAGATGAAATGTTTGATACAGACATGCTCATTCATTTTGCTAAACAACATGTGCATTTAAATCCAAAAGAGTTCAATCAGAATTTAATTCGTCGAATTGAAATTTTCAAAGGCGCGAATAATTATATGGATGATATTTCTTTATTGTCTTGTAAGATTCGATAAAAACTTCCACCCTCGGATCACTTTGTTAAATCCCCCTCGAGCATATATGCTCTCACCCGCCAGCGGAACAATTTTTAAATCGCAAACTGAAAACTAAAAACTAGTGACTTGCTACTTACACCTTGTACCTTATACCTAACTACTTGCTACTTGCTACTCGCTACTAATAAAAAAACCTACTCAAACCGATGCACCACCAAACCACTTCTCAACTTAGGTTCAAACCAGGTACTCTTTGGTGGCATTACCATTCCGGCATCAGAAATATCAATTAATTGTTGAATCGTAACAGGATATAAAGCAAAGGCAACAGCATAATCGTCTTCGTCAACTCTTTTTTCTAATTCTTTCAAACCGCGAATCCCTCCTACAAAATCTATACGATCATTTGTTCTTGGATCATCAATATTTAATAGTGGATTTAAAACATGATCTTGTAAAACCGTTACGTCGAGCGTTTTAATCGGATCTTCATCATCATAAATATGCTCTTTCGCATTCAGACGATACCATTTCTTATCCAGGTACATGGTGAATTCATGTAAAAAATCCGGCTTAATATCATCTCCTTCCAGAAGCAACTCAACATCAAAGAGCCCTTCAAGCTTCCCTAAAAAAGTCGATGCATCCATCCCGTTTAAATCTTTTACAATTCTGTTGTAGTCAATTATATCTAACTGATCATCCGGAAACAAAACCGTCAGAAAATAATTATAAGCTTCATTGCCGGTATGATTAGGATTTTCTTCAGATAAATCTTTTCCAACTTTTGCTGACGAAGCTGCTCTATGGTGACCGTCTGCAATGTAAGTAGCCGGCACCTTATACTTAAATAATTGAATTAATTCCTGAATAGCTGTTTCATCAGTAACCTGCCATAAGGTATGATGAACACCGTCTTCTGCCATAAAAGAAACTTCAGGATCCAATTCTGCTAGCTGTGCTTCCATCCATCCATCAATATCAAATTCTTTTTTAAACGTACAGAAAACCGGCCCGGCATGAATTCCTGTAGTTTTCATATTGTTAATACGATCCTGTTCTTTTACGGGTCGGGTATGTTCATGCTTTTTAATAACATCATTAAAATAATCTTCAACAGCACTTAATGCTACAATGCCAATTTGAGCATGTTCGCCCATAATCTGACGATATAAATAAATACTGTTCTCATCATCCTGCACCAGAAAACCCTTCTCTACAAATTCAAGAAAATTAGCTCTTGCTTTTTGATAAACAGTATCAGAATAATGATTTTCTTCTTCCGGTAAATCAATTTCTGATTTTATAACTCTTAAAAAAGACATTTCATTTCCCTGAGCCATAGCAGATGCTTCTTTACTATTAATCACATCATATGGCGGAGAAGCGACTTTTTCTGCCATCGATTCAGGGGGTCTGTATCCTTTAAATGCTTTAATTATTGCCATTGTATTTTGTTAGTTTTCCTTGTCAAATATAGCTTTTAATTTATCTACCATTTCAAATCCGATTCTCGCCTGTGCTTCTAATGTTGAAGCTCCAATATGGGGCGTTAAAGATATATTCGGATGTTTTAAAATAGCTTCATCAGGTTGAGGTTCATTTTCAAAAACGTCTAAAGCTGCAGCGGCTACTTTACCACTTTCTAAAGCTGCCAGTAAATCTTTCTCGACGATTACACCTCCTCGTGAAGTATTGACTATACGCACACCGTCTTTCATCTGGTCAAACTCTTTTTTTGTCAGAACCGGTTTTGCCCCTGGAGGAAAGGGCACATGCAATGTAATAAAATCACTTTGCGCCAAAAGATCTTCATAAGGATCAGTATGCACCTTGATCGACATATGCGCATCTTTAATTTTAAAGAAGTCGACATCAATCGTTACAGTATCATGAAATAATTTGAAAGGCATCACATTCATTCCCAAACCCAAAGCCATTCTTGCAACAGCCTGTCCTATCCTTCCAAAACCAATTATACCTAATGTTTTACCTCTTAATTCTATGCCTTTAGAAAAAGACTTTTTTAATGCCTTAAATTCAGAAGCTCCTTTATCAGGCATTGCCCGGTTACTTTGATATAAATTTCTTGAAAGGGAAAATAAATGAGCGAATACTAATTCTGCCACACTTTGTGAACTGGCGGCAGGTGTATTCACTACGGCAATATCTTTCGAACGGGCATATTCCACATCAATATTATCCATCCCAACACCTGCTCTTCCAATTACTTTCAGATTGGTGCCTGCATCAATAATTTCTTTTCTGACTTTTGTTGCACTTCGAACAACCATACCATCATAATGATCGATCTGGTTGACTAATTCGTTTTGTTCAATTTTAACAGTGTCAACTTCAAATCCGGCCAGCTTCAAAGCAACCACCGCATCCGGATCCATCCCGTCATTGATTAATATTTTAGGCATAGCTAATGCATGTTTGGTTGTTCAAACTTATTGTAAAAAAATCAATTAGGGAAATACCTTTTGAAAAGAAATTACAATGCTTTAATAAATGAAGCTAAACTAGAGTATAAGCACTACTCACAACATATTAATTCAAACTCAAAGGGACCTGACCAGGAAGAACCGCCGAAAACACCAATGCCACCTTCAACATTACTCCGGGCAGGTGTTGGTTCCTGAAATGGATTATCTTCAGAATCCCACTGATCAAACAAAGATTGAAAATAATTGGCTACTTCTAAGTTTGTGCGTTCTAATGTAATATTGAAAACGTACTTTTTATTAACTGCCTCTTCATACCTCCAGGGTTCATTGTATGGAAGGTAAATCGGAAACTCAATAATCAAATCACTTCCATCACGTGCTAACTCTGTGTCTTTTGTATAATTAACATCTGAGTAGTTAAAACTCTGCTGAATAAAAGTACTGTCATTAGATCCATAACCATAAACATATGGATCCCAATAGCCCATAACAATGTCAATTTTGTAAGCATCTCTAATTAATGGATCATCTTCCACTTTAATCTGAAGAACATCCTGAACATATTGATAAGTATAGCCAAAATAGTTTTCAACAATGGTATCTCTTGAAAATGAAATACCGGTAACATCTACTGATCCCGGTACTGTTGCAGAAGCAGACATATTTCGATCACCTTCTGTAACCTGAATACTGTAGTTTTTATCTTTTTCAACTAAAACATCTGCAGTATATCCTAAAATAGGAACTGTATCCACAGTATAACCATAACCATATCCGTAATAGTCCCAGATATAATTAAGATTTAACTCTACAGTATCAAGCTCAAGCACAATATCATTGGTACCATCATTTAAAACTACATTTGCATTCTCAACAAACTCATAAAAATCCCTGCGATCCAAATATTGAAAATAATCTACACTTTCTGTAATATAAACAACGGGAGTTGAATCATTTTCCAGAATGCCCAACATTACCAACTTTTCATCGTAATCCGGTAAGGGTAAATCAATTGTTTGTTCGCAGGCTGTAAAGCTTATGCAAATCATTAAAATGGCTGTGAAATATAATTTTATCTTAAATAATTTCATGGGGCTTAAAATTTAAAATTCCAGCTAAACGTTGGCACTACCGGCAATAAGGAAACCTGTTTTGCTACAAATCGTTGTCCGTTACTAAATCGATCAAACTCCTGACTTAAATAAACGAAGTAAGGATTTCTTCTGCTGTACACATTATAAATATCCATTCTCCAGATCGAATCATATCTTTTCTTCTTTTTTGTATACTTTATTCCTAAATCCAAACGATTGTAGGCTCTTAATTTAAATCCGTTTCGTGAAGTATAATCACTAAAAAATGTACCCCCACTTTGCCATCCATAAACCGGCACATAAAAACGACCTTCAGGCAAGGTTAAACTATGACCACTACCATAAACAAAGGCGGCAGAAAAAGACCATTTTTCATTAAACTCATATAAACCGACAACCGATAAATCATGACGTCGGTCATACTTTGCCGGAAAAGGCCGACCTCCATTCAATTCTTCAAACTGTCTGTTTGTCCAACTCAAGGTATAACCAATCCAACCATTAAATCTTCCGGTTCTTTTCTTTAGAAAAAATTCAGCACCGTAACTATCTCCATCTCCAAAGGTTAATTGATTTTCGATGGTATCAGAATTAAAAATATCTGCACCTTCTTTATACTCAATTAAATTGTTCATTTTTTTATAATACAATTCCACACTTCCTTCATAATTATCTTCATTAAAATTTTGGAAGTATCCTGCTGCCACCTGATGCGACACTTTAGGCTTAATGATGTCACTTGAAGGAATCCACACATCCCATGGGAAAGACAAAGTTGAGTTGGTAACAAGATGCACATACTGATTCATTAAAGCATAGCTCGCTTTTATTGATTGCTTATCTGTTACTCTGTAATTTGCAATAAATCTTGGTTCTACCCCGAAATAAGAAGTCTCTTTATATACAAATGCAGGGATTCGCAGACCAATATTCATCGAGAACTGATCTGTTACCGTCCATTCATCACTGGCATATAAAGCCAAATCATGCACATAGCGTTTATCAACCGGTGAGGTTAATGCGCTATCTACGAAAGTCGTGAAAACTTTAGAAGTTGTTGGAGTAAAAGTGTGATAAGCATAATGCACACCAAATTGAACTTTATGCAATACGGATGGATAATAATCAAAGTCTATCTTTCCATTCCAATCTTTAATTCCGGTACTTACTTCAAGATTAACGTTCTGGGTAGAGTCTTCAAAAGCCTGCTCATAATTAAAAGCAAACTCATAATCATTATAAATTAATGAAGTGTTTGCAAACAACTTAGAGTTAAACACATGGTTCCATCTTAAAGTACCCGTTTTATTTCCCCATGGCACTCTGAATGTTGCCATATCATCGGGTATATTAACTTTAAATTGATCTTGTCCGAAATAACCACTAAAATATAAACGATCTTTATCAGAGATTCGATAATTTAATTTTGCATTTAAATCGTAGAAGAAAATTCTTGGTATTTCATCTCTGAATTCTTTCGGACTGGCAGCCAAAATAACCTGATCTAGATAGGTTCTCCTTCCCGAAATCAGAAAAGACATTCGATCTTTTATAATAGGTCCTTCCAAAGTTAAACGGGAAGAAATTAAACCAATTCCACCTTCACCGTGAAATTCATTCTTATCTCCATCTTTCAT
>JAHDHT010000006.1:20427-25767 GCA_020631175.1 Chitinophagales bacterium
GGAAGTAATTGTAAACTTTTTAAAACATCTTTTTCACCTCCGATAACCGGTAACTCTTTAATCTGCTGAGGCGAAATATCCATCACCCCCATTACCGGTCGTTCAATATTTTCTTTCGCTTTTAAGCGGCTTTCTGAAATAACGATCTCTCCGATTTCAGTGCTCTCCTGCTCGAGCAGAATATTAAGTTCTATATCACGATCAAGTACAATCTCTTTAAACTGTGTTTCGTAGCCCAGATAAGAAACAATTGCCTGATAAGAGCCTTCTTCGAGTGTAATGGAGTAAAACCCATACAAATTAGTAGTTGCACCTCCTGAAATGGATGGAATATAAAAATTAGCTCCAATCAGGTCTTCTTTACTTTGTGCATCGCGAATATATCCGCTTATCGTGAAGGTTTCCTGAGCAAAAAGAGTAGTACTTGTTGCACATAGCAACAAGACAAATAATAGTCGGTTAAAGTGGTTCACAGTGGTATAACTATTTAATTATCATTAAATTTTACCTGAAGTGAGGTAATTATAATCTTTTACCAAAGTATTCAAAAATGGGTAAGCTTTCTCTTTTGCGCTAACATTTAACACTTCTTCCATCTTTACTGCAAGACTCATGACCATTTCAGCATTGTTTGTCTTTCTTGCAGTCTGTAAAACCTCTGTGATAATCTGGATATCCTGATCGGTTAATTGCTCCACTTCAGGGTATTGAACGTCATAATCAACTTCATTAATATCTCTGAAAATTGTGTCTTTAATGGTCGTTTTCTGTTTGAGTTTCACCACAGTTGTACCCGCAGCTAAATCACCCAGTCGCTGGCTTTTTTCAGTAACCAAAATGCTTATCGCCGCTGCGCTATAGTATGTGAGCGTAAAATCTACCATTCTCAACATCCAACGCAATAAATAGCTGCCAAAGCTGGCTGAACTCCCGTCTGTTTTAACCACTTTAATATTCATAACCCGCTTGCCGACACTTTGCCCCTGAAAAAATTGTTCGCATAACAGATGGTAAAGAAATGCAGGTATATATAATACTATGAACAGCGCCATAAAATACCACATATCGTCTTCATCGAGTTGAGATTCAAGTGCCCCTAGTAAGATCATAATGAAGAACAGAATGATCATGATATACGTAAAAATGACTAAGCTATCGATCAAAGTGGCAAGAATTCGGTCTCCAATACTTGCCAGCGGATATTCTATCGCAATATTCTGTGTGGTTTGAACTTTTACGGTATCCATTCTTTTGATTAAATATGTATTTTGTTGCACTAATAAACGCAAATTAAATGAGAGAAGCTGCATTCCTAAAACAAAATGCAGAGAAATGGCAGGCATTTGAAAAGATGCTCTTTCAAAGCGAAAATGTTAACCCTGATGAGCTGGCAGATCAGTTCATTCAGTTAACAGATGATTTGAGCTATGCCCAAACCTATTATCCTGCTTCAAAAACCACTGCCTATCTGAATGAACTGGCATTAAAGGTTCATCAACGTATTTATGTAAACAAAACCGAAAGCAGTTCTCGTTTTATAACTTTCTGGACGGAAGAGCTCCCGCTTATTGTTCATAAGCATCGGCTTAAATTTCTATATAGCTTTATCATATTCGGAATAGCCATTTTAATTGGCGCTGTTTCGGCTGCCAATGACAGTAGCTTTGTAAATATTATTCTGGGTGATGATTATGTTCATATGACGAAAGAAAATATTAAAAAGGGGGACCCAATGGCCGTTTACAAACAAACCAAAGAACTGCCAATGGCGATCGCGATTACATTTAATAATGTACGGGTCTCTTTTACCGCTTTTGTAATGGGTATTTTCGCTTCTTTTGGAACAGGACTAATTCTCGTTTATAATGGAATTATGCTCGGAAGTTTTCAATACTTTTTCTACGAACATGGCGAACTAACTCAATCACTATTAACAATCTGGATCCATGGAACACTAGAAATATCTGCAATAGTCTTAGCAGGTGGTGCAGGATTAATCTTAGGTAATAGTATCTTATTCCCCAAAACTTTTAGCAGATTGAAGAGTTTTCGCTCTGCGATAAAAGACGGATTAAAAGTTATTATCGGACTTGTACCCATCTTTATTTTTGCCGGTCTTTTGGAAGGATTTGTAACCAGACATACCGGTATGCCGGTTTTCTTAAGCTTATTCATCATATTTGGCTCGCTTGCCTTTATTATATGGTATTTTATTATTTACCCTGCACAGGTTAATCGTAAAATGAAATCAAAATTCTCAACTACGATTGCCGATATAAATTTTAAAAATGAAATCGAATAAAATTCAATTATTAAAAATTAGAGACTTTGGTGAAGTAATTTCTACTCTTTTTTCCTTTGTTCGTCAAAATTTTAAACCGCTTTTCAAATCTGCTTTGCTCATAGCCGGGCCGTTTTTTCTTTTGGGTGGATTAATATTAGGCTTCATTTACGACGACATGTATAATCTCGATATGCTTAACAACATGGATGATCCGGATGCAATGTTGAGCAATTTAGAAGATCCTTCCCGATGGATCTATTATGGTACAGGTTACTTCTTTATGATCGTATTTATTTTACTGGGTACGGCATTGGTTACTGCAGTTACTTATACCTATATGAAAATGTATCGCGAAAGTGAAAACGGATTAGCCGGTATTGAAGTTAAAGATGTATGGGATTCCACGAAGAAGAATTTAGGTAATGTAATCGTAACTATGCTTGTTATGTTTATTGGCTTTTTTCTATTGGCGTTAATTTGTATTGTTCCGGGAATTGGAATTGCAGCAGCAATCAGCGAAGGTGCAGGTGTTTTCATTTTTGTAATGCTAATGTTTGTTCTGCTGTTTTTCATAATCTATTTAGCTGTTCCACTATGGCAAGTATTTATCGTACGACTTGAAGAAAAGATCGGTGTTATTGCTGCTTTTAAACGATGTTTTGAATTAACCAAAGGTAAATGGTGGGTTACATTGCTGCTTGTTATTGTGGTTAATATGATCGTTTCAATGATTTCTTATGGAGCTCAAATGCCAATGTTTATCTGGCAAATGATTGAAATGTTTAATGAATTTAATGACGGAGGGATTATTATGGCAATTTTTGGTGCCCTTGGAACTGTTGTTTCTTCATTATGTTATGTTATATATTACATTGCCGGGGGAATCGTTTATTACAGTAATCGAGAACGATTGGAAGGAACCGGTTTAAAATCAAGAATAGACACAATTGGAACAAATACGAATTACATTCCTGACAGTGAAGGTTCTTTCTAAGTTTTACAGAATTGAAAATTAAATTATTTATACTTCATTTTGTTTTATCCATTTTGATGGTTTTTGGTTCTGTGAGTCTTATCGCTGAAACTGACAGCCTTCAATCTGTTAAATATGGTAATGCCCCTGAAAATATTCGCTCTTTCGATCAGGAAAAACTAAATGACTATAAAAGTCAGGACGCTTTTGATTATGAAGTTAAAACGGGTGGATTTAATTTCTGGCTTTGGCTTTCTCAAAAATTAGAGGCGATGTGGAACTGGCTGTTTGGAAACAGAAAAGCAAAAGTCGGTGATACTATTAATCCCTTGATGGATGTTTTACTTTGGGCAATAGGAATCGCTGTAGTTGTTCTGGTTGTAATGAAATTAATCGGAGTGAATTTCAATACCTTAGTTTTTCGAGAAAGTGATATAAAACGAAATATCTTATACGAAACACTTGAAGAAAATATTCATGAACTGGACTTTAATGATTTAATTCAAAAGGCAATTGATGAAAAGAATTATAGATATGCTATTCGTTTACATTACTTAAAAACATTAAAACAGTTAAACGATAAATCATTTATTGATTGGAAACCTGGTAAAACAAACATGGACTATATCAATGAAATGAATCAGAACTCATACGGCCAGACTTTCAATCAAATTACCCGCTTGTTTAACTATGTTTGGTATGGGGATAAATTATTAGATGCCGAAAACTTTAGTTCTACAAGAGAAGACTTCATCATTTTTGATCAACAAATTCAACAATTAAATGCTTAAAGATAAATGGCCCATAATAATGATGGTTCTATTAGTTGTTGCACTGGCAGCAATGCGTCTTTTAGCTCCTAAAGAAATCGACTGGAAACCTGATTACACACGAAAAGCAAAAATACCATACGGGAATTTTCTTTTGTTTGAATTACTCCCGGAAATATTTCCGGAACAATCTATAGATTTAAGTTTTCCTTCCGTTTATGATAAATTAAATGAAGAAGATTTAATAACACCAAGTAATTACATTTTAATTAATAACATTCTGGTTTCTTCTTCACAAAGTAAAGGAATAAGTAGTTATGGAGCTGAAGCATTATTAAATTATGTTCAGGAAGGAAATCATGCATTCGTTTCTGCTACAGCTCTTCCCGACACCTTAGAAGACACACTAAACATAAATATTTACAGAACCCTTATTCAGTTTTTGGAAATAAGTAATAAGGAAGAAGCAGATAGTATTCAGATAACTTTCCATGATGAAAGTATTGAAGATACATTTTACCTGAAAGAAAAAGATTTCACCTATTACTTTGGAATGATCGACACAAATAATGCTGAGATATTGGCAAGCGTAGATACATGTCCGGTTTTAATAAGACAAGCTTTTGGAAAAGGAAGTTTTGTAATTGCAAGTGATCCCGTCTTATTTACCAACTATAATCTTGTCAATAGTAATTTAAATAAATTTGCATCGACAGCATTGAGTTATTTACCGGTTCAACATACCTATTGGGATACTTACCATAAAGCAGGTAGATTATTAAGCTCATCACCTTTGCGTTTTGTTTTAAGTCAACGAGCTTTAAAGTGGGCCTACTTTGTAAGTATGATAAGCCTTTTATTTTATATTATTTTTAAGGGAAAAAGACTGCAAAGGGTAATTCCGGAAATTAAGCCATTAAGAAATTTAAGTCTTGATTTCACGAAAACCATAGCAAAGCTTTATTATTTAAAACGTAATAATAAAGATATAGCAAAAAAGAAAACGACTTACTTTAATGAATACTTAAGGTCGCAGCATTTTATATCCAGTGGTTTAAGTACAGATGAATTAAAACAAAAATTATTATCTAAAAGTGGTTTAGATGAAAAATCGATTGAAGAATTAATGCGCTATATGGCAAATTCAAATAACGATCAATATTTTACAGATAGCATGTTGTTTAACTATAATATGCTAATTGAAAACTTCAGAAAAGCCTCTAAAATATAACAATGGAAAATCAGGAAATTTTCGAAAACAGATTAGACCTTAGTGGTCTTCAGTCAGCAGTTAATAATATTCGAAATACAAT
>JAHDHT010000006.1:25867-29136 GCA_020631175.1 Chitinophagales bacterium
CCTGCAAAAACGCAGGCAGCTTTATTCGAAGTAATGCAGGAAAGGCAGGTTACTATAGAGGGTAAAACAAGTAAAATGGATTTCCCTTTTATTGTAATTGCAACTCAAAACCCAATAGAACATGAAGGAACTTATCGTTTGCCCGAAGCGCAGTTAGATCGTTTCTTGTTTAAAATAAATGTAGGATATCCTGACCTTGAAGAAGAGACAGAAATTATAAGTCGTTACCACAGTACAAATCATCAATTAAATGAAAACCAGATACAACCGGTTATTTCAAGTTCAGAGTTAAAAACTTATCATGAACTGGTCAGCAAAATTCATATTGAAGATAAATTGATAAAGTACATTGCAGAAATTGTTCAGAAAACCAGGGAAAGCAAATCATTATACATAGGAGCTTCGCCGAGAGCTTCATTAGCCATCTTAGCCGGATCAAAAGCATATGCCGCAATAAATGGTCGTGATTTTGTACAACCTGAAGACATTAAATTTATAGCTCATCCGGTTATTGGTCATCGTGTTATTCTTTCTCCTGAAAAAGAAATGGAAGGCACACCAACTGAAGAAGTAGTTAATCAAATTATTCAAACAGTAGAAGTACCACGATAATATTTATGGTCAAATTTTTCAAAAGCTTGTATCTCGACCAACGATTATTCATTGCAATAGGAATAATCGTTGCACTCTTTTTACTTTCTTTTGTATTTCCTGCTTTCTTTTTTATTCCTCAATTATTATTGGTTTTATTAATTACTGTTTGTCTTATTGACATTATGCTATTATACCGTGCACGAAATGGTATAAATGGGAGCAGAGTGATGGCTGATAAATTATCTAATGGAGATGAAAATGAAATCCAATTATTTATTGAAAACTTTTATCGCTTCCCGATAAAAGTTAATGCTATAGATGAAATACCTCATCAGTTTCAAGTGAGAGATGTAAATTTTGAAATGCAGCTACCCTCTCTTGAAACAAAAGTTATCCGGTACTTTTTAAGACCTGTAAAAAGAGGTGTTTATAATTTCGGTGCCTTAAATGTATTTGTAAAAAGTCCGATCGGATTAATCAATCGTAAATTCATATTTGATCACGGTAAAGACATTCCGGTCTATCCTTCCTACATTCAAATGCGTAAATATGAATTAATTGCATTTGCAAATAGAAATGCCGAATTAGGAATTAAAAAAATCAGACGCATTGGTGTAAGCCAGGAATTCGAACAAATAAAAGAATATGTAAGTGGTGATGATTACAGAACAGTAAACTGGAAAGCCACAGCCAGAAAAGGTGATTTAATGGTAAATCAATTTCAGGATGAAAAGTCTCAACAATTATATTGCATAATTGACAAAGGCAGAATCATGAAATCTCCATTTAACAAATTGAGTTTATTAGATTATGCTATTAATGCAAGCCTTGTAATATCCAATATTGCGATTCGAAAAGATGATAAAGCAGGCTTATTGACCTTTAGTCATCAGGCCGGCACATTTTTAAAAGCGTCAAAAAAAGCAGGACAAATGCAATTAATGTTGGAAACGCTTTACCATCAGAAAACACATTATCTCGAAACAAATTATTCATTATTATACCGACAGGTAAGACAGCGAATAAATCGTAGAAGTTTACTTTTATTATTTACCAACTTTGAAGGTATAAGTAGCTTAAAAAGACAGTTAAGCTATTTGCGATTAATAAATAAACAACATTTGCTGGTAGTTATATTTTTCGAAAATACAGAATTAAAATCCCTTTTAGAAAATCCTGCAAAAAATCTTGAAGAGGTTTATACAAAAACGATCGCTGAAAAATTTGCTTATGAAAAAAAGCAAATCATATTAGAATTAAAAAAGCACGGCATACATAGTATGCTAACAGCTCCTGAAAATCTTACAGTCAACACCATTAACAAATATCTTGAATTAAAATCAAGAGGACTTTTATAAAAAAAAAAGCCGCCATAATGTATGGCAGCTTTTTTTATAGTGTATTGTATTAAAGTGAAGTTCCTTCAGGTAATAGTGAAGGTTTTTCACCGGGTTCTAAGCCGGCTTCCTTCAATATTTTATCACCAACGTTTTTAAACAAATCGAATGTTTTTTTACCTGCATCGAAAATGGCATTTCCGCTAGACTTGATTGTATCTACTCCAAGATTCTTAGTAGCTTCAATAACAGAAGTTGAAATCATATTTGCGCATTTTACGGCAATAGCTCCTAACATTCTGGCTGCTTCAAGTGAAGCACTCTTTCTTAATGACCATTTTTCCTGCACCTCAAGACCGGTACAATATCTTCTGGTAATTACGCCCACTCTTAACGTTAAGAATGCGTTTGCAGTACCTTCAATAATTGAATTGGTAATTACATTAGCGGCAACCTGAGCTCCAGGTACCATCTTTAAAACAGAAGTACCTAATATAGTAGATAAGCCCGGTTCAACATATCTGGCAAGATTCATATCATCTAACTCGCTTGCTACAAAAGTAGTAGCTGCAATGTTTCCGTATAACTTAACCATATGCTTTAAGGTCGGTCTCTGGAAATAAAGATGCGTTATTTGCCAAACCAACTTGGTTTGGGCAGCTAATACCATAATTGCATCTAAACGGCCGTTTTGAGAAACCGCAGTTGACAAAAATATGGTAGAAGCAGTATTCTTTATCAGGTCATTTGCCTTCTGATCTAAGAGGGCGAATGCCGTTTGAATATCTTCATCTGTTTCAACTGAGATACCGGCTTCTTTTATAAACGGATTATTGCTTAATCGCTTTTTCAAAGCGACCAGGTATTCAGCATAAGCTTCAGATTCTTTATCCTCAGGTGGAATTAATGTTTGAGGTAATCTATAATATGCCACTATAGGAGCAGCAATTAATCCTCCAAACAGCAGTACTAAAGCCACCAGGGTAACAATACCGGCTACCGGATGGATGGTGTAAGCTAACTGTGTAATTTGCGCAACCTGATTAAACAGGAAGATCACAAAAGCCACAATCACTACAAGGCTGATATAGAAGAATATTTTCTTTAATTCTTTAAACATAATTGTTGTTTTGATTTTAGACGCTGATTCAATAACATCGTCATTCAATTGAATAGTTCAATAAACGAATGCACATCCATCCAAATATTTGAATATCAATTAAATAAATTAAAAACCCCGTAAATGTTAATTTTTAAAAATCGCTTTTCAGGAATGAAAATATCGATAATGTAACTTCTGATTCATTAGTTGTGCAACAACTAAAAAGATGCTGCCTG
>JAHDHT010000006.1:29236-34351 GCA_020631175.1 Chitinophagales bacterium
TTTGTTCTCTATCATGCTAATGCAACAACATTGCAAAAATAGAAATTGTTTTTGAAAATGAAGAGAAGAATTAAGGATTTAAGACTTTTTGTGGACAAAAAATCTGAAGCCTAAAGACAAAAAGAGTTTAAGAATCTAGAATCCTGAAGGAGCAGATTCTTTACTTATAAAGTCGATACCAAGCATAATTTCATGTGAACCACTTGAAATTGAACTTAAATCAGAGGTTGTCAGATCATAAGAATAACCAATCTTCCAGCGATCATTAATAGCCAAACCCGCTAAAATACCTATGGCATCGTATGTTCTGAAGTTAACGCCTAACCAATAGCGGTTATCGTACAAAATACGGGCATTAATATCGAATTGAACAGGTGCAGCAGCTACAGACTTCACTAATACAGAAGGTTCAAATTGAAGCCTTTCATTAACATCGTATTTATAACCTGCAGTAACATAAAAGTGTCTTGCTAAACGAACAAAGCCCGTTGTATCTTGCTGAAATACGAACTTAGTATTGAATAATTGAAATACAGAAACACCTACGTAATAGTTTTCATCGAATAAGAAAGCACCTACATTTCCATCCGCACCAATTTTTGCTTCTGTTCCGGCAAATATCGCCGGATCATTCGGATCATTGGGATTTAGCATATCACCGTCAATATTATACTGTAAAACAGTTGCGCCAAGGCCTAGACCTAATTTAGAACCGTAAGAACCGAGTGGAACATGATAAGCATAGTCTAAAGTAATTCCTGTTCTTCTGCTTGGGCCGGTTACATCATTGAATAAAACTGCTCCTAATCCTATATTAGGAAATCGTTGTGGCTTTGAATTGATGCTTAATAGTTGAGTTGTTGGCTCTTCACCGTTAAAAGCACCTGCCCATTGGCGACGGTAAGTAAACTTCAAAGCAGTAACACCTTCACTACCGGCAGCCGCCGGATTCAAGATAAAAGGATTAAGCATATATTGAGTAAACTGCTCAATTTGCTGCCCTTTAGCTGAAATTCCAGCTATAAATAATACTGCTATAAAGAGTAATACCTTTTTCATACTTCTGATTTAGTGCCTTCTATCTCTTACGAAATAATCAAGCCATAGTTCGCAAAATTAGAAAAAATACTTTAGTAAAAGTAAGATGCGTTTCTTAAGATAATCGTTGTATGCCTGTCTGAAGGCTTAGTCATATTAATATAATATTCTTTCAGACTGCCGGAATTAGCAATTTAATCAGGTATTAAATAGAATCGGTACGAAAGGCCTACGCCGAAGAATAATCCATTAATCAATGAATTCCGCTTAACTTTCATTCCCGAGAAAACCTCAGAATCTGTATTCTGACTGTAATTCAACATATGATAACTCGACCATGCTCTCAATCCAAGTCTGTCTTTATATCGGGCCTCAACAGCTAATCTTCCATCCAGATATAATTCCGTCCCAACACCAATATACTCCTCGTTTGCCTGATAAATTCCTCCGGTGATTGATGGATTAATATATAACCAATCGGTTCCCGGCACCTGATAGTGATAGTCTATAACGCCTGCAATAGAGAAAAATGGGGAAAACCAAGTACTAATAAAACTTGGTCCGGGTTCCTGCTCTTTATACAATATAAAGTTATAACTCAAGCCAATATTCAGTGGCTCAATAATGGAAATCATTAAATCGAATTTGACATTATTAGCTGCTGTTATGAAATCTTGATTAATAAAACTGGTGTCCTGTTCTATCCAGTCCCATGTTTCAGTGGCGGTATTGAAGTATTCTCCGGTATATTGAACTCTTTCATTCATACTCAACAATGATAGACCATAATCGAATCGAAGGGTCAGATTATATTTTTTCTTTGATTCGCTCTCAGTTTCTGTTTCATTTTGAGCAAATAAACCAAGAGAAAGTAGACAAAAAAGTACAAACAAGGGGGATTTCATAAATACAATGGTTTATTTCTAAACTTTTTAGAATCAAATCTATTATCTAATTATCAAAAGATAAAGCGTATTAACAGTAATTATACAAAAAAAGGTAAGATTCCGTCATGGATGAAAGGCGTTCTATTAGTAGCAGCCTTCTACAACATCTTATGGGGAATCGTTACTATTTTCTGGCCAGAATTGTTTTTTAACTTTTCGGGGATGGATTTGCCTAGGTATCCTGAGCTTTGGCAATGTATCGGCATGATTGTCGGTGTATATGGAGTTGGGTATTTTATAGCAGCATTCAATCCTTATCGCCATTGGCCAATCGTTTTAGTCGGTTTGATGGGTAAAATATTCGGTCCTATTGGTTTTGTGAATGCTTTCCTGGATGGATCTTTCACACTTGCCGCCGGTTATAATATCTTATTTAATGACCTGATTTGGTGGATTCCATTTATACTTATTCTTCGTGGTGCTTATTATTATCACAATGATTTAATGCTGGAAAAGATCGATAACGATCATCTTGAGTTCGAAAAATCTTTACGGAAATTCAAGCTTAGTGATGGTTTGAGCTTATTTGAACAAAGTCAGATCTCTCCTACCTTGATTGTGTTTTTAAGACATTTCGGTTGTACTTTCTGCAGGGAAGCTTTACAAGATCTTGCTCAGGTAAAAGACGAAATCTACGAATCAGGTAAAGAGATTGTTGTTGTACATATGATCGATCCGGATCAGGCTCAATATATATTAGATGAGTTTAATCTTGGTGAACTTGCGCATATCAGTGATCCTGAAAAGGAACTGTATGCGGCCTTCAAGCTGGAAAGAGGTAATTTTTTCCAATTATTCGGTTTCAAGGTATGGTGGAGAGGTTTTCTCGCAGGTGTTATGGGTGGATTAGGCGTTGGAAGAATGCAAGGAGATGGTTTTCAAATGCCGGGAGCATTTCTATTACATAAAACGAATATTCTACATTCTTACCGTCACAGATCTGCGGCCGATCGTCCTGATTATGTATATTTGGCCAACTGTGAAATTCCACAGGTCGAAGCGGTTAATCCTTAGTTTATGTCAGATATAATAATTATTGGTGCAGGAATTGGTGGTCTTTGCACAGCCGTTCAATTAGAAGCGGAAGGAAAAGATTTTTTATTACTTGAAGCAACTGATCGCGTTGGTGGATTAGTTAAGACTGATGTGGTGGATGGATTTTTACTCGACCGCGGATTTCAGGTTTTGCAAACTGCATATCCTGAAGCTCAGGAAATGTTAGATTATGATGCTCTTCATTTGAAAAAATTTAAATCCGGTGCCGTTATTCAATACAAAAATGACTTCACTGAAATTGCTGACCCTTTTCGGGACCCCTCAGCTTTACTGCAAAGTCTTTTTTCTCCTATAGCCACACCGTCTGACAAGATCAAAATGCTTACTTTGAAGCAGCGTTTAAAATCGAAGACTGTCGATGAAATTTTAAATGAAAAAGAAACTACTTCTTTAAAGTTTCTTAAAGATTACGGTTTTTCTAATCGAATTATAGAAAGCTTTTTTACTCCTTTTTTGGGTGGAATATTTTTAGAACGAAAATTAAAGACGAGTAGCAGAATGTTTTGTTTTGTTTTTAAAATGTTTTCGGAAGGAGATGCAGCTTTACCGGCAAACGGTATTGAAGCAATACCGAGACAGTTAGCTTCTAAGATTGACCCTTCAAAAATTAAATTAAACAGCACAGTAAAATCGATTACAAAAAATAAAGTCACTTTAGAAAACGGTGAAGAATTTACCGCTGAAAATATTGTAATCGCTTGTGACCCTTCTTCATTTATGAAGGATGTTCCAAAAACAAAATATCAATCTGTAACAAACTTATATTTCACCGCTGAAGAAGCTGCTTTAAAGAAACCTTATTTAATTTTAAATGGCAATGGTGGTGGATTAATAAATAATCTGGTGTTTCTTAATCAGATTCAAGCTACTTATGCACCTGAAGGGAAAAATTTAATATCTGTTAGCGTTATTGGAAATCCTAATTTAAGTGATCAACAAATCATTGATGGTGTTACAGAAGAAATGCAGGATTGGTTCGGACCGGTTGCCAATTTATGGAAGTTCCTGAAAATGTATCGCATCAAAAATTCACTTCCTGAAAACTACGCACTTAATGCAAACCGTTCTCAATCTGAAAATGGAATTCACACTATCGGCGCAAGCACTTCATTTGGTTCTTTAAATGCGGTCATGCATCAGGCAAGAATGTTGAGTTCGAAATTTGTTTCCGGAACTGAAGCATGATTGAAACCATACATCTGATTGCAACTGCAATTATGACCGGAGTAATCTGGATCATACAATTAGTGCATTATCCTTCCTTTAAACACATTGATAAAAATCAATTTAAAGAAGCAATGGAAAAGCATCAAAGAGGTATTACCCCATTTGTGATGCCAATGATGTTGTTAGAATTGGGTACTGCTTTTTATTTATGTTTTAATACTTCTTTTGAAATAGGATGGATATTCAATTTGGTTTTACTACTAATCATCTGGGCTAGTACTTTTTTTGTCCAGGTGCCTTTACATCAATCGTTAGTATCGGGATATGATTTGGGGAAGATTGATTCTTTGGCTAGAGGGAATTGGGTGAGGACGGTTTTGTGGACGGTGAGACTTTTTTTAGTTTTCAGTATTTAATTCTTTAAGTCGTTAGGTATAAGGTACAAGAATTAAGTAGGCGGTATTTTTAGATAGAGCCCGTATAACATTCTTTGTATTTCATTTACCTCATTAATTATTAGACTAGTTTTAAGACTATAAATATCATTAATTAATAATAGGTGTGTTTCTACTTCAAAGGAAGACCCAATTGCAATTTCAATAAATCGTTTAAACTCTTTACTCGATTTTCTTGATGCCCCTTCTGCAATATTAGAGGAGATTGAAACACTAGCCCTTCTGATTTGACTTTGCAAACCAAAAATCTCTTTTTTAGGTAGGTTAGAAGAAATGGAATAAATATCTTTTACTAAATCCATACTTCTTTGCCAGACTAAAAGTTGTCTAAAATTCCTAGCCATTTAATAAAAATCTGAATTTTTTATCACTAGGAAAATAAGTAAATAAGAATTTAAACAATTTTCACATTTCACAATACGATAACAAATTCCACAATTTACTTACACCTT
>JAHDHT010000006.1:34451-41187 GCA_020631175.1 Chitinophagales bacterium
TACCTTTTACCTTGCTACTTGAATCTCGCTACTTGCTACTTAAACCTAACACCTTATACCTTTCACCTAAAAACTAATCACCTTCCAAAACCGCCGTAGTCGAATATCCATCCAAAAAAGGAACCACAACAATTTGTCCGCCGTTTGATTTTACTTCAGCAGCACCAACGATATCTTCAATTCGATAATCTCCACCTTTAACTAAGACTTCCGGAAGTAATGATTTAATTAATTGAATTGGTGTATCCTCTTCAAAAAGAACAACCGCATCCACACAACTTAATGCTGCTAATAAAACAGCCCGATCTTTTTCATTATTAAAAGGTCTTTCTTCTCCCTTCAATCTTTTTACCGAGGCATCGCTATTCAACCCGACAACTAATTTATCGCCAAACGAACGGGCAGACTGTAGTACGTGAATATGTCCGCGGTGTAAAATGTCGAAACAACCATTTGTAAATACCACTTGACTTGATGCAATAGACCACTGCGCTCTTTTGCGCAACAATTCTTCTAGACTAATTATTTTTTGATCAAGCGTTGGATAAGAAACCTGCATCGGATTTTTTATTTAACATAGGCATTAAAATTAAAGAAAGCACTCCAAGAATTACAATTAATAATGTTTGCGCCGACCAGATTACCCATGCAAAAGCTAGACCGGTCGCTGCTGTAATTCCAAACAATATTAATACCTGTTGCACAATTAAATGATAAGCACCTACTCCACCCTGAACAGCAATAATTCCTATACTTCCAAAAACTAACACCGCAAGACCGGCAGCAATACCTAACTCAGATGTTGCAGGCATTGCGAAAAAAGCAATGTACATCATCATAAAATAACACACCCAGATTCCAATACTGTAAACTAAAAACAAAGGAATATTTTCTACATCCTTTACACTTAAAACACCATCTTTTATTCCACTAATAAATTTTTGAAGACGGTCCATAATTTTCAGACGTTTAAATAAAAAATATCCACCCGCTGCCAGCGCAATTAAAACCGATAAGACCAAAATTTTTCCACCTAAACCACTCGTTAATCCATTTAATTTTTCAGCAAGACCTGAATAGATGGTATCATAAAAGTAAGCGCTTAGCAAGTCGTATTGCCATAAAACGGTAATAGCCATTAAGACGATTAGTATAATCAAATCAATAACACGTTCAGTTATTACAGTACCAAATAATTTATCAGCAGGAGGCTCATCATATCGTGCCATAAAACCGCAACGTAAAATTTCACCCATTCGAAACAAAGCGATATTAGCAATGTATCCAATCATCACCGCAAAAAATGAATTGTACAATTTAGGTCGATGTCCGAATGTATGTATCATTTGATTCCAGCGTAGGGCTCTTATCAAATGACTAAGCGTACCAAACAACATGCTGATGAAAATGAAAAAGTAATTCGTTGAGCCGAGAGCAGCTTTCATTTCCGTCCATTCTTCTTCACTTAAAGTACTGCTAACCAGATATAGAATTACCACTCCAATACCCAGAAAGAGTAATAGTTTTAAAAGATTGGCGATTCGTTTATTCAAGTAAAAAAGATTTTCAAAAAAAGAGTTAGCTCTTCACTATCTGATTGTTTTGATCCGGAAAGATAGAAATCGGTTCATGTGTTTTCAGTTCATCCGGATTCATATAACAATAGGAAATAATAATTACAATATCTCCTACGGCAACTTTTCTGGCAGCCGCACCATTCAGACAAATGGTTCCACTTCCCCGCTCACCTTTTATTACATATGTTTCAAGGCGTTCTCCGTTATTGCAATTCACGATTTGAACTCGCTCAAATTCGTGAATGTTTGATGCATCCATCAAATCTTCATCAATGGTTATACTGCCTACATAGTTCAAGTCGGCCTGTGTTACCGTTACTCTATGAAGTTTTGATTTAAATACCTGTAATTGCATAAGGCTGCAAATTTATTAAAATAATCAATTTTAGACTACAATCATGTTATCGATTAAGCGAACAGGGCCAACATAAGCCGCTGCAAGAACCACTACCTGATCTGCCGTTGCCGAATCTTCAATCATTTCGAGCGTTTTACTATGTCGAAGCTCAATGTAATCCGTTTTACAATGCTTTCTTTTGTTAATCATCATCGAAGCAATTGCTGTCAAATCATTAACCGAATAATCTCTGAAATGGTTTTTTATCCATCGTAAAGATTCAGAAAGAATTGCAGACTCAGCCCGTTCAGCTTCACTCAGTCTCCTGTTTCTGCTCGACATTGCCAATCCATCCGTTTCACGAATAATCGGACAAATAACCAACTCGGTATCTGATTGCATATATTCCAGTAGTTTATTAATCACCATACACTGCTGATAATCTTTCTGTCCCATAAATAAACTATGCGGTTCAACAATCTCAAGTAAACGGCGAACAACTTGAGCAACGCCTTCGAAATGCCCGGTTCTTGATGCGCCTTCGCAAACCTTTACGATATATCCGAAATCATATTCGTGTTTCGCTGCGGTTCCGGATGGATAAACTTCAGCCACGGATGGAGCGAATAAAACTTCACAGCCGGCAGATTCAAGCAAAGCCTGATCATCATCAAGAATACGCGGATATTTTTCAAGATCTTCCGCATTATCAAATTGAGTCGGATTTACAAATATGGAACATACTGTAATATCGCATGCTTTTTTCGACGCATTTATTAAAGAAAGGTGCCCTTCATGCAAGGCACCCATTGTGGGTACATAACCTACGCTGTTACCTTCTACTTTTTGTGCATTTATATATGCACGTAATGCTTCAACCTCCTGAAAAACCTTAATCATAATATAAAGACGCTATTTTTGCTTTTCGTAGCTAATTCGTTAAACGTTTAGAATTGTGAACAGTAATCACTATCTTTGCACCGCTAAATTAAGAAAAGCTTAATTTATTTAAAACGCTAAGTATCAATTATTTATGAGTAAGAAAAAAGTACTTATTGTAACTCAAGAGATGAAACCTTACCTGTTATTGAATACAGCTTCAGAAATTGCACGTCAATTACCGCAGTATTTACAGGAAGATGGAATGGAATTGAGAGTACTGATGCCGAGATTCGGAACCATTAATGAAAGAAGACACCGTTTACACGAAGTAGTTCGTTTATCCGGTATAAATATTATTATTGATGATGAAGATTATCCGTTAATCATCAAAGTTGCCTCTTTACCAGGCACAAAACTTCAGGTATACTTTTTAGACAATGAAGATTTCTTCAAAAGGAAGTTTGTTTTTAACGATGCCGACGAGAAATTCTACAAAGATAATCCGGAAAGAATGGCTTTCTTCTGTAAAGGCGTGCTGGATACCGTTAGAAAATTCGGTTGGCCACCAGATATTATTCATTGCCATGGATGGATGACTTCTCTCATTCCATTATACCTGAAAACTACTTATAAAAAGGATCCGATTTTTACGAATTCTAAAGTAGTTTATTCAGCTTATGCCAATGATTTTAAAGGATCAATGGGTAAGTCTTTCAAGAGCAAAGCATTGATTTCAGGTATCAATGAAGATGATTTAAATCCTTTCGACAAAGCAGATAACAGCAGCTTACATTTAGGAGGTATTCACTATGCTGATGCAGTTGTGAAAGGCGATTCTAAGTTAAGTGCGAAAGTAAATGAAGCAATCGAGGCAAGCGAGAAGCCAATGGTCGAATTTTCAAATGCTGAAGATCGTTTTGAAGAATATAAGTCATTATATACAACACTATTAGGCGAGTAAGCGTTATTGAGCCCGAATGAGATCTACATTTCTTCTGCTTTATTTATTCGCAATCGTATTGTTCAGTGCATGCAGCGAAACTTCATTAATTGGTGAAGAACTGATTCCTGATTCAGATTTGAATCTTGTTGAACAAGATACCTTTGCTATTAAGGTGTTTACAGAAACTGAAAACGAATTCAGCACAGATTCTCTTTCAACTTATGTTTTAGGCAGTCTTGATCAAAACGATTTTGGCAGAACATTATGCGGCTTTTATACGCAAGTAAGATTGCCCGCTAATAATATTGATTTAGGAAATTCGCCTGTTGCCGACTCTTTAGTTTTGCAATTAGACTATGCTGCATTTTATGGAGATACGGCCGCTGCACAAACGATAAGAGTATTAGAATTAAGTGAAGCATTTGATGCTTCAACTGACTATCTTTCAACAAGTACTTTAACAACCGAACCCGTCGAAATTGGCTCCATCGCAAATAAAGTGCATAACATTAATGATAGTTTAGAAATTGGTGGAGTTAAAATTGAACCTCATTTAAGAATTAATCTAAGTGATGAATTAGCTCAAAGATTAGTTGATCAAAGTGAAGGAACTAACTTCGAAAACAATGATAACTTCCTTGAATTTTTTAAAGGAATCTATATTGACATCGACGAAAATGAAAGCGACAATAAACTTTTAGTTAACTATAATCTCGCTTCATCGTTAAGTGCAATGGTGTTATATTATCATAATGAAAATGACACATTGGTTTTATCCTTCCCGATAAATAACTCTTCCATAAAATTTAATAGCATTGAACATGATTATGCCGGCGCTACTATTGAAACATTTGTAAATCAAAGTACCTCTAACGGAGACAGTATAGGTTTTGTTCAGGGACTGGGTGGAGTTAATACGAAAATTGAATTTCCGGGTGTAAAAGAATTAGGCGATGTGATCATTAAAAGAGCAAGTTTAGAAATTGTTGATCTTGCCAAAAGTGATGAAGACACATTATTTAATTCACCGGGTACAATGTTCTTATCCAGAAGACCGGTAGGAACGAATAACTTTGCAATTATTCAGGATTATGCTTTTGATTCCGGAAACTATGACGTTGGAGGAGAATTAATTCAGGATGTGGATGATAATGGAAATTTAATTAATGTTTACAACTTCAACCTTGCAGTTTATATGCAGGATTTAATTGAAGGCAAAGAAGATAATGCTGATTTATTCCTTGTTCCTGCCGGAAGGAGAGAACTGGGTAACCGGACAATAATTGGTGGTGGAAATCATCCTGATTATCCGATGAAATTAACATTGACCTATTCTGTAATTGACTAGCTTATGTGTGGAATTGTAGCCTATTTGGGGCACCGTGAAGCCTACCCTATTTTAATTAAGGGCTTAAAACGTTTAGAATACCGTGGATATGACAGTGCAGGAATTGCATTGCAAAACGGTGAACTTAGGGTGTACAAGAAAAAAGGTAAAGTTTCAAAGCTTGAAAACCATACATCCGGTAAAGAAATTAAAGGATCAATCGGGATGGGACATACCAGATGGGCAACGCACGGTCCGCCTAACGACATCAATGCCCATCCGCATCAATCTGAAACGGGTCGCTTAGCAATAATTCATAATGGCATAATTGAAAACTATGCAACGCTCAAAAAAGAATTAATAAAGCGGGGTTATACATTTAATACAGATACAGATACAGAAGTACTTGCTTATTTAATTGATGAAATTCAACAAAAAGAATCAATTGAATTAGAACATGCCGTTCGAATTGCATTAAATAATGTTGTTGGTGCTTATGCCATTGTTATCATGTCTAAAGATGATCCTGAAACCTTAATTGCAGCAAGAAAATCAAGTCCTTTGGTGGTGGGCATCGGTGAAAATGAATTTTTCGTAGCCTCTGATGCTACTCCTATTGTAGAACACACAAAGAACGTTGTTTACCTTGAAGATGATCAAATGGTTATTTTGAAGCGTGGAGAAGAGATGGATTTAAAGACGATTCATAATGAACACGTTACCCCATACGTTCAGGAACTGCAATTACAATTAGAGGCTTTAGAGAAAGGTGGTTATGATCATTTCATGTTAAAAGAAATCTTCGAACAACCAAGGTCAATTGAAGATTGTTTAAGAGGTCGTTTAAATGCAGATAAAGGACTTATCCTTCTGGGAGGAATTAAAGACTATCTGAAAAAATTTGCCAATGCAGATCGAATTGTAATTGTAGCCTGTGGTACATCATGGATTGCCGGCCTTGTTGGAGAATACTTGTTTGAAGATTTAGCGCGTGTTCCCGTTGAAGTTGAATATGCTTCAGAATTTAGATATAGAAATCCGATCATAAATGAAGGGGATATTGTGATTGCAATTTCACAATCCGGTGAAACAGCAGATACCATGGCGGCATTAGAATTAGCCAAGAAGAAAGGAGCGACTTTAATTGGTATTTGCAATGTTGTAGGTTCTTCGATCTCAAGAATTACGGATGCAGGTTCTTACACACATGCTGGTCCTGAAATTGGAGTAGCTTCAACAAAAGCATTTACAGCGCAATTGGCTGTCCTTACATTAATGGCAATGTCTATAGCAGTAGCAAAAGGCACTATTAAAGAGAGTGAGTTTATGAAGCTTGCTTCTGCTTTAGAACGTATACCTTCAAAAGTTGCCGAGGTTTTAGAGCAAAACGAACGTATCAAAGAAATTGCGGCACATTATAAAGATGTATCCAATTTCCTTTATCTCGGAAGAGGATACAATTTCCCTGTAGCTTTAGAAGGCGCATTAAAATTAAAAGAGATTTCATACATTCATGCTGAAGGATATCCGGCAGCAGAAATGAAACATGGCCCCATTGCACTGATCGATGAAAATATGCCTGTTGTGGTTTTAGCCACCAATAAAAGTGCTTATGGTAAAATCGTTTCCAATATTCAGGAAGTTAAAGCCAGAGGTGGAAATGTTATTGC
>JAHDHT010000175.1:0-2776 GCA_020631175.1 Chitinophagales bacterium
CTGGAAGGAATGGCAACTACTCTTTGTCTCCTTAAAAAAATAGAAGATTACTATTTACTTGCGCATATTGGCGACTCAAGAATTTATCAATTCACTTTTTCGGAAGGGAAATATCACCTTTGGAGAACCACCGATCATTCATTGATTGAAGAAATGATTCAGGATGGAACACTTAGCCGAGATGAAGCTGAAGATGCCGAAGTAAAAAATGTAATCAGTAAAGCGATTGTAGCTAATAAAGACGGGAAAATTACCGAACCTGACATCCAGGCCATCCATCCTGAAAGTGAAAAAGATATTTTTCTGATTTGTAGTGATGGATTGACTGAAGCTTTTAACGATGAAAATTTATTGCATTTAATTAATGCGCATAATGGTGATTTAAAAACAATTCAGCAAAAGATAAAAGAAGCTTGTGAAAAAAAATCTAATGATAATTTCACGGTGCTTTTAATTCAGGATGGAATTGTAAGTCAATCATCTGGAAAAGGACATCAAATTGATGTTAAAACTCAGCCGGATAAGAAAAATGATTTACAACAATCGAAGAAGCCATATTTATTAATTGCCTTAATATTACTTCCATTATTACTTATGATTTTCTTTTTTACACAGAAAGAAAATCCATCCGAAAGTCCTTCTTACACATCATCTGAGTTTGATCAATACTGGACAAAAAATGATCTTCGCTTTGAAAAAAACGAAGATGGCGAAATTCTTATTTATGCTGACGGTAAAAAACTCCCAAAAAGTTATTTTGAAGTAATTCCAATTAGTGAAGATTTTGCGATGGCAAGAGATGAGAATGGATGGAATGCTTTAAATAAAAAAGGACAAAACTTCGTTTTTGGTACCTACGACTGGATCGATTATGGTGCAGTCGGAAATGATACAGTTATTTTATTTACGAAAGGAGATAATTATATATTTCACGATTTAGATGAACAGCGGATAGGTAGTATCTTTAAGAAGATTTCGGAGACGGAATATGAAATAAAGTTGATTGACGATAAAGGGAAAGAAAGAACATTCAAAAAAATATAAAACTAAAGGACTCAATGCAGGAATTAATTAATCAGACTTTTAATGGATATACCATAAAAAACCCCATCAAAGAAGGTGGCTTGGCAATGGTTTATCTGGCGGAAAACCGATTAGGAAAACAGGCTGCAATTAAAGTTCTTAAAACACAATACAGTAATGATGCTTCTTTAAAACAACGATTTTTACAGGAGGCAAAAATAATGGTGCGATTAGATCATCCTAATATCTGTCAGGTATACGATTTAGTGGATGATGGTAAATACTGTATGATTATAATGGAATATCTCGAAGGTGAAGATCTTTCAGAATATATGCATACTAATGGTGCAGCGAGTCCGCAAAAAGTCAATCAATGGTTTGAGCAAATTAAATCGGGTTTAGCCTATGCACATAGTAATAATATCATTCATCGAGATATAAAACCCTCTAACATATTTTTACTGAAAAGCGGTGCAATTAAATTATTAGATTTTGGTATTGCAAAATTAAAAGAAGATTCTTCGCTTACGAAAACGAATACACTGGTAGGCACTCCTTTGTATATGAGTCCGGAGCAAATCCTGAAACCCAAATCAATTGACTACCGGACAGATTTTTATTCTTTAGGAGTTACTCTGTATGCTTTATTAAAAGGAGAAGCGCCTTATAATCAGGATCAAATGTCTGATTATGAAATTCAATCTTCGATTGTTAAAAATCCTGTACCATACCTCGACCGTGTGCCGGAAAGTTTGAATCAGTTAATTCAGCATTTAACCAATAAAGATCCTGAAAATCGACCACAAAATATTAGCGATGCAGTTATTCCATTATATACCGGATCTGCAAAAACGGTTATAATGGATCGGGATGACCGTGTTGTTAAAGAACAGCAAAAAGCATCTTTAACACAAAACATCAAAAAGAGAAAAGCAGCAGAAAAGGTCCCAAATGAAAGGCCTGTTGAAAAGCAAGTTTCGGAGAAGCCAAAAAAGAAGAAGAGAAGAGGCTGGTTGTTAGGTTGTTTGGTTTTGCCTTTATTACTTGGTGGTTTAGCCTTAGTTTTATTTTGGAATAAATTGAATCCGAACTTAATTCCGGATTTACCTTCAGGAGGAGGTGGATTAATAGAAAAATATAAGGGTCCGGAGTTGAGCCAGGTAATTGGAGGTGATTTCAGAAAGTCAGGTGGAATCGTACGTCTTGATTCATTTCAAATTGGCACCTACGAAATAAGCTGGTCAGAATTTAACGAGTTCGTTGAAGAAACAAATTATAAAACAGACGCTGAAAAGACGGGTAAAACTTTAGTTACGATTAGCGGTCGCTTGCAGCCGCGAGAGTATAACTGGAGGATGGATGAAGAGGGTGTCGAACGGTCTGCCTATTATGATAATAATTATCCTGTCGCAAATATTTCATACAATGATGCTACAGCTTATTGTAAATGGTTGAGCAGCAAAACAGGAGATACATATCGTTTACCTACTTCAGACGAATGGGAAATGGCTGCAAAGGCAGGAAGCAGAAAAGATGAATATTCCGGAAGTTCAGTTATTGATGAAGTGAGTTGGTATGGAGGAAACAGTTCTGGCAGAAGTCATGAAATCGGAAAGAAAAATGCAAATGCATTTGGCATACATGACATGAGTGGAAATGTTTGGGAATGGACTTTATACGGAGACAAATTAAAAGGTGCTTCTTTTGTAGAACGCTATTCAGATCATAAGATGACGAATAATACCATGCGCCC
>JAHDHT010000175.1:2876-5518 GCA_020631175.1 Chitinophagales bacterium
TTTTCTTCCACTACTAAAATATCCTCGTCCCCATGTAGCTTTTTGTTAATCAAACGAAACGGTGCACTAATTACTTCTTCGCCCTTACCCAGACCGTCGGTAATTTGAATATAAGTATCGTCCTGAATACCGGTCTTCACTAGAACCTTCTTCACTTTGCCTGCATCATTCACAAAAACAACCTCCCGCATATCCTGCTCTTTAATGTTAATCGTGTCACCCGATTCACTTCTGGTTGTTACCGATTGAATAGGCACGGCAATTACACCCTGTTCCTTATGCGTTTCAATTTCAACCGAAGCCGACATACCCGGTCTGAACGGTATGCGTCTGGTCTTTTTGATAATGTCTGCATAAGAAGCTTCATTAATTAAAATCTTCACCGTAAAATTTGTCACCTGATCAATACTGATACCACCAATGCCCTGAGCTGAAGAAGCAATCTGTTCAACAATACCATCAAAGGTACGATCCTGATAAGCATCCACTTCAATAATGGCGGTATCGCCTTTATTCACTCTAAGCACATCGTTCTCACTTACATCCACCTGAACCTCCATCCGGTCAAACTCAGCAATACGCATCATTTCAGTACCCGACATTTGCGCTGTACCCACAACACGTTCGCCTTGTTTAATATTCAAAACCGAAACAATACCCGACATCGGAGCATAAATTTTTGTTCGATTTAAATTATCACGCGATTCTTTTACACTTGCACGAGCACTTTCAACGGTGTACTTAGAGGCTTCAACATTTTGCGCAGCCGCTGCAACGCTCTGTTCAGAAGCCGCATAATTTTGCTTAGCCGCTTCCACATCCGCCAAAGCAGACTGATATCTGGTTCTATTATTTTCCAATTCAACTTTAGAAATAACTTTTTGAGCAAATAACATTTCCGAACGATCAAGATCCGCTTTCACTTGTTTCGCCTGTGCTTCAGCCTGTTTTATTCTGGCCTGTAATCCACCCAAATTAGCCTTCACCGATTCTAAATTAGCTTTAACAGAAGCCAATCCCGCTTTAGCATTATTTTCGGCAGCAGTGGCACGATCTAATGTGGCTAAAAATAAATCACTGTCAATTACAGCTAATAAATCACCACTTACAACGGTATCTCCTTCCTCTACAAACAATTCACGCACCTCACCCGATACGTCAGGAGATATTTTCACCTCAGTAGCCGGCTGAATTTTTCCACTTGCTTTTACCGTTTCAATTATCGTTTTTAAATCAACCGCTTCAATGGCAACTTTCATTTTACCCCGATCAGAAAAAAAACCGGATTGTTTCGCAATTACCAATCCTCCAATTGCCAATAAAGTAACAATTCCTAAAATCCATAAAATCCGTCCACTACCTTTTTTCTTTTTCTTTTGACTCATGATGCTAATATTGAGCGATTTTAATTTGAGCGTTTATTTTTCTGCTGATTATATTTCAAAAGGTTTTCCTAAATAGAAATCCAACACTTTTAAATTAAACCAGTATTGATATTTATTTGATTCTAATTGAGACTTTGCCGTGTTTAAACTATTCTGCGCTAACAACATTTCCAAAGCATTCGAAACACCAAGATTATATCGTTTCTGTGCAAACTCATAGGCTAATGCAAAAGACTCCACACTCTTCAAAGAAGCCTGATAATTTTTAGAAGCCACCAAAGCATCTGTATAAGCCTGACGAATTGTTTGTTCTAAATTTTGAATCGCAACAGACTGACTAAGCTCCGCAGATTTTAATCCGATCTTCGCCTGGGCGATATTCGTTTTAACAGCATTTCGATTAAAAATAGGAACCGTCATATTCACCCCTACGAATTGTAATAAATTATCATCGAGTTGACGGAAATATGGGACATCCTTCAAAACCGGAATAATCACCGGTTCAAATACAGGCGTGAAATCCTGGAGATAACCAATCTCCCGAACACCTTCAATATTAAATCCATCCACCTGCTGACGCGCAGAAGACCAACTTGTTGAGATATTTCCGTTCAAACTAATAGAAGGATATTTTCCGGCTTCAGCAATTTCAATATTTTTAATGGCAATCTTCCTTCCGATTTCTGCTGAACGAATTTCCGGTTGTTGCTCTAAAGCATAAGCCACAATTTGATCAACATTATAATTTTCAATTAACCGTGGATCAGGCTCGGGCAGAGTAGGTGATAAAATATCAAAAGCTTCATTACCCGGAATATCCAGTAAAAATTTCAGGTTCAACAATGCATTCGTTACCACACTTTCCGCACTGATAATATTCGCTTCATCTCTAAAAAATTGCGCTTCCAAATCGAGTATATCTCCTTCCGGTAACATACCCGCATTAATTAATTTTTCAGTATTTGACTTTTGTTCTGAAGTCAATAACAGCTGCTGCTGAGCAATACGCAATTGTTCTTTCGCCAGTAAAATTTGCAAATAGGCATTCGAGATTGTCAGCGCAATATCTCTTTTTACAACTTCATTCTGAATACCGGTTCGTTTATATTCCATCCAGGCCGCATCAATCTGATTTCGAAGTCGACCATTGTTATACAAAAGCATTTGAGAATTTAAGCCAAGTGAGTTCGTAGAAATTCTTTGCGATACAAATTCAAAAGTGGTTGGATCTGTTGCGCCGGCGAAATTGATGTTGTA
>JAHDHT010000175.1:5618-7833 GCA_020631175.1 Chitinophagales bacterium
GCGATACAAATTCAAAAGTGGTTGGATCTGTTGCGCCGGCGAAATTGATGTTGTAGTTAAAAGAGCCGTTTAGATTTGGCAGTAAATTAGACTTAGATTGATAATAAGTCAGTTTATTATTCTCCTCATTCAGTGCATTTTGCTGAATCTGCAGATTGTTTTCATAGGCATAATCAATGCATTGGGCTAATGTCCAGCTTGTATTTTGCGCGGAAAGACCAACAGGAAGCAGCAGCAATAGCAGGAAAAGTTTAAGATTCATACGATATATAAACAGTTTTTTATGATCGTTTTGTTCAAGATATAAACTTTAACTCGAAAATATGTATATCAAATTGAATACAAGTTCAATAGCTTCAAAATCAAACCATATTTTAAATAATAAGATCCCTCTTTTGTCGGGATGACCTGCGGTCACTAAAGTCTTCAAAATCACCATAGCGCTGCTATGCTCATTTTTCCAGACCCTTTGATTTTTTTGCAATTACTGCTTTCATCACGAATTTTAATACATAATTCGAGTTAAATTTGCTTAATAAAATTCAACAAATGGATCCCATCCTTTTTGATGACAGCTATTTTATGAAACAAGCCATTCAACAAGCTGAAATGGCTTATGAAAAAGACGAAGTTCCGATCGGAGCAGTTATTACTTATGAAAACAGAATAATAGGCCGGGCGCACAATCAGGTCGAGCAATTAAACGACCCGACAGCCCATGCCGAAATTCTGGCGATTACTGCGGCTTGTAATTTTGCCGGCTATAAGCACCTGGATGGATGTACCATATATATTACCGTCGAACCTTGTCTGATGTGTTTCGGCGCGATTCAATGGGCGCGACTAAGTAAAATTGTATATGGTGCGGAAGAGCCCAAAACAGGTTTCGACAGTAAGCATCAGCTGCAAACAATAATCCCGGTAATTGGTGGAATCGAATCAGCAACCTGCAGCGCTTTAATGAAAACCTTTTTTCAAAGTAAACGAAATTGAGCGCAAGCTGTTTATAATTATGCAAACTGCAAAAGGCTGAACGCTATGTCCGAATTGCCTATATTTGCAGAAATTAATCAACATAAAATTTAATTTAATATGGCTTTTGAATTACCAAAGTTACCTTATGCATTCGATGCTTTAGAACCACACATCGATGCACGCACTATGGAAATCCACTACGGAAAACACCACAACGGATATACCAATAAATTAAACGCAGCAATTGAAGGCACTGACCTTGAAGGAAAATCGATCGAAGATTTAATGAAAGTTGCTTCTACCAATGCCGGTGTAAGAAACAACGGCGGCGGATTCTACAATCACTCCCTATTCTGGTCGGTAATGTCTCCTGATGGTGGCGGCGAACCAAGCGGAGAATTAGCAGATGCAATCAATGCAGCTTACGGTTCATTCGACGCATTTAAAGAAGCATTTTCAACCGCGGCGAAAACAAGATTCGGCTCAGGCTGGGCCTGGCTTTGTGTGCACGAAGGCGGAAAAGTAGAAGTTTGCTCTACGCCAAATCAGGATAATACCTTGATGGACGTAAATGAAGGATGCGGCGGCACGCCAATATTAGGCTTAGACGTTTGGGAGCATGCCTACTATTTAAACTATCAGAACAGAAGACCTGATTATGTAGCCGCATTCTTTAATGTGATCAATTGGAATGCAGTTAGTGAACGATACGCTGCTGCCAAGTAAGAGCGAATTTATTCGCCTCTTAATAGCGCAATAAAAAAACAAGAAGCCTGTACTTTAAGGAGTGCAGGCTTTTTTTATTTGGGCGACCGGGCGGGCTTTCCGTTGCAATCTTTTCGCTGCAAACCAAGAGCCGATCTTCAGCTGTAAGCTTCCGCTGGTCGCTTCCATCTTCAGTCTTGCTCTAAGTTCGCACCCAAAAGTATTTCCACTGCAATCCCTGTCGCGGGTTTTTAAACTTAAGTGTAAGTGTAAACTTAAGTTTAAGCTTATTGCTTGCGAGAGTCTCCAGATCGTCTTCAACAAAGAGCAACGAGTTTTTCACCCCAAAGGACATCTCGAACAAAAAAAGCGTCATTCCGAATGAAATGAGGAACCTTTATATTCGACATGATGAAACATCACTCTTACACAAAAAGCTTCATCAAAACTCAACACGCTTTTCACCCAAATGTCATATCGAACGAAGTGAGAGACCTTGCTAGTTGATAAGTAAAACATCACTCTCCTACAAAAA
>JAHDHT010000509.1 GCA_020631175.1 Chitinophagales bacterium
CGTTCAAAAACAGACCAGTCTTTTTCTGCAGTATCTGTTCTTGCACCTAAATGAATAAATCCTTTTACAATTTCAGCATTAGTTTCCAGCCATTGAAATAATTTATCTCTTTCGATCCAGCCTTTATATTTTTTTCCTTCCAGGTTTTTCTCTTTTTCAGGAAAAGAAAAATCATCTACCAGAAGAATTTCATTCATTCCGATATCATTTAACTTTCTAACCATACAGGAACCAATAAATCCTGCTGCACCTGTAACTATTATCATTATCCTATTTGTTTATGGATAGCATTATTATATAAATCCTTCCAAAATTTGATTTCCCCATAATTTTCTTCATCGATTTGAATGGATGTTTCTGTAACATTACCTAATGGCTGTACCGGAATTTTATTTTCTTCAAAATGTGCTTCAAATTTTTCTTTGTTGGAAGGATGAATACTTACAACTATTCTACCCTGCCCTTCACCAAAAAGATAAGCGTCTTTTCTGAATTGAGGATCAGTGCAAATTTGAAAACCTTTATTACCTGCCATTGCTGATTCGGTCAATGCTATGAATAAACCTCCATCCGAAATATCGTGAGCAGATTTTAAAAGCTGTAGATTATTTAATTCTAAAACAGTTTGCATTAATTGAATTTCTTCATCTAAATTGAAATACGGAGCTTTTGAATCTTCTATCTCTTTCAGTTTATGTAAATACTCACTGTTATTTACATCGCCGTTTTGTGTTCCAATTAAATAAATCAAATCACCTTCATCTTCAAAACTCATTCCGAGAATTTTATTTTGATCTTCAATTAAGCCGATCATTCCGATTGTTGGAGTTGGATAAACCGGTCCTTCATAAGAAGACTGATTATAAAAACTCACATTGCCGCCGGTAACTGGGGTGTCGAGTTTACGACAAGCTTCGCCCATACCTTTTATTGCATTCACAAACTGCCAGTAAACATGCGGGTTATAAGGATTACCAAAATTAAGGCAATTCGTTATGGCTAAAGGTTGAGCACCGGTACAAACTAAATTTCTGGCGGCTTCGGTTACGGCGATCATCCCGCCTACAAATGGATCAGCGTAAACAAATCGTGCATTACAATCAACACTTATGGCAATAGATTTATCCGTTCCCATTACCCGTACAACAGGTGCATCAGACTTTTTATTTGTAGATTGATTTTTTATTCCAACCATAGAATCATACTGCTCATATACGAAGCGTTTGCTTGCAATATTCGGCTGTTGAATTAATGCTTCAGCTGTTG
>JAHDHT010000510.1 GCA_020631175.1 Chitinophagales bacterium
TAATCTGCTTATGTAAATGTTAAGACGCAAAAATAGGGGCTTTGTTGCTTTTTATCGTGCTATTGGGATGGATTTAATGTTTTTTAATCTTAGTTTTTCGTCTTACTTGAATTACCACAGAGGGTCGCAGGGATTAGATAGCTGTTGTTCGGTCTGCTTTTTTACCGCTAAGGCGCTAGGGCGCTAAGTTTTTTTGCTGTTGTTCGGTCTTCGTTGTTTTACCGCAGAGGGTCGCAGAGATTATTTCGAGCGAAGTCGAGAAATCTTTCGGTTTTATGGAAATAGTCTTTTTTTAATTGCTTAATGCTATTTAACCAAAAGTTCCCTCCACTTCGGTCGGGAGAAATTGGGCTACTTTTCGCTTCTCGTTTCTCACCTCTCACTTCCCGCAGCGAAGCGATCTCGATTCTCGACTCTCAACTCTAAAAAAAAACTCCCAACACAAAAAGAGTCAGGAGTTTTGAGAATGGATTAAAATGATATGATAGAGTTCCGGTTAATCCAGAACGAGTTTTATGGGTATAGTATATTTTACTGCCATGTTCTCCCCTTTTTCATTTTGTCCGGGAATCCAAATGGGCATTTTTTTGATGGCGTTTAAGAATTTTTTATCGACCGTACAATTCAGACCTTTTCTTAATTCCACATCAGTGATATTTCCATTTTTATCGACAATAAATTGAGCGGCGATATAGCCTGACTTATCCATGTCTTTGCAATCTGTTGGATAGCCCACTTTTTTTCTGATGTACTTTTGCATTGCTTCCGGTCCACCCGGATAGGATGGCATTACTGCTGCGATCGTTGGTGGTTCGACTTTCTTTTTTAATATTATTTCTTTCGGCTCTTCCTTTTTCTCAATAATTATTTTTTTCTCTTTTCCTTTTCCACGAACGGGTAAGCTTGCGACAACCGGTGCGGATATAGGTTTTGCTGAAGCCAAAATCGGCTCTGAAGTATGTACAACCGGTTCGGGTGTAGGTTCTGCTATTTTGATAATGGGTTCTGCAGTTGTAACCACTCTTGTGACAACCGGATCTATCGGTTTAGGAGCAGCTGCAGGTGGAACTTTTATTTTCTTTTGTTCAGGTTCAGGAGTGCGATGAGACTCGATTAATGTTCCAATATGAATAGTTCCTCCATCATACGGATCAATTTCAGGAATCGCTGGTTCATAATCCCAATTAAATGCCAGTAAAACAAAACTTGTTGCAATAATTAATCCTGCCTGAAAAAAGAGAGCGGAATATTTTTCGTAGTCGTTGA
>JAHDHT010000176.1:0-1815 GCA_020631175.1 Chitinophagales bacterium
GCGAATTTTTCCAGTTGACGGTCGTTGGTTAAGATATTTTCAGTTCTTTCGTTCAACTCCGCAATTTCATTTTGGTAGAAACTTTTCTCTTTCTCCAACTGATTACATTCTGCTCTGTAATTTACCAGATCCATCCAGTTATACTCGTCGAAAAAAGTCATCCAAACCACAAAGATGGTTCCTACAACCAAAAACTTGTTCGTTAAAAGATGCTGATAATTAATTGACTTGAAAAACTGAATAATACGATCCATCTTAAAAGAATTTATAGTTTTTACCCGGATAATAAGCACTGTCTCCTAATGCTTCATTAATTCTTAACAACTGATTATATTTTGCTATACGATCAGTTCTTGAGGCAGAACCGGTTTTTATCTGACCTGTATTTAAAGCAACGGCCAAATCAGCAATGGTAGTATCTTCTGTCTCACCACTACGATGAGAAATAATACTATTAAACTGAGCTTTATCTGCCATTTGCACAGCCTCTACCGTCTCCGTTAGAGTACCAATCTGATTTACTTTAATTAAAATGGCATTTGCCGATTTTTCTTCAATACCACGTTTTAATTTTTCGACATTGGTAACAAATAAATCATCGCCAACTATTTGCGTTTTATTTCCAACTTTAGAAGTTAGTTCCTTCCATCCGGTCCAGTCATCTTCATGTAATCCGTCCTCAATAGAAACAATAGGATATTTATCTACCCATTCTTTCCAGAATCCAACCATTTCACTTGAACTCATTTTTCGGTTATCCGACCATTTAAAGTGATAAACTTTTTCTTCTTCATTATAAAACTCAGAAGCAGCAGCATCTAAAGCGATCGAAATATCTTCGCCCGGCTTATAACCTGCTTCTTCAATGGCATGCAATACGATTTCTAATGCCGCTTCATTGCTACTTACACTTGGTGCAAATCCACCTTCATCGCCAACATTAGTGGCATATCCACCCTTCTTCAAAAGCTTTTTTAAATGGTGAAAAGTTTCTACTCCCATTCTTAATGCTTCCGGAAAAGTTTCAGCTCCAACCGGAACAATCATAAATTCCTGCAGGTCTACATTGTTATCTGCATGCGAACCGCCGTTCAAAATATTCATTAATGGAATTGGTAAAGTATAGGCATTCACTCCACCCAAATATTTATACAAAGCTAAGCCTGCTTCTTCTGCACCTGCTTTAGCTGCTGCTAAAGAAACGGCCAGCATAGCGTTAGCACCTAATTTTGATTTGTTAGATGTTCCATCCATCCCAATCATAATCGTATCAATAGCTCTTTGATCTTGCACATCAATACCCATTAAAGCTTCAGATAAAATGGTATTTACATTCTCAATGGCTTTATGTACTGATTTACCCATGTAAATCCCGGCGTCATTATCTCTCAACTCAACTGCTTCATATTTGCCTGTACTGGCACCCGACGGAACGGCCGCCCTACCGGTTGCACCTGTATCTGTCGTTACCTCTACCTCTACCGTTGGATTCCCACGTGAATCTAAAATCTGTCTTCCGTAAACATCTATAATTAACATCTAAAAATTTTATTTGTGTTTTTTAATTAATTCAATAAATCGATCAAATAAATAACGACTATCATGCGGACCCGGAGCTGCTTCAGGGTGATATTGAACTGAAAAAGCCGGTTTCCCTTTTACTTTTATTCCTTCAATGGTATCGTCATTTAAATTTATGTGTGTCACTTCAACTAAATCAGAATTTCGGATCGATTCAGGATCAACTCCGAAGCCATGATTTTGAGAAGTAATTTCACAATATCCTTCCGCAATATTACGAACCGGGTGATTTAA
>JAHDHT010000176.1:1915-7805 GCA_020631175.1 Chitinophagales bacterium
CCATAATCTAACACGGCAATTCGAACATCAGCATTTGGATCACCTTTTTCGAAAATAGTGGATGTAGTTACTTTAGAAGCGAGTTCTAATCCTTCCATATCCGGAACCTTGGAAAGTTGATCTTTCAGCTTTTCAACATCATGAATTTCAGAAGATATGATCGCATTCATAGCGCCTTTATCCCGTATATGCCGCACTAAAGCACGGGTGTCTACATCTGAAATTGCCACCATATCTTGTTCTTCGAAATAGCTTTGGATATCATCATCTGCAAGATTACGGGAATAGGGTTCGCTGAAATCTTTGCAGACGAGACCTGAAATTTTCATTTTTTCAGATTGCAGATCAGCATCAGCAGTACCATAGTTTCCGACATGGACATTGGTGGTAACCATAATCTGACCGAAGTAGGAAGGGTCTGTAAAAACCTCCTGATAGCCTGTCATTCCTGTATTAAAGCAGATTTCGCCTGTTGTTGTGCCTATTTTGCCGGCAGCTTTTCCGGAAAATACTTTTCCATCAGCAAGAACCAGTAAGGCGTCGGTATTCGTGTTGTTTGTTGACAATGGAAATTTTATTCAAAGGTACGGCATAAAGCCTTGTTATGCTTATTTGTGCCCGTGATTTAATGCACATACTAATGTGCATAGTCAATTCGAAAATATTGTGTGCTGTTTGCGCGATTCTTTGTTTAGTCTTCGGCTGTCATTTGGCCTCAATTCCTAGACAGATAGTGCAACTTAAGTGTTGAACATTTTATCTTAATAATACGTAAAACTATGGGAATGGGCACTTTACCTAAAATTAATGCAACACCAAAAATTTCGGAACATCTTTCGAAGTATGGCTTTTTCGAAAACAAAAACGGGTATCGGCAATTATTGCAGGAATCTGTTGAACTGGCTGCTGCTGCAACCAATTGCCCGGCAGCATACATAAGCCTAATCGACGAAAAGAATCAGTATGTTATTGCACAAAGCGGGATTTTGCTTGGCACTTGCTCAAGAGATGAAAGTATTTGTCAGTTTTCTGTTGCTAAAGATGGACTCAATATTATTGAGGATGTTAGAAAAGATGAGCGCACAAAGAATTTGTCGATTGTAAAAGATCAGAAAATAGTCTTTTATGCCGGTCATACATTGACCAATTCTGATAATTATACCATAGGTGCAATTTGCGTGATTGATCATGAATATCGCACACTGACTGCTTCTCAAAAAAGTACGTTAAAAATTCTGTCTCAGCATATTATTCAACTACTTGATCAGCGAAAATATTTATTACAACAAATTAAATTGCTGAACAGCAATTTTGTGACTGATCATTGTCGTGATCTGGATGGATTGAGATCTGAAATGAATCATCTGCAACAACAGGTTTTAAAACAAAACAGATTGGTGCATGAGCAGTACGAAAGTCTCGAAGTAAAAAATGAGGCTTTAACATATTTTGCAAGAATGGTATCTCATGATATTCGCGAACCTTTAAGAACAATTGCAGGTTTCAGCAAGCTTTTAAATAAAGAAATTAAGAGTAAAGGGATTGAGTTAAGTGAAGATTATTTGGAATATATCCAAACTGCCTCAGATAAATTAAGTCAGCTTACTTCTCAGGTACTTGAAAGAACAATTGAACGAAAAGGTATTGTTGATACAAATGAAAAAACCGCTCTTTGTGATGTGCTTGCTGATGTTAAACTAAATCTGGATAAATTGATTCAAGACAAAGAAGCCATTTTAATGTTTCCGAGTCAGAAGTTTATGTTGCGGGGAAATCATGTAATGTTTGTTCAATTGTTTCAAAACTTCATTTCAAATAGTATTAAGTATCACCGGGAAGGAGTAAAACCAAAAGTTAAAATTTCAGTGTTTAACAAAGGTCAGAAATGCGGTGTAGTAATAGAAGATAATGGTATTGGCATTCCAAATGAAAAGTTGAATAGTATTTTTAATCCTTATGAACGTGCGCATACCGATGGTTCATATGAAGGATTTGGTATTGGATTAAATACCTGCAAGCGAATAATGCAACAATTGGATTGTAATTACAGCATCAAAAGCGAAGTTGAAAAAGGGACCAGTATCTTTTTAGATATTCCGATGCCGATCTCTTAAAATTTCAGTTTAATTTTAGTGGATGAAGATTTCTTATGAAGACTTTGAAAAGGTCGATATTCGTTGTGGTACTATTGTAGACGTAAAGGCATTTCCTGAAGCAAGAAAACCTGCATTGAAGTTATGGATTGATTTCGGTGAATTGGGTATTAAAAAATCATCGGCTCAAATTACAGAATTATATTCAGCAGAGAATTTATTGGAGACTCAGGTAATTGCTGTTGTTAATTTCGAAGCCAAACAAATTGGTTCGTTTATGAGTGAATGTCTGGTACTGGGAATCTACAATGAAGACAACCAGGTAGTCTTACTTCGACCGGATCAACAGCTTGGTAATGGTTTCCGGGTGATGTGATTTAATATGATTACGAATGACGAATGTGAAATTTCGGATTGAGATTTTTTAATGACGGATGACAGATTACGAATGACAAGTAATAGGGAGCGAAGACCTCGCACCAAGCAGTCTGTTCATTCCTAATTTTGAATTTGAGCTTGACACTTGAGCTTGACACTTGATACTTGATACTTGACTAAAGGACATCCTCCTTACACTTTTCCAAAAAATCTTAACACTCTCCCATTTTGCCCGTACTTTAGATAAAATTTTATTGGTTATGAATTTAAGGGTATACGTTTTAGTATTTTGTCTATTCACTTTTCACTTATTATCCGGAAAATCGTTTCATCAGGAAGTAAGCGAAGACCGTATTAACAGCTTAGGCGATATGTGGTTGAGTTCTGCTTCATATGAAGTTGCTTTTTTTGATATTGAAGGTATTAAATCTTATTTAGGCAATGCGCCGATGGAGTTTGGTGTTGAACAGCCATTGCTACTTAGTTTACCTTCACCGGAAGGAACCGACATTCGTTTTCAGGTTTGGAAGTCACAAATGATGGAAGAAGAGCTGGCTTTAAAATATCCCGGCATCCAGACATTTATCGGACAAGGTATTGATAATCCAACCGCGATATTGAAAATGGATTATTCGCATAAAGGGATACGAGCTTATGTAATCAGTGATGAATCGACCTGGGCAATAGATCCTTATTTACAAAATAACGATGCTTATTATATTATTCATTCAGAGCAGCATTTCAGAACCGATAAAGCGGTTCAATTTAGTTGTGGTTTAACTGCAGATGCCAATGATATAAAAGAACAAAGGCAAAGAGCAATGGAATCTTTTGATAATCCTTCCGCTAAAAGTCTTCCTGAATGTGCTTTAAGAACGTATCGCATAGCGGTTAATGCTACAGGAGAGTATACAACATATCATGGGGGCACCGTTGCTGATGGATTAGCAGCGATAATAACGACAATGAACAGAGTGAACGGAGTTTACGAAAGAGATGCTGCTTTAAGAATGATTTTGGTCGGCAATAATGATTTAGTTGTTTATACAAATGCGAATACTGACCCATTTAATAATAGCAATGCAAGTCAGTTATTAAGCGATTCGCACAGTAACTTAGTATCGGTAATCGGTTCGGCTAATTTCGACATCGGACATGTTTTTGCAACAGGTGGTTCCGGATTGGCAAGTCTTGGTGTTCCTTGTAATAATAGTGCAAAAGGTGCTGCCACAACAGGCGTTTTCCCTCCTACCGGCGATTTTTTTGATATTGATTATGTATCACATGAGTTAGGACATCAATGGGATGCGAATCATACGTTTGAATATTGTGGTGGAAGTGGTAATGGTTCAAGCGGAATGGAACCTGGTTCGGCTTCTACAATAATGGGTTATGCAAACTTGTGTGGTGCAGATAACTTACAATCTTATTCCGACGATTATTTTCATGCATATAGTGTTTTAGAAATGACAGATTACAGTCAGCTGAGCAATGGAGATAATTGTGCTGTATTTATTAATACAGGAAATAATGGACCTACTGTTAATGCCGGCTCAAATTATACAATTCCGGTAAATACCCCATTCCAATTAACAGCAAGCGGGTCTGATCCGGATGGAGATGCACTTACTTATTGTTGGGAAGAATTTGATACAGGATCAAATACTCCTGTTGCAAGTCCGACGAACAGTTCTGTATTATTCAGAACCTGGTTGCCTACGCAAGATGAATTCAGAATTTTCCCGAGACTTCAGGAACTATTAAATAATACGACGCCTTTCGGTGAGACTCTACCATTCGGAACACGAACGATGAATTTCAGATGTACCGTACGTGATAACGTTGCGGGTGGAGGCTGCACTGATTTCGATGATATGGTTTTATCTGTGGATGGAAATTCAGGTCCGTTTTTAGTACAATTTCCAAACGGTGGTGAAGTTTTAAATGCTTTAGATACAGAAACCGTTACCTGGGACGTTGCAGGAACTAATGGAGGTTCGGTAAATTGTTCGAATGTAGATATTCTATTGTCAACTGATGGAGGTTTAACTTTCCCAATTACATTAGCATCATCGGTGCCAAATAATGGTAGTGCATCGATTGTGGTACCGAATAATCAGGGAACAACGGTTCGTATAAAAATTATATGCAGCGATAATATTTTCTTTGATATCAGTAATAGTAACTTTGAGATCGGCGGACCAAGTATTCCATCCTTTGAATTCTTAAATCCTGCCAACCAAACTGTTAGTATTTGTTCAGGAAGTTCTGAAAGTGTAAGTATTGATGTAGGACAAATCAACGGATTTACAGATAATATTAATTTATCAGTTAGTGGTAATCCTTCCGGTTTAACAGCCGCCTTATCTAACAACACAGTAGTTGCTCCAAGTACAGTAAGTTTAAATTTGAATGCTTCAGGTGGTTTAAGTCCCGGCTCATATACGATTACCGTTGACGGGCAATCCGGATCATTAAGTGAACAATTGCAAATTGAAGTAAATGTAAGTAATGCTTCACCTGTAGCAACAAATCTCAGCACACCTTCGAACGGTGCGGCTGGAGTAAACGCAGGAACTGCCTTAACCTGGCAACTAAATTCAGGTGCTGATTCAGGTTATATTATTGAGATAGCTTCTGATAATGCATTTAGTAATATCATCGAAACCGCAACAGTTAATTCAGAAAACTATACCCCTACCGTTGCTGTTCTAGGTGGTCAAACTTATTATTGGAGAGTGCAGGCAATTAACGCCTGTGGTAACGGTGCTTTTTCTTCGGTATGGTCATTCACAACCAGTTTATGCTCTTCTGAGCCAAGTACTGAAACGGTTCAAATAAGTGATAGTGGTACTCCGACATATACAACAACTTTGAATTTCGGAACCGCAGGAACAATCAGTGATGTTTCCATTTCAAATCTAAGTGGTACCCATACATGGGTTTCAGATTTAATTATCACGCTAACCAGTCCGGATGGAACAAGCATCATTTTATTTTCAGGAATTTGTGGGAATGATGATGATTTTAATTTAAACTTCAATGATGGAGGAGATCCGAATAATAGTATTCCATGTCCACCAACAGGTGGGGGAGATTTCCAGCCACAAACCGGTTCTTTTGCAGACTTTATCGGTGAAGAAGCTTCAGGTGACTGGACCTTAACGATTCAGGATACTTATAATCAGGACGGAGGTTCATTAGATAACTGGAATTTAAATATTTGTTTGGAAAGCAGCGCTTTAAATGTAGTAGCCACAGCAAGCGATACAGAGATTTGTGAAGGTGAAACGGTCGACCTGATGGCTTCAGGTGCAAGTACTTATACCTGGTCTGGAGGAGATTTAACTTCATCTGTGAATGGAAGTATGCTAACAGTTAGTCCAACATCCACCCAAACCTATACCCTTACCGGTAAT
>JAHDHT010000511.1 GCA_020631175.1 Chitinophagales bacterium
TTAATTATAATGGAAGGATGTCTGATGAATGGCTGGAAGATTTAAAACCATTCGCCACAGATGAACATAAACCATTTCTCGAAATCGCTCCCTGGCTAATCGTTGTTTTTAAAAAGACTTATGATTTAGTAGAAGAGGAGCGTGCTAAAAATTATTACGTAAATGAATCGGTCGGATTAGCAACCGGCTTTTTATTAATGGCGATTCATAATGCAGGCTTAGTTGCTTTAACCCATACTCCAAGTCCGCTTAATTTTTTACACAAAATTCTGGAGCGGCCGGAAAATGAAAAGCCTTATCTGTTAATTCCTGTCGGTTATGCGCCTGATAATGCGGAAGTGCCTGATTTGAAGCGAAAGGGTATTGCTGAGATTGCGAAGTTTTATTGATTTCTTAGACTGCCTTTGGCTGCGAGAGTCGAGAACGCTTCGCTGCGAGACCGCCTTCGCTTCGAGATCGCTTCGTTACGAGATCGCTTCGCTTTTAGATTAGAAGAATAAAATTTTGTCTGAATATCTGCAAGGCGCAGCCGATCTGAATGTCTGAATATCTAGAAGTCTTTCCTATGGATTCGAGTTGAAAAACATTTCATCTAGCCCGGATTGCAGTGGAAAGCCGCTTTGGGCGAATGCAATGAAGCAAAGCTTTTCGACGGTTGACCGGAGGGAAAACAAGAAAAGCTTATGCTGAATTGCTTGAGCACAAAGTGCCTTGCAACGTAAAGCCGGTGAGGATGTGCTTCGCAAATGCAATGTTTTTGCTAATAAAAAACAGTCATCCGAACTTATTTGAATTTGAATTTGAATTTGACACTTGCACTTGAAAAACTCAGGCATCCATCAAAAATGCGCGGGCATCTTTCAAACTCTTTGTAGGTTGTTCTTCCATGGGAAGATGTCCGGTATCTCTGTAAATTATGAGTTCGGAGTTTTGAAGTCTTTGATTGAATTCATGACCGTATTCTACCGGTATCCATTGGTCTTCATTTCCCCATAAAATAAGGGTCGGGGTTTCTATTTTACTGATATGGCGGGTATTGTCTTTAAAATGGCTGTTCACCATGTAAACGAAAGCTTCGGGATTGCCTTCCCGGGTAAACAGGTCGTAATATCGATTAATCAATGCATTGGTAACTTTCGACTGATCGAAATATACCTCGCGCACGTATGATTCGAGAATATGCTTCCGAACGGCATATTTCACCAATTTATCAAGAAATGGGGTTCTTGCCATCTTAAATGGAGTCGGAATACTGCGTT
>JAHDHT010000177.1:0-4081 GCA_020631175.1 Chitinophagales bacterium
TTCGTCATCGTTTTCATCATCTTACGCATCTGATCAAACTGCTTCATAAACTGATTAACATCCGTAACAGAACTTCCACTTCCAATGGCAATTCGCTTACGACGAGAACCATTAATTAAATGCGGGTTTTCACGTTCATAGGGCGTCATCGAAAAGATAATCGCTTCAATCTTCTTAAAAGCATCATCGTCAATGTCAATATCCCGAATCGCTTTACCCATTCCGGGAATCATTCCAAGCAGATCCTTAATATTACCCATCTTTTTAATCTGCTTGATCTGACCTAAGAAGTCATTGAAATCAAACTGATTCTTTCTAATTTTCTTTTGTAATCGGGCAGCTTCTTTCTCGTCAAATTGCTCCTGGGCTTTTTCTACAAGAGAAACAATATCACCCATACCCAAAATACGTTGAGCCATTCGTTCAGGATGGAAAACATCCAGTGTATCCATCTTTTCACCCATCGAGATGAACTTTATGGGTTTATCAACTGTGTACTTAATACTTAAAGCTGCACCACCTCTGGTATCACCATCAAGTTTGGTAAGTACAACACCATCAAAATTCAGTCTTTCATTGAAAGCTTTAGCCGTATTTACAGCATCCTGACCTGTCATCGAATCCACCACAAATAAAATCTCCTGCGGCTCAACAGTATTTTTAACCGCTTCGATCTCATTCATCATTTCTTCATCTACAGCCAATCGACCGGCCGTATCTATAATAACAACATTCTTTCCTTTTTGCTTGGCATGTTCAATTGCATTTTGCGCAATAGAAACAGGGTTTTTGTTTTCCCGTTCAGCAAATACCTCAACGTTAATCTGTCCACCCAAAACCTCTAACTGATCAATTGCAGCAGGTCGATAAACATCTCCTGCAACAAGTAATACACGCTTATTCTTTTTGGTATTCAAAAAATTAGCAAGCTTACCTGAAAAGGTCGTTTTACCAGAACCTTGAAGACCGGCAATTAAAATAACAGTTGGATTTCCACCCAAATTGATACCTTCTGCCTGGCCACCCATCAACTGGGCTAGCTCATCTTTTACAATTTTTACCATCAACTGTCCCGGAGATACAGCTGTTAATACATCACCACCAAGTGCTTTTTCCTTTACAGTATTTGTAAATTCTTTAGCAATCTTATAGTTAACATCAGCATCTACTAAAGCTCTTCTGATCTCCTTTACGGTAGAAGCAACGTTGATTTCTGTTATTTTCCCTTGTCCTTTAAGGGTTTGAAAGGCTTTATCCAGCCTGTCCTGAAGATTTTCAAACATTTGAAATTAATTTCGTCTTTGAAATGTGAAATAAAAAACCCACTCTAAAAAGAGTGGGCTAAATTAAATCTTATTGTAAGACTATCCCAAATAAGCCTTTAATAATTTGCTTCTTGAGGTAGATCTTAATTTGTTAATCGCCTTGTCTTTGATTTGTCGTACTCTTTCTCTTGTCAAAGCAAACTTTTCTCCAATATCTTCAAGAGACATACTGTGTGCAACACCGATTCCAAAGTAGAGCTTAATTACGTCGCGCTGACGATCAGTAAGTGTACTTAAAGAACGCTCGATTTCGTTTCTTAAAGATTCGTGGTACTCTAAACGGCCATCGGTAGAAGGGGTGTTGTTATTTTCAAGTACGTCTAATAATGAGTTATCTTCCCCTTCAACAAAAGGAGCGTCAACACTAACGTGTCTTGCGGCAACACCTAAGGTAGTTTCTACCTCTTCACTGGCAATTTCAAGTACTTCAGCTAATTCTTCTGCAGAAGGCTCTCGCTCAAATTCCTGTTCTAATGCTGAAAACGCTTTGTTAATCTTGTTTAGTGATCCGACCTTGTTCAAAGGCAATCGAACGATTCTCGACTGTTCCGCTAATGCCTGAAGAATAGACTGGCGAATCCACCAAACTGCATAAGAAATGAATTTGAAACCTCTGGTTTCATCAAATCGCTGAGCAGCTTTTATCAATCCAAGATTTCCCTCATTGATTAAATCACTCAATGAAAGACCCTGGTTTTGATATTGCTTTGCAACAGAAACAACAAATCTTAAGTTAGCTTTGGTTAATTCCTCCAAAGCTTCTTGATCACCTTGCTTGATACGTTGCGCAAGCTCCACCTCTTGTTCAGGAATCAATAGGTCTACCTTACCGATTTCCTGAAGATATTTTTCAAGCGATTGGCTCTCACGGTTCGTGATCGATTTGGTGATTTTGAGTTGTCTCATATAGTTACAAGATTTATTATATGTTCAGAACTGCGCAAATAAACAAAAAAATCTCACCCAACCAAATATTTTTGGACGGATAATCACACGCAGCATCAGTATTTTCAATCATCTCAAGGATATTAACCTAGTTTTAGTTCAATTTATTTTGAAAAATTGATTTTTTAGTTAACATTGTGCCAAATCTTATGGCAATATATGTCGGAAAAAAAGCAATTTAGTGTTGAGTTTGTTATCAGGTCTTCGCCCGGTATACTCTTTAATTTTTTATCAACCCCATCCGGCCTTGCCCAATGGTTCGCCCCTCATGTCGATAAAAATGGAGATGTTTACAGTTTCTTTTGGGATGGATACGAAGAAAAGGCTGTTTGTATAGATTCTGTTGAAAATGAATCTATAAGATACCAATGGGAAGATGGTGGTGATGATGAATATTTCGAATTCAGAATCGAAAAAGTAGACGTTACAAATGATACTGTTCTTGTTGTGAATGACTTCGCAGAAGACTATGAAGTGGAAGATCAAAAACAACTTTGGGATACTCAGGTAAGGAAATTATCCAAGATGATTGGTGGAGGATAAAATCACATGTTAAATGTTCTTATCTGCACATCTTTATGATTTCAATCACGTTTTAGTAAAAATAATTACACCTTGAAGAGGATAGACTATCTTTTAATTAGAAGCTTTGTTCCTCCGTTTATACTTACTTTTTTTATCGCACTCTTTGTACTGGTAATGCAATTTTTGTGGAAGTACATCGACGATTTAGTAGGGAAGGGACTTGAAATCAGTATCATTGCTGAACTCATCTTCTATGCAAGTGCCGGTTTGGTCCCGATGGCTCTGCCATTGGCAATTTTACTTTCTTCCATAATGGCATTCGGGAATCTCTCTGAACATTATGAATTAGTAGCACTCAAATCTTCAGGGATATCTTTAATTCGAATCATGAAACCCCTCATTTTTGTGGTTTTTATATTATCCATAATCGCTTTTTGGTTCTCTAATTATATGCTTCCTAAAGCAAATTTGAAATATGGAGTTTTACTGTACGATGTAACACACAAAAGACCGGCTTTCGATATTCAGGCAGGCATCTTTTATAACGGTATAGAAGGCTTTAGTATTAAAGCTGAAAGCAAAGAAGAAGATGGTCGAACGCTCAATAATGTGCTCATTTACGATCACACAAAAGGAAAAGGAAACATCAATGTAATACTGGCGGAAAGAGCAGAAATGTATCCGGACCCGGATGGCAAATACTTAACATTCAGACTTTACAATGGAAGTCAGTATGAAGAAATGCAGGCTAAGCCAAAACCTCGAAAAGATGATCAATTCGAACATTTCAGAACACACTTTAAAGTCTTTAATAAAGTCTTCGATATGTCGGGCTTTGAAATGAAAAATACCAATGAAGATCTGTTCAGAAAGAACTATCAAATGTTGAATATTCTCCAGCTTGAAAGCGAAATGGATTCATTACAAAACACAATTGATAAAAGGGCAGATAAACTTGAGAAGCAATTAATTCCTTATATTAAAATAATAGATACCTTACAAAAAGAGCCTGAAAATAAACCATTTATAACTGAAAACAATAAATTCATTTTAGGATTTGAAAAGCATAAGCGTAAGCAAATTCTTAAAAGGGCTCTTTCACAAGCCAGAAACGCGAAGTCCTTTATTAATGTCGCCGGCAGGGATGTTGAATTAAAAGAGAATAGATTTAACAAACTCAATATGGAGTGGCATAGAAAATTCGTGTTATCGGTAGCATGTATCGTATTGTTTTTTGTTGGTGCTCCATTAGGTGCAATAACAAAAAAGGGTGGCCTTGGGATGCC
>JAHDHT010000177.1:4181-7742 GCA_020631175.1 Chitinophagales bacterium
AAAGATGGCGAATCTTTAGCTTTAATGAGTATGATAAAGGGTATGCTGGACAATGATGTTGATGTAACTTTATTATCCATCCAAACACCAAAACATCCTTATGATCTTAATCATTTGCCGGATGAGATTAAATCAAAGATCAAATTTCATCAGGTTTTTGTCAATACATCACACTCTATTGTAACCTTATTTAAATCGTTTTTCTCAGCAAATGCCTATACAACGCAAAGATTTTTTAATGAAAAAGTTCGAGCTCAACTTAAAACGATATTAAGCCAAAATAGCTTTGATATTATTCAACTTGAAGGCTTGTATTTATTCCCGTATGTCTCATTTATCAAGTCTCTTTCTAAAGCAAAAATTGCTTTTCGATCCCATAATGTAGAATTTGAAATATGGAATCGTATGCAATTGAAATCCAATGGTTTAAAGAAGATGATATTTAAGTGGAATGCTGCACAACTTAAAAAGGAAGAACAACAGGCTAAAGCCTTCGATTTTGTAATTCCAATCTCTTCTAAAGATGCCAAATTTTACCAATCCTTCCTTCCAAAACAAAAAATACATACGGTTCCATTTGGAGTAAATCCGGAAGAGTATGCGGGCAATAATGAAGATCAAAGCACAAAGCATAATCAAATAGGTTTTATAGGAGCATTAGATTGGCTGCCGAATCAGGAAGGGCTACTTTGGTTTTTGAATGAAGCATGGCCACAAGTAAATCAGGCACTTCCGAAGGTGAAATTAATGGTTGCAGGTAGAAATTTCCCGGAAAGTATAAAGCAATTAAAATATCCAAATGTGGAAATGCTGGGAGAAGTAGAAAACGCTGCTGATTTCATCCAATCAAACACAATAATGATCGTTCCCTTACTTTCCGGTTCCGGAATAAGAATCAAGCTGATCGAGCAAATGATGCTCAAGATGCCTATCGTAACCACAACAGTAGCAGCAGAAGGAATCGATTACATAAACGGCAGACATTTATTGATTGCAAATGACCCTATAAAGTTCGCAGAAAACATCATTAGCTGTTTGAATAATAGTACCTTTGCGGAAGGTTTAGGAAACAGCGCAGCCGAGCTGATAAAAAAGAAACACAACAATGAAAAATTGATTAAGGATTTGTTGATGTTTTATCAAAAATGATTTGATTTTTTTAAAATTCATATGCTTCTTCGCCCTATTAGGGATACTTCATACATATGTGTTCTATCCCTTGATTGTTAAAGCCTTATCTGTCGGTAAAAAACCCAATAATAACTGTTGGTTAAAAGACGAAAACAACTTGCCTTTAGTCTACATTCTTATTGCTGCTTATAATGAAGAGAAAGTAATCGGAAAGAAAATTGAAAGTATTCTGTCAAGTGATTATCCTGAAGAAAAATTGAAAATAATAGTCGGATCTGATGGTTCCACCGATCAAACGAATAGTATTGTAGAACAATATGTAAATCAGGATAATCGTATTCAGCTAATTGATTTTGGAGGTAGAAACGGTAAAGCAAACATCCTTAATAAAATTACCCGGCAACTAAAATCTGAAGAGTCACAGCAATCTGTTGATGCTGTATACATCTTTACCGATGCAAACATCATTTTCAACCCAATTACTGTTTTTCAATTGGCAAGACATTTCAAAAATCGGGAAATTGGTTTGGTTGCCGCACGAATAATCAATAAAGTCGACTCCAAAACGATGATATCAGCTACTGAAAGCTTTTATATCCACAGAGAAAATGAAATCAAATATCATGAGACCTTAAGTTTCGGCTCTATGATGGGAGCATTCGGTGCATGTTATGCCATTCGGGCCGAATTGGCAGCGATATTTCCGTCCAATATATTAATGGAAGATTTCTACCAAACTATGCAATTGATTGATCAGGGATATCAGGCAATTAAAGAACCGGATGCCATCGCTTATGAAGATTTGATTGATGATATCGAATCTGAATTTATAAGAAAGCGAAGAATATCAGCCGGTAACTACCAGAATCTCGCATACTTTAAACACATGCTATGGAATAAGCCTCGATCCATTGCATTTGCCTTTTTTTCGCATAAAGTATTAAGATGGATTGGTCCCATGCTCTATATAATGGCTTTCCTTTCAGCTTTAATCGTAGGTTTGAGTCAGCCTTCTGTATTCTATTGGTTTTTGGCTATCGCTATGCTGCTATTAGCACTGATTCCGATCGTATTATTAAAACTGAATTTACCAATAAAGAAAATAAGTCCTTTCAAACAGATCATTTATTTCATTTATATGAACCTTGCTTTGTTTTTAGGCTTTATAATGTACATAAAAGGAATAAATACAAATGTCTGGAAACCAACCCAACGAAACATCGAACCCCATAAGAATTGATTCTGTAGCCGATGCAATCGAAGATATCCGTTTAGGTAAACTTGTTGTAGTTGTCGATGATGAAGATCGTGAAAATGAAGGGGATTTAATTACCGCAGCAGAATGCGTTACTCCTGAAACCATAAACTTTATGGCACGCTATGGTCGTGGACTTATTTGCGCACCTCTTTTAGAAGAAAAATGTCAGGAACTGGATTTACCATTAATGGTGAACAATAACACGGCATTGCACGCAACTCCATTTACCGTTTCGATCGATCTAAATGGTTACGGCTGTACTACCGGTATATCCACCCATGATAGAGCTAAAACTGTTCAGGCTTTAGTCGATCCGAAAATGAAAGCAGCTGATTTTGGCAGACCGGGGCATATTTTTCCATTAATGGCTAAAGCAGGAGGCGTGTTAAGAAGAACAGGTCATACTGAAGCAACAGTAGACCTGGCAAGATTAGCGGGATTTCAACCTGCCGGAGTATTAGTTGAAATAATGAATGAAGATGGAACAATGTCTAGATTGCCCGAGCTTAGAAAATTTGCAGATGAACATGATCTTAAGCTAATCACAATTAAAGATTTAGTTGCTTATCGCTTAAAGCATGAAACCTTAATTAAAAAGGAAGTTGAAGTAGATATGCCGACAGCATATGGTGTATTTAAACTAACTGCCTATACTCAGCTTACCACCGGCGATCAGCATCTAGCTATTACAAAAGGAATGTGGTCTAAGGAGGATGCTGTTTTAGTTAGGGTTCATAGTTCTTGTTTTACCGGAGATATATTAGGTTCATTAAGATGCGATTGTGGTGATCAATTAACTGCAGCTTTGAAAATGATTGAGAAAGAAGGCAGAGGCATGGTGCTGTATATGAATCAGGAAGGAAGAGGTATTGGTTTGCTTAACAAGTTAAAAGCTTACAAACTTCAGGAACAGGGTATGGATACCGTCGAAGCAAATTTAAAACTCGGATTCAAACCGGATCAAAGAGATTACGGTATTGGTGCTCAAATTCTAAGGGATCAAAATATCCAGAAAATCAAACTAATCACCAATAATCCGAAAAAGCGCATAGGATTGGACGGATATGGATTAGAAATTATTGAAAATGTAGGTATAGAAATCGATCCTAACCCCCATAATGAACAGTATCTTAAAACGAAAAGAGATAAAATGGGACATGAAATTTTGAAAT
>JAHDHT010000512.1 GCA_020631175.1 Chitinophagales bacterium
AAGCCCTGCGGTCTGACTTTTTCGGCAACTTTATTTATATCGAAGCCGGAGGCGGTGTTGTTTTTAACAAAGCGGGAGATATGTTACTCATCAAACGTCATGATATCTGGGAACTACCCAAAGGTAAACTCGATCAGGAAGAAGCACCTGATGTTGGAGCTTTAAGAGAAGTTTCGGAAGAGACCGGCGTCGAAAATCTGCAAATGGCACAACCTATTCGAATGGACGGATTAAACCAACGGTGCACCTATCATAACTACTCGAGAAATTTAAAACGAATTCTTAAAGCGACGCATTGGTATATCATGCAATCTGATTATGAAGGGCAATTAAAACCGCAGGAAGATGAAGGTATTCAGGAAGCGAAATGGGTACCTAGAACTGAAGTGATGAAGTATTTAAGCCGTTCTTATAAAACGATTCGCGATGTAGCTGCTGCTGCTTTGAGAGCGACAGAAGCTGAACCGGCGCGTTAAGCAGTTTCTTTACTAAAAATTAAATAATCGGTTCGGGGAATTCCTTTTTCGATCCCTAAACCTCTTGCCATCGTAATGATTTGTCCGCGATGAAAATTACTGTGATTTAATACATGTTTTAAAAATGCATTACGAGGTGCTTTATGTTTTCTCCAGGATTCATTTAAATGAATTTCTTCGCTGAAAAATTCTTCATTTTTATCGTTTAATTCATCCAGGAAATTGGCAGAACTTTCAGCCAGCATTTCAAGGCTTTTAATTGTATGTTGATTTTTTATCCGTCCATTATACTGAACCGGACTTCCTTCCAATATAAACAGCAACCAAAAGCGTTGCCAATAATCGATATGTTGTATCGTTTTATTCAGGCTGTTAAAACTGGAAGCAATTTTTTGATTTAAAATTTCTTCATCTATACTTTCAAGCCAGTTAATAATCATTGAATTTGCCCACTTATTGTAGTGACATAAATCGAGATAATCTGATTTCATATTTAATAATTGTTTGGAAGTGGCGGCGAATGAAAATAATTAAAAATTATGAAAGGCTATTGATAAATAATATTAAAAACTTAATTATAAATAAAACCACCCCGCTGCTTCGCAGCATCCCTACTTGGCAAAGGGGCGAATAAATTCGCCCCTACAACAGAGGTTTAATTGCATCCGGTAAAAACTGATCGGCATCGCCTCCATTTACTATAATCTCCCGAACGATACTGGAAGAAATATGAGAATATTCAGGTCGGGCAATTACAAAAATGGTATCAATATCTG
>JAHDHT010000007.1:0-7078 GCA_020631175.1 Chitinophagales bacterium
TATGAAAATGATTTTTAAGCGATGAAAAATATACTTGTAATTTCAATACTGGCTTTTTCGGCCCTAATGATTTTGGCCTTTGTTCATCCGACGGAAAGTGTAAATGCGGATTGGCAGACTAATTTCAACCCGAACTGGGCAATGCAGTCTCTTTGGGATGATGGATTGGCGGAGGTAAACAGCTATAATGCCGAGCGAAAAATTTATGGGAAAACGAGAACTTTTGAATATACGCACATTGCAGTTAAAGAGGTTTTTAATTCGGCTTTTGATGTAAAAACGGATGATTATTCACGCGATGATTTATTTGATGTATTTAAAGTGAATAAGATTGCAAGAATTGAAACAGATAAATATCCTTATCACTTTTTAAGTAGTTTGTTTTTTCAAAGAACGTCGCCGGAGCGTTTATATAAATTCACTAATTCTTCTCAGGAATGGTGTGGAAATACTTTTAAATCTTGGTCTTATAAAGACAATGCTTACAATGTCAATTATGATTCATATTGGGACGGAGAGGGTATAGGCTCTAAGAAAGTAAATTCAAATTTTCTTTTTGAAGATCAATTAAGTTTTTCATTACGAGCATTGAATTTTAAACAAGGATTAAGATTTCAGGCACCCTTACTGTCAACACAGGTTAGTTCAAGGCTAGGAAGTCTTTCTCCTCAAACTGCTTCGTTTATCGTGCGGGAAATTGATTATGAAAATGAAAAGGCATGGGAAGTAACTGTGCAATTGGATATGGAAAGAAAAAATAAATATATATTTAAGCAGGATTATCCAAACCAGTTATTAAAACAAAACAGTTGGGATGGTCGTAATTTAATGTTGAATGAAAGTAAAAGAGACGCTTATTGGCGTTTTTAAATTATTTTGAAATAAAGAAAAATGATACAAAAGGCGACACTTGATTTTTTAAAAAAGCTTGATAAAAATAATAATAAAGCCTGGTTTGATGAGCATCGAAAAAAATACCAGGAAGCAAAGGAGGACTTTGAAAATTTTATCGATGAATTATTGAATGGTATTCGAAAATTTGATCATTCAATTGAGAAAGAATTGACCGGTAAAAAATGCATGTTTCGAATTTTTAGAGATGTGCGTTTTTCAAAAGATAAGACTCCTTACAAAACACATTTCGGTGCATTTATGGGGCCGGGTGGAAGAAAAAGTACGTTGCCCGGATACTATATACATTTAAAGCCGGGTGAAATTTTTACCGGCGGAGGAATGTATATGCCGCAGAGTAAAGATCTTGCTGCAATTCGACAAGAAATAGATTATAATGCACAGGCATTAAAGAAGGTCTTAAAATCAGCTGCTTTTAAAAAGTATTTTGACGGTCTACACGATCACCGCGTCAAAACAAGTCCGAAAGGATATTCTAAGGATCATCCTGAAATTGAATTGATTCGATATAAGTCGTTTTTTTGTATGAGTGACCTAAATCAAAAAGATTTAGTGGCTAAAGATGCTTCGAAAGAGGTCTTGAAACGTTTGAAGGCATCTTATAAACTGAATCAATTTTTATCAGAGGCAATTGCCTGATTTTTCACTAAGTTCATCCCAAAATATGATGACAAATGATTCCGGTTGCAATTGCAGCGTTCAATGACTCTGCATGACCTTTTCCTGATATTTTAATCTTATGATCGGCATTTTTGAGCAGTTTATCATTAAGACCATTCGATTCGTTACCGATTAAAATTATTCCTCCCGGCTTAAACTGAGTTTCTTTTAGAGGTATTCCATCAAGAGCAGAGGCATAAATCGGAAATTCAGCTTTCAAAACTTGATTTGCCAAGTCAACAAGATGCATTTTGACCCTCAAAACAGAACCCATAGTGGCCTGAACGACCTTAGCATTATAAGGATCAACACATTCTTTTGACAGCAATAAGGCTTCAATTCCAAACCAGTCTGCTATCCGAATGATGGTTCCCATATTGCCGGGGTCTTTTATGCGGTCGAGGGCTAAATAATAGACACTTTCGTTCCATTCCAGCATTTTGTTTAAATCTTCCTGTTCCACAATACAGACAACTTTATTAGGTTGTTTGAGTTGTGAGATCTGTTCCAAATTGGTAGGATGGATCCAATGCGCTTCCGAAAAAGAAGGCCGATGATGTTGTAGCTTTTGAAGGATTGATTCGTCAGTAGTATAGCAATGTTTCAAAGGGGCATTTGAATTCAATATTTCTTCAAAGCCTTTTTCGCCTTCAACTACAAACATTCCGCTTTTGTTGCGGTATTTTTTTAATTTGAGGGAGCGAACGAACTGAATGGTCTTTTGTGAGAGCTTTATCCTCGACATATTATTTCGCGATCCTTATTTTAAGTATCCTTGTTTCTTCCTGTAACTATACGAAATATTTAGCAGATACAGAATATCTATATGATAAAACAGCTGTTGATGTAAGTTCTGAAAAGTCGATCAAAGAAAAAGGAACCTTAGAATCTAATCTTGAAAAATTAGCGGTGCCAAAAGAGAATAGCGGCTTTGCCAAAAATCGCCTGCTATGGTATAACGCTACTTATGGAAAAGAAAAGCGTATTCCGAAGTGGATTAATGAGAACATAGGAGAAGCACCGGTTCTCTACGAAACCGGGGATGCTGAACGTTCGGTAGAACGCATGGAAAGATATCTTTTTAATAATGGATATTTCGATTACGATATCAGCTATGCATTAGATACATCACGACAGCGTATCGGAGTTAAATATGATGTTAAAGTTAATAGTCCGTATTATATAAGAAACGTATTTTTTGTTAGTGACTCAACAGCTTTTAATAAGACCGTTATCCGCAGGTCTTCGAAATCACTCTTAAAAAGAGGTGAAGTTTTTAGCGTAAGCTTAATGGATAAGGAAAGGAGCAGAATTAAAAAAGTTTTGAGGGAGGAAGGATATTATCGTTTTAATAATGATTACGTTCGTTTTGAAATTGACAGTACTGCAAAAGATCGAAAGCTGGATATTTATGTGAAAGTAAATCCACCCGGTGAAAATGAAACACATCAAAAGTCTTACATTCGAAATGTAGTTGTTTATCCTGATTACAGTTCTTATGCCACACCTGAAGACACTTTAGTTTTTGAAGGTATTCGATATATCTATAACAGCGATTTTATTCATCCTGAAATTATAATCCGTTCTATTTTGTTTAGAAAAGGTCAGGTTTATAATGAAGCAAACTATAATCGCACCGTTAATAATCTGGTTAACTTAGGTATATACCGATTTGTAAATATCAGTATCGACCCTTATGCTACTGAACAATTCGATTCACTCGATGTAACCGTTTATTTAACCACCAAACAAAAGCTTGAATTTGAAATCGATCTGGAAGTGAATTCAAAAACAGGCATTAATGATGACGCTACAAATCTGAATTCAGGAAACAGTTTCAACCTCGGAACTGCCGCATCAATTTCACATAGTAATTTAAATACTTTTGGAGGTGGTGAACGATTAACTTTAAGTTTGTTTGGCGGACTTGAAAATCAAATCGGCTTACAAAATTCATTGATTAATGCTATTGATATTAATGCGCAGGCAAATTTATTGATACCAAAATTTTTAACTCCTTTTCCGATACGGAATTATTCCAGTCGTTTTATTCCGAAAACAAATATTGGTTTTGGAATTCAATATTTCAACCGGCTTCAGTTTTATGAATTAGCAACCTTTAATTTAAATCTGGGATACCAATGGCGGGAAACATTGGAACGCCAACATCGATTTGATCCGATCAGTGTTAGTTATTTAAATTTAATTGATACTAAACCTGCATTCGATACGCTCTTATTAGATAATCCTGCATTAGAACAAAGCTTCGAACAACAAATTATTTTAGGGTCAAAATACAGCTTTACCTATAACAGTCAGATTCAGGAGAAAACAAGAAACTTTCATTATGTAAAAACAAATATTGAATGGGCAGGTAATCTCGCCAGTTCAATTTTTTCTAATGCAGAAGACACAGCCTCAACTTTATTAAATGTTCGAATAGCGCAATTTGTGCGTCTTGATGCAGAATATAAATACTATCGGTTTATTAGTCCTGAAAGAACATTGGCGACCCGTTGGTATGCCGGTATCGGTGTGCCTTATGGTAATAGTGATGTTTTACCCTATTCAAGACAATTCTTCTCAGGCGGAACGAATGGCATAAGAGCTTTTCGTGTTCGGGCTGTAGGGCCGGGATCTTATCTAAAACCCGATACATTAGCGAATGATATTTTTATTGATCAAACAGGTGAGATAAAATTGGAAACGAATATTGAATATCGATTTGATATGTTTTCAGTAATCGAAGGCGCTTTATTTTTGGATGCCGGAAATGTCTGGACATTAGAAAAAGATCCGCTGAGGGTAGGAGCGCAATTTGAACCAAGAGATTTTTATAATAAAATTGCAGTAGGTGGCGGGGTAGGTGCTCGTCTCGATTTAAGCTACTTTGTTATCAGGCTGGATGCTGCTTTTCCCTTTCGAAAACCCTGGTTAGTGAAAGGAAACCGATGGGTATTTGATGATATTCGTTTTGGTGATGCTGCCTGGCGGAGGGAGAATTTGATTTGGAATCTGGCGATTGGCTATCCTTTTTAAAAGACGAAGTTTATTAGGGAGAATTGAGGAATGTGTTTTTTTGACCTGTCTTTAGGATGAAAGCTGTTTTAGTTTGCAAATCTATCTTTATTAAGTTTGCTGATCTTTACCACAATAGGGGCAGAATGCAAAATTACTATCTAATCGATTATTACAATTCTTACAAAGTAAAATTTCTTCAACAACAGATTTTAAGGGAATACTTGTTTTAAAGGTAAAGTTTTCCGGTATTTCCTTTAAAAAACGAGATTCATTTCCCTTTTCTGTTATCAAAAATAATTCATCTTTTGCTCTGGTAATTGCAACATAAAAAAGCCTCCTTTCTTCTTCCAATAATAAATCATAATTTGACTTTTTAATCACTTGATATATACGATCTTCCATCCAGATATCTGGAAACCCACCGCTTCCTTGCGATAATCCAATAATGAAAACCGCTTTTGCTTCAAGCCCTTTAGCAGCATGTATTGTTTTATAAGAAACGAATACGCCTGTTTGCCTGAAGCGCTCAAAGTACGGACTAAACATTTTACTTCTTCTGTAAAGAAATAAAATGTCTTCTTTTTTATAACCTTCATTTATTAGTTTGACAACTTGATTATAGGCATAATCAATATTATCTACCTCCGTTTTACCGGCGTAAATGTGAATTTTATTACTAGACTTTTTATTAGCTAATACCTTTTTTTCAACTTTAAATTTGTTGTGTTTGATCACTTCATTACTTGCTCCAACAATATGTTCTGTACTTCTGTAGTTCATACTTAGCTTTATGGTTTCAGCCTGTTTGAAGTGTTTACCGAAATTAAGGATGTAATCAACATTAGAACCTCTAAATCCATATATGCTTTGCCAGTCATCTCCAACACAGAAAAGCTGGCATTCTTTACGTAGTAATAATTTGATTAATTCAACCTGTAAGTTGTTTACATCCTGAAATTCATCAACCAAAATATAGTCATACTTAAATCTGAATTTTTCAGCAATCTCCTTGTGATTTTTAAAGAGTGAAATCGTCTTTATCAGCATGTCGTTAAAATCAAGATAGGATTTGTTAGTGCAATATGTTTTAAATTTTTCAACTAGAGGAATTGCTAATTTGTAAAAATCTCTAACACGTTCGTGTTGATCTTTTTGAGCATCTTTAAGTATTTTTTTAAATGAAATATTTTCAACTTTAATCATATCATTTATACGCATAGTTTGACGTATAAAATCTTTTACCTCTTTATGATATGATCGAAATTCTTCTTCAAATGATAATGCTGTTTTAAAATTATAATTTGCAGGCAGTCTGTTTTTTACAATTCGGTCTAAGACTAAATTAAAAATAGCAGTATCATTGATTTGATGTTCAAATGTTTTTACTAATAACTTATTAGCTTTGGTGAACTGCTCTTCCTTTTTTGTTGTAGGATAACTTTTCTGGCTGATATGCTCAAGATACAGATTTGCCTCAGGGATATAAAAATCAGGATGAAAATTGAAATCTCTAAATTTTACATTAGGCTCATACTCGAATTTAATGCTATGGCGAAAAAGCCAATCAGCTATATATTGTTCAGACTTAGAACGAACTTTAGTTCCGTTTAATGTTGTGTAAAATTTACCTGCTTTAGTAATTGATTGTCCTTTGTTGTTTTCGATATGGATTTTATCAATCATATAATCTAAAACATATCTTTTTAAATTGAGTAGATATTCATTTTTCTCACAATTTTTAATCAGAATTTTATGGAGAACTTCAAAAGAAGTTTCTGTGGCCGCATATTTAATGAATTCATTATCCTTAGCTTTAGTATCACCAATTATTTTAAATTTATTATCAAATTCGTTTACGCCAAAGTTTCGAATAATATTATAGCAAAGACTATGAAAAGTTCTTAAGGTAAGATTATCTATCCATTTGTGTTTTTTTATAAAAAAATAACGTTCTGTATCTTTTTCTCTTGGTGATCTGTTGTTGTCTGATAGAATTTCAGCGTATTTTTCAGAATCATCAGCTGAAATAATCAATCGATCCAGCATTTCATTAGCTGCATTTTTCGTAAATGTTATTGCTAAAATGCTGCCGGGATTAATGCCTTTTTCTTCAATGAGGTAAATTAATTTTTGTAAGAGTGTCTTTGTTTTTCCTGAACCCGCTCCTGCGAGAACAAGTAATCGTTTACATTCGCTTATAACAGCAAGTCTTTGTTTTTCATTAAGACCGCTTAAGTCAGTTATTCTTGTTTCCTTTACTTGATTTTTACCTTTTTCCATTAAAAACTATTCACTTTGAAAACAAATGCGATTAAAAGTATAGTGAAATTCAATTTTAATATAGCATAGTAAAATTACGCTAGAAAATAGAAATAATTAATTTTATAATTTAGTATTTCCATGTGTTTCTTTAACTAAGATTTTAGAGGGGCTTTGCTTTGTCTACCGGAGGTAATCTCGTACATTTAAGTATGAATAAAATAGC
>JAHDHT010000007.1:7178-8939 GCA_020631175.1 Chitinophagales bacterium
AAAGCAGACCTCTTTTTATGTTTATTCATGGTGGAGGTTTTACCGGTGGTACCAAAACGAAACCTGAAATTATTGAGATGGCGAATTATTTTGCGTCGAGGGGTTGGGTTTTTGTTTCCATAGATTATCGAACCACAGAAGAATTAGGTCAATTAAGTGGAATGACCCCAAAAGGAGTGTTGTCTTTTTATAATGGTATGGTTCCACAAGAGTGGATGGAGCACGCAATAGAAGAAGTAGAAACGGTTGATCAGTTGCAGCAGAGTTTTGCGATGTATACCGCTCAACGAGATGCTAAAGCGGCTCTTCGCTGGTTAGTAGCGAATTCGAATAGCTATAACATAAATACTGATTTTATAACGGTTGGTGGAGCTTCAGCCGGAGCTATTACAACTATTGCATTAGGTATTTCTAATCCTGAAGACTTTAGAGACGAAATTACATTAGCAGATGATCCCACACTTTCGAGTACAAATTTAAACGAGACTTATACTGTGAAAAGTATGGTTTACTTCTGGGGTTCTAATATAAAACTCGACGTTTATGAAACAGTTTACAACCTGGAACAATATGATCGATATGATGCAAATGACCCTGAATTATTTATGGCGCATGGTACGGCAAAAGATCCTGTAACTCCCTACACAGAAGCACTTGAACTGCAAAGTATTTATAACTCTTTAGGTATTCACAATAAATTGGCGACTATTCTAACACCGAACGGTGAGGCTGCGGGGCATGGAGCATGGAATGGTCAATTAGATGGCAAAGGCTTATTTGAGTTATCGTTTGACTTTTTAGTTGAAAGGCAGGCCTTAAATATTGAATAAAAGTAAAACTCGATTAATCCGATTAACAACTAATTTAATTAAAAAGGTAAATTCCTTCTTCCAAAACGTTGTACAATTCACTTGTCGGGTCAAAATAGGCTGATTTGTAAATAAAGCTGCGAGAACATATTTTTAATATAGTTCTATAAGACAAGTTTTGGTTTATACAGCAAGCATGAAAATCGACCTATGATAAAATTCTTTAGAAGAATCCGACAATATTTATTATCTGAAAACAGATTCAGCAAATATATAATGTATACTTTTGGAAAAACAATACTGCTTGTTGTAGCTTGCATTTTTATTTTTGCATGTCAAAATAATCAGGTACGAGAATTGCCTGTTGATCATCCAATATTGGGAAAGTGGGAAGTAATTGATGCTAAAAGAGTTCCTTTTGATGTCGATTCTTTTTGTGATGGATTAAATATTGGAACAATTTTTTTTTTTCATAGAAATTATGCATTTGTAATTTATAATGAAAGCACAAAGGCATGTAACATTCGGCAATTGTTTTGGTTGGATACTATAAAGCATTTGACTAAGCCTGAAAAGGAAGAAATAGAGACTCGACTGGTGATTTGGGAATATGATGTAGGCATCAGCTTAACAATTGAAAAACTAACTGATAGTATTATGGAATTGAGTTCAGATCAGTTTAGACAATATTACATCGGAGATGTAAAAAGGGATTCAGTCGATCAAAGTAATTTTTCTAATATCAATAAAATCACATTGGCTAAATTGAAAGATGGAGGATAGTATTATTTGAAGACCTATTTTTCCGATTATTAATCTGAATTTGTTTTTGGATTGTTGAATAACGTTTTAATAAACTCAATCGCAGCACGGATTGCAGCGTTACCCTCTATTTACAAAACATATTGAAGTCGGAGTGATGAAGGCTGACGAAGGAAGACAAATCGCGACC